>JABMDG010000057.1:0-16702 GCA_015904045.1 Nitrospira sp.
CCCTTCATCTTCAAGGCGTTTTCGATGGTTGGGAGGAGATGCTCGAAGTTGTGCCCATCAATCGGACCGCTGTATTGGAATCCCAGTTCCTCAAAGAGCAAGCCGGGCAGAATCGCGCCCTTGGCCAACTCTTCGGCCCGGCGCGCCAGCCTTTGAATATCTGAGCCGATGTGGGGGATCTTGCCCAGTAATTGACCGGTCTCTTCACGCACCCGGCCATAGAACTCGCCCGTGATCGTCCGGCTCAGATAGGCTGAGATCGCACCCACATTCTTAGAGATGGACATTTGGTTGTCGTTCAAGATCACCAAGAAGTCCTTGCCCAATCCCCCGGCATGGTGAAGCCCCTCGAGCGTCATCCCCGCCGTCATCGCCCCGTCGCCGACGACGCAGACGACCTTGTGTTTCTGCCCCAACTGTTCCCGCGCCTCGACCATCCCAAACGCGGCGGACACCCCGGTGCCTGCATGCCCGGCGTTGAACGTGTCGTATTCGCTCTCCTCCCGCTTGCAAAACCCGCTCAATCCGCCGTATTGCCGAAGGGTATGGAATTGCTCCCGCCTGCCGGTGAGCAGCTTGTGGGCATAGCTCTGGTTGCTGGTGTCCCAGACGATCTTGTCCGTGGGGGTGTCTAACAGGTAATGCAGCGCGACCGTCAGCTCCACCACACCAAGGTTCGAAGCGAGATGTCCGCCGACCGCAGAGACCGCGCTGATGATTTGTTCACGAATCTCCTGAGACAACGCCGGAAACCGCTCGGGGGATACGCGCTTCAAGTCGGCTGGAGTGTGGATGCTTTTCAGGATCGACATGACATACTCTCCTTCGTTATCTGATCACTCGGGTGTTGCATGAAGAACGAGCGTCGAGAGGTAACACCTAAGCAGGCACGTGATGAAATGAATATTCGGATTGGAGTCTCACACAACCATTCCACCATGTCAAGAGTTTGGCAAGGGTTGACGGCGGAGCATGGCCTTTCCTCCTGAACTAATATGGGAAGTCGAGACCGGCAAAAATGACTCCGCCTTCCTTGCTGAACCCATAATCAATCCGCCCCACCACGTTAGGCCGGATGATCCCTCGAAACCCGACGCCCGGGGTGATGCGATAGTCCTTGAAACTCACATTCTTGAACGAGTTGAACACCTGTCCAGTATCGATGAACGGCGCAAGCTCAAAATCCGCCATGACTCCGGCAAGACGGGCTCGCAAGATATGAATCCGCTCTTCAGCACTGAACGCAATCAGTTGCTTATCGATGTATCGGTCTACACCAAAGCCACGAAGATTGTTCTGGCCGCCTAGCGAACTTAACTCATAAAACGGGACATCTGTGCCAAGCGTGGCCTGCAGATCCCCACGGATCACCAAAATCGCCCGCTTGGATTCACTCGCAAACATCTTTTTGACTTCGAGCCCATATCGGGAATACATCGGCTCCGCGCCCCGTCGGAAGTTATGGTTGATTTCGGCATAGGCCGTGATCGCCATCCCATCAGTCGGCGTCACGAGATTATTGCGCGTATCGTAGTGGAAGCTGATCCGCTCCCCGAGGATCGTCGCGCCATCCACACCCGACACATTCGGGAACATGTCCCCGGTAAAGTCGAGGTCCGTGGCCCCCTGCTGGATCGCCTGCATATGCCTGAACCGCTGGCTGATCGCAATCTGCGTGACCTCGTTGGCGTAAATTCCGAACTTCCAGTTGGCTCTGGTCTCGGAGGCCGTATAGTTCGTTTCGTCATCCTTGTCCGTAGTCGGCCCGAGGCCAAAAAATCGTACCGTGGCATTCTTAAAATGCATGGCACTGAACGCGATGCTATACCGTCCATTACTGAGCCCGGGATCCACATAACTCAACATGAATTTGCGCTCGATCCGCTCGGTCCATGACGCAATACCTCGGAGTTCCTTTCCTCCCGGCTCATAACGGAACAGATTGACGGTTCCCCGCGTGCCGACGATCGTGTTGTACACCACCATCGGGGCGACCAAGTATTTGAGGTCCCCATCCGGTCCTGTCATCAGCGCGGGCACAATGAGCCCGAAATCGCTACCGTCATTCCGGCTGGTGCTGATTGCTGGGATGGGGAAATACTGAGTATCGGCCTGAACTCGGTTGGGCATCGGGAACAAGAGAGTCCCCATGAACACGACGGCGACACTGATCGCAAAGCTACGCACCACAGGCTTCATGATCTCGTCGACTATGGTTGGGGAGCCTTAAGCTTTTCAGATTTTTTTCTGAGTTGCTCGACGAGATCGGCATAGGAAGACGACTTGATGATTTTGGCGAATTGCCCACGATAGTTGTTGACGAGACTGATCCCGTCGACCACGACGTCGTACACGCGCCAGTCGTTTACCTTGTTGATCAACCGATAATCGAGGGGGATCTCCGTCTTGCCCGACAGCACCTTGGTCCTGACTTCCGCATATTCTTTCTCCGTACGCTCGTTCAAATACTGTACGCCTTCACCGGAGTACGTTTCGATTTTGTCCGCATACGAATTTGTGAGCAACGTCCGGAACAGGCCGACGAATTCTTGTTTCTCCTGATCGGATAATGTATTCCACGGGGCGCCAAGCGCGCGGCGCGACATTTCTTGATAATCGAAACGGGCTTCCACCACCCGCTCCAGCATCTGCCGGCGTTCCGCGGCTTTGCTCGGCTGCTTCAGCTCATTTTCGCGCACGATGCGAAGCACCTCATCGATCGTCGCTTTCATGGCATCCGTTGGAGCCCCCGCGTAGCTGGGCACCGCCAATATGATAACCCACAGAGCGAGGATTGCTGTCATCACAACCATGTGAGGACGCAGAAACCTCTTCAACTGGCCGGTCCGGCCTTTCACCATCGACATCATCATGCCCTTCTCCTCAAGCAATGCACCGATCATATCACTCCCACAGGCATAGCGGAATTACTTGACCTTGCCGTGCACATACTGGCTGACCAATTCTTCGAGGTCCAAGCCGGACTCAGTATCGCGGATTGTGTCTCCGGCTTGCAACGGATCTCCGCCCCCTCCGGGAGATAAGGATAGAAACTTTTCTCCGATAATCCCCCGGGTCTTAATCGAGGCAAAGGTGTCAGAATAGAGCTTGATATCGTTATAAACCCCCAGCCGGACAATCGCCTGGTCGTTTTTCAATAGGATCGACTTGACCCGCCCCACCTCCACCCCGGCGATTTCCACCGCAGCGCCGGGCTTGAGTCCGGAAGCCGAGTTGAATGGCGCCTCGACCTCGTAGAGATCGCCGCCGATCAACTCGAGCTTGCCCAGCTTGATCGAGAGATAGCCCAAACAGACGATCCCGACCAGCACGAACACTCCCACGATCAATTCCAGCTTCGTTTTTTCCATCCTGATACTCTCCTAACTTCCTGAGGGCGCCGCTGCCAGCGGCACCGTACCTCCGACTGAGATAAACTCCCTGATTTCAGGATCGGTGGTCCGCTGAAATTCCAGCGGGTCCGCCATCGCCGCGATTTTTCCCCGCTTCAAGATCGCGACGTAGTCCGAAATGCCGAAGATTTCCGGAATCTCGTGGCTGACCATGACTGCTGTAAATCCAAACTTTCGCTGCATGCCGGTAATAAGATCGTGGATCGACTTCGCCATGAGCGGATCGAGGCCGGTCGTCGGCTCATCGAACAGAATGATCTCCGGCTGCATGACCAAGGCACGCGCCAGGCCTGCGCGTTTGCGCATTCCTCCGCTGAGCTCGGCAGGGAACTTATGCCCCATTCCCGCCAACCCAACCTGTTCCAACTTCTCCGCAACACGCCGAGTGACCTCCGCCTCTTTTAACCGCAGCTTTTCACGCAGCGGGAACGCCACGTTCTCGAAGACCGTCAGTGAATCGAACAGTGCCGCGCCTTGAAACAACATCGCGAAGCGTTTGCGGACCTCGTTGAGCGCATGTCCCCGAAGACGCGAGATGTCCGTGCCGTCCACCCACACTTGCCCCTCGTCCGGCTGCAACAGCCCAATCATATGTTTCAGCAACACGCTCTTGCCTTCTCCGCTACGGCCAATAATCGTCGTCAGCTTGCCCGGCGGAATGGTCAAATCGACGCCTTGCAGCACCGGCTGCCCTCCCAGCTTCTTTTTCACACCGACGAGTTTGATCATATGTCGGAGAACGGTGATGCTGTCAGCCAGAAGCCGACCACTGAAAGTTGACCGCTGAAGGCGCCTTTCACAACAGCACCGACGTCAAGAAATAGTCCCACACGAGAATCAGCACCGAGGAAAGCACGACCGCCTCGGTCGTCGCCGTCCCCAACCCTTCCGCGCTCATCCTCGTGTAGTAGCCTTTGTAACTGCACACCCAGCTCACAATCAGACCAAAGCTGATGGATTTGAGAATGCCTCCGTATACGTCTTTCCATTCCACCGACGATTCGATGGAGTTCCAGTAGGCCCCCGCATTCACACCCAGGAGCTCCACACCGACCAGATGACCGCCGAAAATCCCCACCACATCGAAGATCGCGACCAGCAGGGGCACGCCGATCAATCCCGCAACGAGCTTCGGCGCAATCAGATATTGGAGCGGATTGATCGCCATGGTGTCCAGCGCGTCGATCTGCTCCGTGATCCGCATGATACCAATCTCCGCCGTCATCGCCGAACCGGCCCTGGCTGTGACCATGAGCGCGGCCAGCACCGGCCCCAACTCGCGGATCATACTGAGCGCCACCGCCGATCCCAGCAATCCTTCCGACCCGAACTTCCGAAGCGTGTAGTAGCCTTGGAGTGCCAGCACCATCCCTGTGAAGCCCGCCGTGAGCACCACGACGAATGTCGACTTATAACCGATGAAATGCACCTGTTTGACGATTTGGACTGCCCGGAATGGAGGACGGAAGAGCCAGGCGAAGGAGGAGAGGACAAAGATGAGCATCCGTCCCATTTCGCTGACAGAGACCAGAGCCCACCGACCGAGGCTTTCAAGCAGTTTCATGATCCTTTATCGGCAGGCACAATTCCTCGTGCGTCTCTAGCCGAGATTGCTGCCGCATACCGCCGGAAAAACGTTGTCAAGTTCTTGGCCGCCACCCGACTCTGGCGATGAAGTCGGCGGAGCCCCGTAATGCTTGAAGGATGGCCCAGAATCGCAGCCACCCCTCTCACCCACCCAGTGGGCCTGAGAAAGAGATTGAAGTCAAGCGGAAGATCTTCATCCAAGAGATCGGACGCCGTACGCACAATGACAAAGGGCACCCGGGCACGCTGTGCTTCGGCCGCCAAGGCTGCGCTTTCCATATCCAGGCCGATGGCGCCGGCAACCTTCGCGAGCTGCTGTTTCTCGGCTGCCCGGCCCACGACACGATCGGTAGACACAAAGCGGCCGACATGGGCAGAGGATTCTTCGTCCTTCGCCAATTTCACAACCGCCTCCCGTTCATCCCCGGGCACTGCGACCGTCGGTGACACCTCGGTACCCTGTCCGCGTGCGAGCACCACCTCGTATCCGGTAAGCAGCGTGCCCACTTCAACGGCAATGAGCGCACAAGCAAATCCCGTTGAAACGGCTAGGCAGAACGGCTGATGGGCCAGTACCCGTGCGGCGGCTTGTTTGGCATTCTCCAACCCCATGCCGGTTCGGACAATCCAATACTCCCGTGAACCTGCTGGACACACCCAGACAGATGTCCCTTCAATTTGCCGTTTGGCACCCGCCGGGAATCCCGCCTGCACCGCCTTCAGTTCCCAAGCGGTCGCGACAAAGACAGCCACCCGTTTCAGTGGCACCGTGGCCGATGAAGAGAGGGAATCGATCGGAGAGACAGAATAGGCAGCAGTCAACGCTCAGCCCGGAAAGACCCGTCCGCTTGGATGTGATGGCGCAACTCATCCGCCCGCATTTTTCCACGTGAGCGGAGATTGCGATACATGGCAAGAGCCCACAGCGGGAAATACTGGCAATACCAGTGATACCGGAGGTAGAACACACGGGGGAATCCTGTGCCCGTATGGCGAATTTCCTCCCACGCCCCATCCTTCATTTGCTGGCGCAACAGATACTGCACGCCGCGCGCGACACTGAATGAATCCGTCACGCCGGCGGACATCAACGCCATCAACGCCCACGCGGTTTGCGACGGTGTGCTGTCTCCTTTGCCGCTGTGCTCGGCTTCGGCATAGGACAGGCAGGATTCGCCCCAGCCGCCGTCTGGATTCTGTTTCGATTCGAGCCACGAAACGGCCCGGCGAATGTAGGGCGCTGAGACGTCTTCACCAATCGCACGAAGACCGGCCAGAACCGACCATGTCCCATAGATGTAGTTGACCCCCCACCGGCCATACCAGCTTCCATCCTGTTCTTGTTCCTTCTTGAGAAATGCCAGCGCCGGCGCCACGGCGGGATGCGTGCGGTCGTACCCCAGGGCCGCCAACATCTCCAGACATCGCCCAGCCAGGTCGGACGTACTGGGATCGAGCAAGGCATGATGGTCGGCGAAGGGGATATAGTTGAAGACGACCCGGTTGTTGTCCTTGTCGTAGGCGCCCCAGCCCCCATCGGATCCCTGCATGGCCATGACCCACTCCATGCCGCGGCGGATCGATTCCTGTTGCTCGGCTTTCTGAGGCAGTTTGAGTTTTGACAGCGCCATGAGCACGACGGCGGAATCGTCTACGTCCGGATACAGTTCGTTCTCAAACTGGAAATACCATCCGCCCGGTTGAGCCTTTGGGGAAGAGAAGATCCAGTCACCCACGGTCTTGGTTTGCCGGGAGATGAGATATGCCCCCGCCTTCTGCAAGGCCTGATGATCCTGGGGCACCCCTGCCTCGATCAGCGCATTGACGAGCAATGCCGTATCCCAAATTGGAGAGAAACAGGGTTGCAAATGGAGCGTGGGGACACGCCGCCCCTCAAGTTGCACCGTGTCGTAGACTTCCAGATCCTCGATTTCTTGCAGCGCCTTCACGACCAGCGGATCATCCGCATCATAACCTAAACACTGAAGCGCCATAATGGAGTTCGCCATCGCCGGATAGATCGCGCCAAGCCCGCCCGATCCCTTAATATGTTCCAGCATCCAGGTGGTCGCTTTGTGCAACGCCTTCTCACGCAACACCCGCATGGGCATGTAGTCATAGATCTTCAACAGCGCGTCGAGCACGACGAACAAATTGTGCGGCGTAAACCACGCCTGGTCCTTGTTAAACGGCGGATACTTCCAATAGCGGATCTCCGCGCGGGGCTCGAGATACAGTTCATCGATCCCTTGTTCGTTGGGGATTCGGCATACCGGCCGATGCGCGAAGATGATCAGCAGCGGAATCAAGACGGCACGCGACCAATAGGAAATGGCGTAGATGCTGAAATAGAACCGCTTCGGCAGCAGCATGATCTCGACGGGCATGTGGGGAATACCTTCCCAGTCGTACTGATCAAACAGTGCCAGCGCGATCTTGGTGAACACGTTGGCTTGCACGACCCCGCCCATCGACAGAATCCGTTCTTTCGCCCGGATCATGAACGGTTCGTCCGCCGATATCCCGCTGAGCTTGAGCGCGAAATAGGCCTTCACGGACGCGCTGATTTCCGCCGGGCCGCCGTAATAAATCGGCCACCCACCGTCCGGCAACTGCATCGTTTTCAAATAGCGAACGGCCTGCTCCTGACGGTCCAGATCTACGCGATCGAGAAACCGCCGGAGCATCAAATATTCGGACGTCAGTGTCGTGTCCGCCTCCAGCTCCGCCACCCAGTAGCCCTCGGCATGTTGTTGGCCCAAGAACCAGGCTTGGCTCCGCCTGATTGCATCATCGATGGAATCGGGCTGGCTGACTGCATGGCCGGCAGGGCGACGGATGGCCGGATCCAGGGAAGGCAACCCCACCGGTTTGTCCGACACAAGCCGAAGCGGCGAGGCCGGAGTATAGTCAGCGGCGGGGCTGAATTTTTCCGGAACAGTCGAGAGAAAGCTCTCCGACAACCGGTTGATTAACGTTCGGATCAGGTTCATGAATTGTTCCTGCTCGAGCAATTTCAGCAGAAAGCCCTTGGGGCACACTCCGCCCTGCAAGATTGAGGGCTTATAACAGACGTCCTAGAGGGAGTCAAGCAATTGCGCGGGGAAGTCCTCTAAACTATTCGAGTTTTTGGAAAATATCAGGCCGGTTGGAGATCGCCCAGCCTCACCGATACGAGCTTAGACACCCCGGGTTCTTCCATCGTCACACCGAATAGCGAGTCGGCAATCCCCATCGTCCGCTTGTTGTGGGTTATGACCAAGAACTGGGCGTTCTGCGCCAAGTCCCGCAAGACGTCGGTGAACCGGCCAATATTTTCCTCGTCCAGCGGCGCATCGATTTCGTCCAGCAGACAAAACGGAGTCGGCCGGATGAGAAAACTGGCAAACAGCAGGGCCATTGCTGTAAGGGTCTTCTCTCCACCGGACAGCATGGTAATACTTTTCAGACGCTTGCCGGGCGGTTGTGCCACGATGTCGATGCCGGGTTCTTGATGTCCCGAGCCGTCCCCGTTTTCCGCAGGTGGCTCCTCGACTAGCTGTAACTCCGCCCGACCGCCGGGGAAAAATTTGCCGAAGACCTCCCCGAACTTTTCCTGAAGCTCTATGAATGTAGCCGCAAACATATCCTTCGTTGTCCGGTTGATCCGCTGGATAATCTCCCGGAGCGAGGCCATGGAGTGGGAGAGATCCTGCTCCTGAGTGGACAGGAAGCTGTAGCGCTGTTCGAGTTCCTGGTGCTCACCGATCGCGGCCAGATTGATGGGGCCCATACGGTCCAGCCGCTCGCGCAGTTTCTGGAGTTGCGCCTTCAACTCTTCATTCGAGGTGAGGCTCAATGGATTGACAGCCACCTCGGCCCTCTCAGAGCGCTGCCCTTCGATCGGCGACGGCTGTTCGGCGGTGAGCGCGGCAAGATCCAATTGATAGGTCCCCGACAAGGTGCTTTCCACGGTCCCCAGCTGCGTGCGCAACTCCGCCCGCCGCACTTCGATCGCCATCCGTGCGTCGCGCACCGCCGACATGACCCGCCGGAGCTCATCCACGCTCGTCTCCAGTCCCTGGCATGCTGCGAGTTCCTGCGTCTGCCGCTCCTGCGTGGCCACGAGCTCCGTCTTGAGCTGCATCGCGGCCGCCCCCAGTTCCCGACATGCCGCTTCCTGCTTAGCCTGTTCTTCCCGGCTTTCCTGAATCGCCTGCTCCAGTCCTTCCAGATGGGCGGCCAGTGACTGCCGTCTCTGCTCCGCCTCAGCCTGTTGCTGCTTGACACGCGCCTGATTGGCCTGCTCATGCCCTCGCTTGGCCCGCTGCCCTTCGGACAGCAACCGCGCTTCAGTCACACGTTCCTGGAATGCCCGCCCCTCACGGTCAATCGCGGCAACCCGCTCACGAACCTGGATCAGCCCCGCCTCCCGGCTTGCCTTCTCCTCGATCCATTGACGACGTTGCGCCTCAGCCGTACTGGTCTCCCGTTCATAGCGTTCCCGCTCAACCGCCCCCTTGTTGAGATCTGTCTTGATGCCCGCGAGCTTCAGATCCAGATCGCCCACCACCTGCCGCAAGGTTTCTTCATCTTTCCTCAGCGACAAATCCTGCATTTCGGTTTGGCGCAGGTTGTCGGCCACCTCTCTGGCCTGCGCCGCCAGTTCTTCCGCCACCGCCTGCAATGCAAGCCGATGCTGTTTCTCCTGGTCAAGTGCCGCGGTCACATTCGTGCGGGTCTGCTCCAGTTCAACGACTTCACGCCGCCGCTCCAGCAATCCCAGTCCCTCGCACGTTTGTCCGCCACTGATCACCCCGGACGCATCCATGATCTCGCCCGAGCGCGTGACAAGAATCGGCCCCTGCTGTCCGGACCAGGCCTGTTGCTCCCAGAGACGCACCGCTTCGTCCAGCGACTCGACAAACACGACTCGATCAAAGAGACTGTCGCGAGCCGCGGCCCGCTCGGCATCCGTGTGAATGAGATCCACCGCGCGGCCCAACACACCGGGTGTGCCCGCGATCGCCTCCCACCAAGACGAAGACTGAGGACCGGCAGGCTCCCATCGTACACGTTGCGGGATAAACGTCCCCCGGCCCAACGACTTCTCCCGGAGAAAGCCGATGGCCCGCTGCGCTACCGCCGGCTCATCAACCAACCAGCCATGCACCCGTTCACCCAGAAATGCTTCCACGGCTCGGTCCAACCCCGGAGGAATCACCAGCCACTCAGCAATGGCATCCTGCACCCCGCCGCAGGATTTCAATGCCGTGGCTTCATCGCTGCCAGCCCGCCCATATCCCATTTCCTCCCGCACCAACCCTTGCAAAGCCTGCAAGCGGGAATCGACCGCGGCTAATTCCTCGGATCGGTGAAGAATTGTCTGATCCAATGCACGCAGTTCATCGGCCACCCTGGACAATTCACCCTGCACCACGTCCTGTTGTGTCCGCAGACTCGCCACGAGGCGCCCCGCCTCTCCATACTCCAGCCGAAGTGCCTCGTGCCGCATCACCGCTGCCGCTCGCTGAGACTGTGTCTCCGCCTGGTCCGCGATCAGCCAGGCCTCACGATCGACGACCTCACTCATCCGGATGCCTAGCTGGACAAGGGCCTGTTCCGAATTCGCCAACTGCACCGCTATTTGAAGAATATCCTGCCGGCCATGCTCTTCTTCCGCCACCGCCACCGCCCGCTGCTCCAGCAAGCGGGCCATCTCCCGATCCAACTCGGCAAACACGGACTCGCGCTCCGCCAGTTCCTGCTCAATCGCCGCCAGCGAGGCCTCGATCGACGCCAGCGAGGTTTCCAGCTCACCCTGGGCGCGTGTCAACTCCTCCAATTCGCCGGCTTCTTGCTGCTGTTGCTGCTCGAACAGTTGGGCTCGATTCCTGGCTACTTCAGCCGCCGTCAGCGCCTGTGCCTGCTGATGTTCGATGCCGGACAGACGTTCTCGCGTTTGCCCGATGACCTCATTGGTTGCAATCGACTGAAGCCGGGCCTCCTCCAGCCCCGCGACCACGCGAGCCTGGTCCGCCGCTGTCGAGGCTTCCTTGGTGTCCAAGGCCGCGACTTCCGCTTCGGATTCCGCCAAACCAGCCCGCAACGTCCGGAATTCGCGAGTCAACAACTCCACTTCCAAACCACGCGCCTCCTGCTGCAAGGTCTGGTAGGTCCGCGCCTGTCGCGCCTGCCGCTCCAGCGAATTGAGCTGTTTTTTTACTTCGGCGATGATATCGCGGACACGGAGCAGATTTTGCTGGGTCGCTTCAAGTTTTCGCAGTGCTTCGGCTTTCTGCTTCTTGTACCGGATGATTCCGGCGGTTTCCTCGATGAGCTCACGCCGGTCCTGCGGCGACGCGTTCAGAATCTGGTCGATTTGGCCCTGGGCAATCACCGTATGGCCCTTGCTTCCCGCACGAGTGTCGAGCAGTAAGCTCCGAATGTCCTTCAGTCGGCATGCGGTCTTATTGACCAGGTACTCGCTCTCTCCATTCCTATAGAGCCGTCGAGTAATCATCAATTCCTGGAATTCGGTTAACTGACCGGGAAGCCCCGTCCCGCCTTCCAGTTTCATCGCTGCTTGATCCAATCCGCCGATGGTCAGCGAAACCTCAGCCATTCCCAACGGCTTGCGCAATTCCGTGCCGTTAAAAATGACGTCCTCCATCTTCTCGCTTCTGAGCGTCTTGGTGCTCTGCTCTCCCAATACCCACAGGATGGCATCCACCACATTGCTCTTCCCGCTTCCATTCGGGCCGACGATCGCCGTCACCCCCTCCGGGAAATTGATTTTGGCTTCCGCAAATGACTTGAACCCCAACATGTCCAAGGATTTCAAATACATCAGATCACCTGTTCGACTCGTCAATGATCGTTGAGAAGCTGAAAAATTGGTGTGCCCTTCTAGCACAGCCAGTTCAGAGAAAGCAAAAGAAAATACAGCAGGTGGGGGAGTGGCAATCTACGCCCTACAAGATGTAGGGAATATTCAAGAAAGTGCTGTAGAACAACTTACCCGGCGACGCTGGCCGCAGACTTTCCCGCAGACTCAATCTGAACCAACTCCTTCGGCAAGAGAAATTCGACATCTTCTTCGATCACGGTGAGCTCTTCCAGCTCCGACGGGCCGGAGGCTCGCAAGAATGCGACGACTTCCGTGACCAGGACCTCGGGAGCCGATGCGCCAGCTGCGATGCCGACGGCTTTGGCCCCTTGCAGCCACGCTGGATTAATGTCGCTGGCCGAATCGATGAGATAGGAAGGAATGCCGCACTGTTCGCCGAGCTCGCGCAGCCGGTTAGAGTTGGAGCTGTTCGGAGACCCGATGACTAGAATCACGTCGACCAAGCGCGACAACTCCTTCACAGCATTTTGCCGATTCTGGGTTGCGTAGCAGATATCTTCCTGATGCGGGCCTTTGATGTTCGGGAACCGCCGGTGCAGCGCGCCGACGATATCCCGGCATTCATCCACACTCAGCGTCGTCTGTGTCACATAGGAGAGGTTGACAGTACTTTCTACTTGGAGCTTTTCAACATCTTCGACCGAAGACACCAGATGGAACTTGTCGGGAATCTGCCCCAGCGTCCCGATCACTTCCGGGTGGCCTGCGTGGCCGATCAGGATCAGATCGTATCCCTGGGTATAGTCGCGGTTGACTTCGTTGTGGACCTTGATCACCAGCGGACAGGTTGCGTCGATCACATGCAGCCGACGGCGGTTCGCTTCTTCCCACACCGACTTCGCCACTCCGTGCGCGCTGAAAATGACAACCGATCCTTCCGGTACTTCGTTCAGCTCTTCCACGAACACCGCCCCTTTTTGCCGGAGCGAATTCACGACATGGCGGCTATGGACGATCTCGTGGCGAACATAGATCGGCGCACCGTACTTCTTGAGAGACAGATCCACGATGTCGATCGCCCGATCGACGCCGGCGCAAAACCCACGGGGATTGGCGAGATAGATTTTCATAGTCGTCGTAGCTCCTTCGGCCAGGCTCTACATAGTCGTCAGGTCTACAGTCCGTTCACGATACGTCAGAAGAGCCGGTCCCGTCAACCGAATTACCGACGCTGCGCCGTCTCTGTCCATCAAGTCGCTGAGCCTACAAATGAAGCCGGGGAGACTGCCACAGTGGGGAATGCTCCGAGGAGCTGACGGTCAGCCGTCACCAAGGGGACTCTCAAGTCCTGCGCCAGAGCGACAAACTCGCAGTCATAGGCCGAGCAGCCGGACTGTCCCGCAAGACTCAGCACGTGACGGGAGACCACACTATATTCATGACCAGCCAGCCACCGTTCCGTTTCTTCGAGGATGGCAGTGGCAGCCTCCAACGACAACGCGCGCTTCCGGACAAGCCCGATCAGCACATTGCGGAATTCAGATCGCCACAACAATGGGGCCGCCCATACGGGATCACGCTGGAGTACGGCTTCGCTCTCCGCCGTTCGCTGCCCTTGGATATACAGATAAATCAAGAGATTCGTATCGGCCACGATCATGGCCGACCGACCGTCTTGAGCGCACGCAGAACTCGATCCGTCAGCTTTACGGCATCAGGCATACGGCGAAGCAAACGGGCGCGTGCCAACAGTGCATCGGCATCGAGAGGAACGCTGTGTGTCATTTGCTCCAGATACGAAATGACCTGAAAATTCAGGCTGCGATGCTGGGCGGCCGCCTGTTGCTTGAGTCGCTTCACCACCGGTTCAGGAATGTTCTTGATGGTCAACGTCGCCATGACTGCTCCTCCCATTTGGCATCCAGAATGCTTCCGATATGGATACTAGCGAGACGGCGGCGCTCGGTCAAGTTCGACCAGAGAAATACCGCGGCAGAACCAGGAGACCCCGTAGGCGCCATCGCATTCAGGATGGACCAACTCGGCATGAGTCGCAAGGACTTGAAAACTGTCCTCAGTGGACGCGGGAGGGTGTCTGAAATCTTGATGAGGAAAGGGGCCTGTCGCTAGAAATGATCCGCCGGCTGCACAAACAGCTCCGCATTCCCTTGGAAAGCCTCATCGGCACCGCCGCCTAACCCTCCTGCGACTGCCGGCATGTCGCAACATGATATGAGCCGTTCAGAGCTTGAAATGAGTCCCGACACCTTATTCCTGACTCGTACTATCCAGTTACACGACCAGCCCAATAGCCGGGACGCCGACGATGGTGCGCCACTGCCAAAATCAAGACGCCATCCCGTTCGATCGCATAAATGAGTGAATACTGAAAGGCCCTGAGAATGCACTTCCTGATGCCGGGGCGGATTTCTTGAGCCGATTGAGGGAATTGTGCAATGCGGTCTTCAGCCCGTCGAATCTCAGCAAAGAATCTTCGGCCCAACCCTTGGGCCTGGAACTCAAGGTAGCCGATTTCGTGCAGTAATTCCTCTTCCGCCGCTTCATGATATCGAAGCCGCGTCATCGCAAGAGTCTATTCACCTTCGCATGAACGTCATCTACCGAAACCGCTTGAGCCTTCCCTGCGTGATACTGGTCTAAGCGTCGTTGCGATTCTTCCGCCCACAGGCGATCTGCCTCATCTTCGCTCAACTCTTCCAAGCTCGCCAGAAGCTTCTCAGCCAGGACGGCTCGGTCTCGAATATCCAAGCTCATCGCGCCTTTGATCACTTCGGACAAATTGCGCTCGGTTCCCGACACCGCCATGCTGCCCATCATCATGCTGACGGCTAAAGCCGAGGAATCTGACACGGTCATCGGCCTCGAACTGGGAGCGGATGACTACGTGGCCAAACCCTTCAGCCCTAAAGCGCTCGTCGCCCGCATCAAAGCCCTGCTGCGCCGTCTGGAGCGTACGCCCGCAGAAGGGGCCGGCCTCTATCACTATGGTCCGCTCACGATGGACACGACCCGGCACGAGGTTCGCTTGGGAGATGACGAGGTACCTCTGACCGCCAAAGAGTTCGGTTTGCTGGAGCATCTGCTTCGACATCCAGGACGCGTCCTCACTCGCGATATCCTCCTCAATGCTGTGTGGGGCTACGACTACTATGGGACTACCAGAACCGTCGACGTTCACATTCGACGGCTGAAGCAAAAGCTTCCGCCCCTCGATGCAGCCATCGTCTCAGTGAAATCGTTGGGGTATAAATTGAAAGAGGCTGCTGGTGAGACGTGACGTGTAAGCAGTCAACGCCGTCATGACTCTGTCGATCCGATGGAAAGTGGCGATCGGGATGCTGCTGGCGGTGACCGGTGGTGTGGTTGTCGCCGGCACCGTGGCTGTTCACTCGCTCGAACGCCAGTACTTAGCGCAGCAGGACGATGTGCTGGACGCGAAAGCCCGGCTCGTTGAATACGGACTCCAACCCCTATTTGGCCCGTCTTCTCCGATTCCGGCATCATCCCGGCTCCAAGAGGCCGCCCGCGACCTGGGAAACCGGGCCACAACCCGTGTCACATTGATTGCCTCGGACGGAACGGTGCTGGCCGACAGTGCTGTGCGGGATGTCGACTTGTCCACTGTTGACAATCATCGAGTAAAGCCCGAAGTCGTACAGGCCCTCGCCACAGGGCACGGGCAGGATATTCGGGCCAGCGTCACCACCGGAGAGCGCACGGTCTATCGAGCCACGCTCCTGACGCAGCCTCCGGGCGCTCAACCCATCGTCGTGCGCATCGCCCTCCCCATGGCCCAGCTCGACCGCGAGATTGTCCAGTTTCAGCGAACCCTCATCGGAGCGCTCGCCGGCACGTTGCTCGTCATCGCGTTGCTCAGCCTCTGGCTCGCCCGCAGCATTATCACGCCCCTTTCGGAGATTGCACAGACAGCCCGGCAGCTGGCCTCCGACCGACGGACCTCTCCTATCAAAACCACCGCCCACGACGAAGCCGGCCTCCTGGCCAACGTGCTCAATGACCTGGCCGACCGGCTGCACACCAGGATCGATGAACTCTCGGAAGACCGGGCGCAGTTGCTGGCCATGCTGACCTCGATGGTTGAAGGGGTCATGGTGCTTGACTATCGCAGCCATGTGTTACAGATCAACCCCGCGCTGGAGCGCATGTTCGGGGTCTCGCGCGCAGAGGCTCGTGGCCGTCCCTGCACGGAGCTGTTCCGCCACCAAGAATTGAACGACCTAGTCATATCCTCTCTGCGGTCGCGGACGAATCATGAGGGCGAAATCGTGCTGCCGCTCTCCAATCGCTGTTTGCACATCGAAGTCTCCGTCGCGGGAGGCGAACGGGAGAATGAGGCCTGTGTCGTGCTGGTATTCC
Source organism: Nitrospira sp. (assembly GCA_015904045.1). The sequence goes on from JABMDG010000057.1 coordinate 16,228, forward strand.
ATGACATGACCGAACTACGACGCCTTGAAAATATTCGGAAAGACTTCGTGGCGAACGTCTCCCATGAACTGCGCACACCGCTCACATCCATCAAAGGCTACGTCGAAGCTTTGCTGGATGGGGCGAAAGACGACCCTGTGGCATCGGCGAAATTTCTGGATATCATCCTTAAACAGAGCGACCGGCTGAACCTGATCATCGAAGACTTGCTCGAACTATCGAAAATCGAATCGGGCCGTGTCCTATTGAAAGAGGAACCGGTTGACTTGCGCCCGATTATCGACCGTGCGTTAGCCACGATCAAACCCATCGCCGATAAGAACGGGCATCGCTTGGTTCTGTCGATTGAGGACAATCTCCCTCCTGTCCCGGGCGATGAAGGCCGCCTTCTGCAGGTGCTGACCAATTTGCTCGATAATGCCGTGAAATATACGCCCGCCGGCGGCACTATCACCGCCGCGTGTTTCCTGGCGCG
>JABMDG010000057.1:16802-30080 GCA_015904045.1 Nitrospira sp.
ACCGCCCACGGGTGTTTGAACGATTTTATCGTGTCGACAAGGCCCGATCGCGCGAACTGGGTGTGACAGGGCTCGGGCTTGCGATTGTGAAGCATATCGTAGAGGGGCATGGGGGGCAGGTGTGGGTAGAAGCGAACCAGCCTCACGGGAGCAAATTCGTGGTGCGTCTTCCCATTCGAAGCAGAGATAAAATGGTGATTCAAGCAGGCAAGGTCTAACCTGCACGCGCCGCGCCGGGGGAGCGGGCTTTACGCTTTACGAACGACGGGACACGAAATACGCTCACCGGGCTGCTACCACCGGACAAGGCCGGTCGCCCACGTCAAGCCTCCGCCGAAGCTGCCCAGCAGTACAAGATCACCGGGGGCAATAGCCCCACCGCGCACCGCCGCGTCGAGGGCAATGGGCAACGACGCTGATGACGTGTTGCCGTACCGTTCGATGACCGACGAAAGTCTGTCCTGCGGGATAGCCAGGCGATCGGCAATCTGGGCCAGAATTCGGCCGTTGGCCTGATGAAGAACTACCTGCTTGACCTCACGAAGATCGACTCCGAACTCCTTCAAAATATCCTGCACGGCCTGTTCAATCCGCCGAATCGCAGCCCGATAGAGTGAGGCGCCCTGCATGCGCAGGGTATGTTCATGCCTCTCTACCGTAGCCTGAGAAGACGGTTTTCGCGACCCGCCAGCCTGAACACGAATGAGCTCATGCCGCGATCCATCGGCGCGCAACCTGATGCCTAAGATCCCTCGCATCTCCAGGCTTCGATCTTCCTCCCCACGCAAGACAATGGCGCCTGCCCCATCACCGAACAGCATGGCGGTCGCCCCATCTTTGAGATCGAGAAAACGAGACTTGACCTCTGATGCCGCTACCAGGCAGGTCCTGATTTGCCCGCTCTCTATCATGGCCTGAGCCATAGAGAGCCCATAGAGAAAGCCGGAGCAGGAAGCGGATACATCAAACGCGCCCACTCTTTTACATCCTAATCCGCGCTGGACATAACAAGCCGTGGAAGGAAACACCGCATCCGGAGACGTAGTAGATACAATGACGGCCTCAATCGCGGACGCCTCACAACCGGCCGCCAGGAGGGCCTGACGCCCCGCCTCAATCGCCATGTCGGAAGATGCTTCGTGATCTGCCGCCCAATGCCGTTCTCGAATGCCGGTCAGCCTGTAGATCTGGTCGGGAGCGAGTCCTAACGGCCGGGCAATCTCCTCATTTGTCACGACCCGGTGAGGTACATAGCTGCCCGTTCCAATCGCCCTGGTTCGAATCATGCTTCCTGCCTAATATGGATCAAGACAACAGGGTGACACCGATACGACGTGCGGGATTATAGGGAGAGGGCGGATGTGGGTCAACCGAACCCTCCTTCTCGTTGCTTTTTGCCCTCCATTTTTGCTATGAATTAAAGATATGTCATCACTGCGTACAGCCACTCACACCAAAGTCAGTTGGACATCGCGAGCCTCTTTCCTGCCACTGCTGGGATGCCTTCTTGTAGGACAAAGCTTTCTTGCTGCCTGTGCAGGCACCCCAGAAGACTTACGAAGCGGTGTGAAAAAAGTGGTCAGCGGCGTAGACGAGCAGATCTTTCTCGAAGACAATGTTGAGAAGCAGCTCTTCCACCCCAATGTGATCATGAAACGTGGAGAAGCATTTTTTGAGAAAGAGGAATACAACGAAGCCTTGACCGAATACAACCGGTTTCTGGATCTCTTCCGGAACCATATGCTCGCTCCCTATGCAGCGTTTAAGGTCGGAGAGGTTCAGCTCAAGCTAGCGAAAAGCATCGATCGGGACCCTGAGCCCATTCAGAAGGCCATCACCGCATTTGAACGTGTCCGGAAAGACTATCCTGGAAGCCGCTACGATGCCCAGGCACTGCAGAAACTTGAAGACTGCCATAACTGGCTGGCGCAAATGCATCTATTCGTAGGCCAGTTCTACTACCGACGCGGCTCGTACCTGGCTGCCGCGCACCGATTCGAACATATCATCAAGACCTATCCCGATCGGCTCGTTGCTCCCGATGCGTTATATTTTCTAGCCATGAGCTATCATGAATTGGGCGCCGACGACTGGTCGCGGGAGAGCCTGGTCCTACTGGCGGACAAATACCCCAATAGCACAGCAGTCAATGACGGAAACAGCCTGCTCGCAAAACTAGGCGGAGCAAAACCAGGTCCCCAGCTTGCGCATAAATCAGACCCATCCCCCATCGCCGATATTGGAGTGGCTGCTGCCGGATCTCCAGTGTCAAACCTGTTCTCAATTCCTTCTTCCAGTGGGCTGGGTCAGGCCTTTACCGCCTGCCGCCTCGGCGCCTGGTGCTAGTCGCGTTCCTCGTATCCCGTGAAGCGTACTCGCAAGCAAAGAAGGGGCACGCTCAATTTCCGTCCTGCGCTTCACGAGATACGAGCGACGAAGAGCAGGGACTCATTAGCAGATGAAGAGATTATGAAAAGCAGAGACTAGCGGCAAGAAACTACTGCCCCAGATACCAGCCGATACCGTACCGCTCCAGAAAGCTCGTGACCATCGTGAGAGAATTGGCGTAGATCATCACGCCGACGACGACCAGCAACACTCCACTCACCGTAGAAACACCCCACAGATACGCTCGGACCTCTTTGAAGTACGCCAGAAACCGGTCCACGCCTAGCGCCGTAAGAAACAACGGCAAACCCAGTCCCAATGAGTAGGACGTCAACAGCACGACACCGTCAAGCAGGGAGTCCGTCGTGCCGGCGTACAGCAAGATCGATCCTAATACCGGCCCGACGCAAGGCGTCCAGCCCGCGGCAAATGCGACCCCGATGAAAAACGACCCAAGGTAGCCGGCCGGGCGGCCGATCTCATCACGATGGGCATGATTCTGCACGACTGGAATTTGGAGAAGAAGATGCACCTGATCCGATCCGCCTACGACGCATTGCCGCCTGGCGGCGCGCTGGTGGCCATCGAGGCGCTCATCGACGACGCCCGACGCGAAAACGTGCAGGGCCTGCTGATGTCGCTCAACATGCTCATCGAGTTCGGCGATGCCTTCGATTATTCCGGCGCCGATTTCCGCCGGTGGTGCGGTGAGGCCGGCTTCACACGGTTCGAGATCATTCACCTCGCCGGCCCGTCGAGCGCGGCCGTCGCTTACAAGTAGCGGCCCATCACTCCATGATCCCCTCTCCTGATGGTGTACCACCCATTCGCTTGACTCTCTCCCCCCTCCGCCGTAGGCTCGGTGTCCTATGACCGCTTCGGGCAGCAAGAGAGTCCTCATCGTTGAAGACGAGCGGGATATTCTCAAACTCGTCACACACTACCTGGAGAAAGAGGGGTTTCGAGTGCTCACGGCAACGACCGGGATCGAGGCGCTGAAGAAAATACAAGCAGAGAAACCGGACCTTCTCATACTAGATCTCATGCTGCCTGAAATGGACGGGCTCGAAGTCTGCAAACGGGTGCGCGCCGTTCCGGAAACGGCAATGCTCCCGATCATCATGCTGACGGCCAAAGCCGAGGAATCGGATACGGTGATCGGGCTCGAACTCGGCGCCGACGATTACGTGACCAAACCCTTCAGCCCGAAGGCGCTGGTCGCGCGGGCGAAGGCCTTGCTGCGCCGGCTGGAGCGCGCGCCGGCCGCCGAATCCACCCCCTACCGGTATGGCCCTCTGGCGATGGACCTCGGACGGCATGAGGTTCGCCTGGGCGAAAAAGAAGTGCTGTTAACGGCGAAGGAGTTTGGGCTGCTCGAACATCTCCTCCGGAATCCTGGGCGAGTCCTGACCCGCGACATCCTCCTCAATGCCGTATGGGGCTACGACTACTTTGGCACCACCAGAACGGTCGATGTCCATATCCGGCGGCTTAAGCAAAAACTCCCGCTGCTCGACGAGGCCATCGTCTCCGTGAAGTCGATGGGATACAAACTGAAGGAACTGTAATCGTTGATGGGCGAGAACGCATGACGCTGTCCATCCGCTGGAAACTCGCGCTGGGAACGGTCCTGACCGTGGCCTGCAGCCTGACCGTCGCCGGATTGACGGTGGGACACTCGCTGGTATTGGCACTGAGCGCCGCGGTCTTGATCGCCGTGACACTGAGCCTCTGGCTGGCTCACAGCATCACGACCCCCCTATCCGATCTCACCCCTGCGGCCCAGCAATTGGCCGCCGGAGAGCGGGCTGCCCCTATTAAGATCGCCGCGCACGACGAAATCGGCCTCCTGGCGTCCTCGCTCAATGACGCGGCCGACCGGCTGCACGCCCAAATCGACGCCCTCTCGGAAGATCGCGCCCAGCTGCTCGCTGTCCTGACGTCGATGGTAGAAGGGGTTATGGTGCTGGACGCTCGCGGCTACGTCCTACAGATCAATCCGGCCTTGGAGCACATGTTCGGCATCGCACGCACGGAGGCACGGGGGCGCCCCGCTGCCGAACTGTTCCGCCCCCCACAGTTAAACGAGCTGATCGACGCGGCCTTACGTTCGCGGGCGAACCATGAAGCGGAAATTGTTCTGCCTTTGACGGGACGGTGTCTGCACATCGAAGCCTCCGCCGCCGGGGGAGAGCGGGACAACGAGGCCTGTGTCGTCCTGGTCTTCCACGATATTACGGAACTGCGGCGCCTCGAAACGATCCGGAAGGACTTCGTGGCGAACGTGTCTCATGAGCTTCGTACGCCGCTGACCTCGATCAAGGGCTACGTCGAAGCGCTGCTGGACGGCGCGAAGGACGATCCCGTCGCCGCAGGCAACTTTCTGGACATCATCCTGAACCAGAGTAACCGGCTGAATCTGATTCTGGATGACCTGCTCGAACTTTCGAAAATTGAATCAGGCAGCGTGCACTTCAAGAAGGAACCCATCGCCCTGAGTCCGCTGATCGATCGCACGATCGCCATGATGAAAACGCTCGCCGACAAGAAACGCCACCGGCTCCTCACGTCGGTCGATCCGGCTCTCCCGCCGGTGGAGGGGGACGAAGAACGGCTCGTTCAGGTTCTCACTAATCTACTCGATAATGCCGTCAAGTACACACCGGTCGGCGGCACCATCACAGTCGGCGCACGACTCGCCCCCGCATCGGCCGACAGGATGATCGACCTCAGTGTCGCGGATACCGGCATTGGCATTCCGGAACCGGACCGCCCGCGTGTCTTCGAACGGTTCTATCGCGTGGACAAAGCTCGATCACGCGAGCTCGGCGGTACCGGACTCGGCTTGGCGATTGTGAAACATCTTGTCGAGGGACTGAGCGGACAAGTCTGGGTAGAGGCGACCCACCCCCATGGAAGCCGGTTTGTGGTTCGTCTACCTGTCAGCAGCAAGCAGGCAACTGGCGACGCAGAGTAAGGACGTCACCGGAGCGTAGCCCCGTTCTATCGCCTTTACCACCGCACAAGCCCGGTGGCCCACGTCACGCCTCCGCCAAAGCTGCCTAACAGCACAAGATCACCGGCGGCGATGGCTCCACCACGCACGGCCGTATCGAGCGCAATCGGCAGAGAGGCCGATGACGTGTTGCCGTACCGCTCGATGACCGATGTCAGTTTGTTCTGCGGAATCTCCAGGCGGTCGGCAACCTGGTGCAAAATCCTGCCGTTGGCCTGATGCAGCACCACCTGTGCAATCTCGCCGATGCCTACGCCAAATTCCTTTAAGAGATCTTGCACGGCCTGCTCGATCCGCCGAATCGCGACCCGATAAAGCGCGGTTCCCTGCATACGGATCGTATGTTCCTGTTTCTCGAGCGTCGCACGCGTTAATGGAGTTCGGGATCCACCGGCCTGCACGCGAATCAGGCCATGGCGAGATCCATCCGCGTACAGCCTGATTCCGAGAATCCCACGCCAATCGGGATTGCGATCGTCTTCGCCCCGCAAGACGACGGCCCCAGCCCCGTCGCCGAACAGCATGGCGGTCTCTTGATTCGTTCGATCGAGCGATCGAGACTTGACCTCGGACGCCGCCACAAGACAGGTTTTCAGCTGTCCGCTCTGAATCATCGCCTGCCCCATGGAGAGTCCATATAAAAAGCCGGAGCACGAGGCGGATACATCGAAGGCTCCCACCCCCTGACACCCCAACCCCCGCTGAACATAACAGGCGGTCGAAGGGAAGACGGTGTCCGGTGACGTGGTCGACAGGATAATCGCTTCAATCGCAGATGCTTGGCAGCCCGCCGCGGACAGGGCCCGGCGCCCGGCCTCGATCGCCATATCGGAAGGCGCTTCGCTGTCGGCCGCCCAACACCGTTCCTTGATGCCGGTCAGCCGTTGAATGTGGTCCGACGCAAGCCCTAGCGGGGCCGCAATCTCCTCGTTCGTAACGACCCGGTGAGGGAGATAACTGCCGGTTCCAATCACCCTGGCTCGAATCATGACTCCCGCCGGTTGTGGTTAATAATGTGGAGGGAACGCCGAGCGGACCTTGATCGCGCGAGAATTATAGGGAGCCCTGTGGGGCAGGTCAACCAAACCACTTTTTTTCCTGCTCTTCTTGCTTTTTCTCCCTCGCTCTTGCTATCAATAACGACCATGGGGTTTCCACTACTCCCTCCACGCACCTCAGCCAATCGATCCTCGACAGTATCGTGTCTGATCGCTCTAGGCTGCCTCCTCGTGGGGCAGAGCTTCCTTGCGGGTTGCTCCACCACACCCAAAGACCTACGGGACGGTGTGAAGAAAGCCCTCACCGGGACGGATGAACAGATCTTCGTCGAGGACACCGTCGAGCGATACTATCACCCCAACGTCATGATTAAACGAGGAGAAGCGTATTTCGAGAAGGAAGAGTACGCCGAAGCCCTCGCGGAGTACTCCCGATTCCTTGAGATGTATCGAAACCATGTACTCGCCCCGTATGCGGCATTCCGGATCGGTGAAGTACATTTCAAGATGAGCAAGAGCATTGATCGTGACCCCGAACCTATCCAAAAGGCGATTGCCGCGTTTGAACGGGTGCGAAAGGATTTTCCCGGAAGCCGGTACGATGCACAGTCGCTAGAGAAACTGGAAGAGTGCCGCAATTGGATGGCGGAGATGCATCTGTTCGTGGGGCGATTTTACTACCGGCGCGGCTCCTACTTGGCCGCCGCACATCGATTCGAACAAGTCTTCAAGACCTACCCAGATCGCCCCGTTGCCCCAGACGCCTTATATTTTCTTGCCATGAGCCATCATGAGTTGGGCGCTGACGATTGGGCCAGAGCTGACCTCACGCTCCTTCTTGAAAAATATCCGAACAGCAGCGCGGCAGCCGATGGCAAAAGCCTGCTTGCAACGCTCGGAGGGGCGTACCCTCCCTTGCTCGCCCAGAAATCGGATTCGGCCATTGCGTCTGACGCGGGACCGGTGTCGTCTAGACCATACACGTCAGGCCTGTCTTCTAACCAAGCTGCCCCTCCCTTCGGATCATTGGGCGCTTCCTCCGCCAGTCCAACCGGACAAGCCTTTACCGCGTGCCGCCTCGGCGCCTGGTGCTAGCTCACGTTCCGCGTGTCCCGTGAAGCGTATCTCGTATCTTGCATGCGAAGAACGGGCACACTCAATTTCCGTGCTGCGCTTCACGAGATACGAGCGACGAAGAGTAGCACAGCGAGTAGGCAACCATACGCAGCGGAAGAACTTATGAAAAGCAGAAATTAGTGGAAAGAAACTACTGCCCCAAATACCAACCGATACCGTAACGCTCCAGAAAGCTGGTCACTATCGTGAGGGAATTGGCGTAGATCATCACGCCGACGACAACCAGCAACACTCCGCTCACCGTAGAAACACCCCACAGATAGGCTCGCACTTCTTTGAAATAGGCGAGAAACCGATCCACGCCTAACGCCGTCAGAAACAAGGGCAAACCCAGTCCCAATGAGTAGGACGTCAACAGCACGACACCGTCAAGCAGGGAGTCTGTGGTGCCGGCGTACAGCAAGATCGATCCTAATACCGGCCCGACGCAAGGCGTCCAGCCCGCGGCAAATGCGACCCCGATGAAGAACGACCCAAGGTAGCCGGCCGGGCGGTTGCGGAACTGATAGCGATGTTCCATTTTCAAGAAATTCAGATTCAGCACCCCCAGGAGGTAGAGCCCGAATACGACGATCAGCACACCGCCAATACGACGAATGGAGTCCTGATAGGTCACGAGCACTTGCCCCAGCAGGCTGGCCGATGCGCCGAACGCAATGAAGACAGCGGAAAATCCGGCTATGAAGAGGAGCGAATTCAGGACAATCGCCTTCTTGAATTTTGCCCGTTCTGACACATCCGTCAGCTGTTCGACCGAAAGCCCGGTAATATAGGAAATGTAGGACGGCACCAGCGGCAGGACACACGGCGAGACGAACGAGAGCAACCCGGCTGAAAACGCGGCAAGCAACGAAATCTGAGGGAGCGATTGGGTCATGCTTACAATTTCATGAGCAGCTGGATCAATTCACGGGCTTCCGCCGAATCCCAGTCTCGGGCACCGAAAATCTTCTGGCGAACCACCCCCTGACGATCGACCATGAAGGTCATCGGAAGCGATCGGGCACCATAGGTCAAGCCGATCTGCATTTCCGGGTCATGGAGGATGGGAAACGTCAACCCGGTCTTCTGTTGGAATGGGCGAGTGACCGCCGCCCCTTGCGGGTCCGTGGAGACCGCGAGGATTTGGAATTCCCTGCGAGAATAGGTCCGATAGAGTTGTTCCATGGCCGGCATTTCGACTCGACAGGGCCCACACCAGGTTGCCCAAAAATTGAGCAGAACCACCTTTCCCCGATATTGCGACAGGCTCGTCAGATTGCCATCCAGGTCGCGCAAACGAAAGTTCGGCGCCTCGTCGCCGACTCTCACCGCATGCCGTTCACTGGCCTGGGTCCGTACAGCTGGTGAGGGCTCTGCTTGCGCCCGCAACGCCGTAATGGCGGGAGAAGAGGCAAGCAGCCCAATAGACATCCATAGGAGGGAAGTAGCGATCGTCATTCGGCCGAATCCTTAGTCCGACACGATTTTCTTGAAATCATGTCATCTTACAAACGTGCAAAAAGCACTGTCAAGGAAACGTCCGGCCCCCCATGCCATTTCCCCCTACATATGGAGTAATGGACAAACCAGGTCATCTCCTCTAAAATCCCCACGATTCTACTGGACGGATCTGCCGCGGTGCATGGTGCCACGGTCTGGGACCATCACCGGGAACGCACAACAGCTTGAACCTAAGCGAAAGAGGGGCGCATGAGAAACAATTATTTGTTTACCTCGGAGTCAGTGACGGAAGGACACCCGGACAAGATTGCGGATCAAATTTCCGATGGCATTCTGGACGCGCTGATCGCCCAGGATAAGTATTCCCGCGTCGCGTGCGAAACGATCTTGACGACCGGGATTGCATTCGTCGCGGGGGAAATCTCTACCAAAGCCTACGTCGAAATTCCCGACATCATCCGCGACGTCATCAAGGATGTCGGCTATAACGACGCGTCTTGGGGCTTTGATTCACATACCTGCTCGGTCCTGACCGCCATTCATCAACAGTCCGGCGATATCGCCATGGGCGTCGATTCCGGAGGGGCCGGCGACCAAGGCCTGATGTTCGGCTATGCCACGAACGAAACCGACGAGTTGATGCCGATGCCGATCGTGCTCGCCCACCGGCTGACCCGCCGCTTGGCCGAGGTGCGAAAAAAGAAAATCCTCGACTGGGTGCGCCCAGACGGCAAGTCACAGGTGACCGTGGAATATAAGAACGGCAGGCCGGTGCGCATCGACACGATCGTGGTCTCCACACAACACAGCCCCGATGTGACCACGAAGCAAATCGAGCGCGACATCATGGAGAAAGTCATCAAGCCCGTGATGCCGAAGAACCTCTACGACCCCACCAGCGTGAAGCACCACATCAACCCGACCGGCCGCTTTGTCGTGGGCGGCCCGATGGGCGACACCGGTTTGACCGGCCGAAAAATCATCGTGGACACCTACGGCGGGCACGGCAGCCACGGCGGTGGCGCCTTTTCCGGCAAGGATCCCACGAAGGTGGACCGCTCCGCGTCCTACATGGCCCGCTACATTGCCAAGAACCTCGTCGCGGCCGGCCTGGCCGACAAGTGCGAAGTGCAGCTGGCCTACGCGATCGGTGTGGCCGACCCCGTCTCGGTCCTCGTCGATACGAAGAACACGGAGAAAGTCTCTGTCGATCATCTCGACAAACTGGTACGCAAACATTTCCCGATGACGCCACGCGCCATCATCGAGCATCTGAAGCTCCGCCGGCCGATCTTCCGCAAGACCGCCGCCTACGGACACTTTGGCCGCAACGAACCGGAGTTCACCTGGGAAAAGATAAGCTATGGCCAAGGGGGGCGGGTTACACAACTCGTCCCCCTTTATCTTGACCGCGAATGACCACTGACGAATGACGAGTGACGCTCTGCAAAGGAGGTTTCCGTGGATTACGACGTGAGAGACATTAAGTTGGCCGACGCAGGCCGGTTGAAGATCGAATGGGCCGAGGCCACGATGCCCGTGCTGCGGCTGATCCGCAAGCGATTCGCGAAGCAACAGCCGCTGAAGGGCGTGCGGATCACCGCCTGTCTCCACGTGACGACGGAAACGGCGAATCTGGCTATCACCTTGAAGGCCGGCGGCGCCGACGTCCGCCTCTGCGCCTCGAACCCACTCAGTACGCAGGATGAGGTGGCCGCCGCGCTCGTCCAGCACGAAGGCATTCCGACGTTTGCGATCAAAGGCGAGGATAACGCCACTTACTATCGCCATATCGAGTCCGCCATCGCGCACCGTCCGCACCTTACCATGGACGATGGCGCCGATGTCGTCTCCCATCTCCACTCCAAGCGCAAAGAGCTGTTGAAGAACGTGATCGGTGGCACGGAAGAAACAACCACGGGAGTCATCCGGCTCCGCAGTATGGCCGATAAGAAAGTCCTCAAGTTTCCAGTCATCTCCGTCAACGACGCTAATACCAAACATATGTTCGACAACCGGTACGGCACCGGGCAATCCACCATGGACGGCATCGTGCGCGCGACCAACCGATTGGTGTGCGGGTCCGTCGTCGTCGTCGTGGGCTACGGCTGGTGCGGGCGCGGCATCGCCATGCGGGCAAAGGGTATGGGCGCCGACGTGATCGTCACCGAGGTCGATCCGTTGAAAGGCCTGGAAGCGCTCATGGACGGGTTCCGTGTCATGCCGATGGAACAGGCCGCGTCGGTCGGCGATTTCTTCGTCACGGTGACCGGAAACATCCACGTGATCCGCGGTGAACATTTCGCCGTCATGAAAGACGGTGCCATCGTCTGCAACAGCGGCCACTTCAACGTGGAGCTGGACATTCCTGCGCTGGAAAAATTGAGCAAGAGCCGAAAGGCAATCCGCACCGGCGTCGAACAGTTCACGCTCAAGAACGGCCACCGCGTGAGCCTTTTGGGTGAAGGCCGCCTGGTCAATCTGGCCACCGCCGAAGGCCATCCGTCCAGCGTCATGGATATGAGCTTCGCCAACCAGGCGCTCGGCGCGGAATACATCGTGAAGAATTACAAGAAACTGGAAAAAAAGGTGTACCCGGTGCCGGCGGACATCGACAAGGAAATCGCGCGGCTCAAGCTGGCCGGCATGGGTGTGGCGATCGATATACTGACGGCGGAGCAGAAGAAGTATCTCGCATCCTGGGAAATGGGGACGTAGGGAAGCAGGCTTGCGTTTCGCCGTCGCTCCCAGGCTCTCGGAATGACCCTTCCGGCCTCGTGCGACGCGAACCTTCTGGAATTCCTTCAGCTGCGGTCGCTTCGGCGACCGCAGTCCCTCAGTCAGTTCCAGCTTTCACATCGCCCGAAGCTCGATGGGTCCCCATTCCTCCGCCAAGGTCGCTCCAGAGAGAGGCAGGCCTGCAAGGGAGAATACTAAACGCGCGGTTGAGAGCACCCGCTCCGCATCTGCTAGGGAGAGAAAACAAGAAGGCCGCCTCACCTGAGGCGGCCTTTCTATTTGCACATCAGCGCATACGTCTGAAGCTGCCGGTTCTCACGGGCTCCTTCGGCCTCACGTACCTGGCCCGCTCGATTTTCTCCTTCGAGAGCCGCTTGCTTCGCTTGCTTGGCCGCCGGTGCAGGCCAGGCGTGATCGTCGGTTGTCGGAGATCTCTGCGGGCTACCGCACGCCGGGCATCAACGCAATAATTCTTAACGGGCCGCCGGTGCCGCCGGCAATTTTCATGGGGAGCGCGATCACCTCGAAACCCTTTTCGGGAAGGCCGTGCAGGTCAGCAAGGTTTTCGAAGACCGGTACGTTCTGGGAGAGCAACGTGACGTGTGATCCAAAGGCCGTCGATTGGCCATAGTCGATCGAGGCTGTGTCGATGCCGACAGCCTTGACCTGCCGTTCACGCACCAGCCAAGCCGCCGTATTGGGATGTACCCCCGGGAAATGCAGTGCCCGCACTCCTCCCTGCCCCCGCAATTCCGTTCCCAGATACTCCTTCCGATTTGGCCAGAATCGGGCGAAGCCGGTGTCCACCAACACAATCGAGTGGTCCGGAATTCGCCCATGCGTCGCTTCCCACTGCTCCACATCTCGGACGGTGACCTGGTAATCGCGGGCACGCGCACATTGGCTTTGAACATCGATTCGGACCGCTCCACCGACCAGACGCTCGATCGGGATCTGATCCAGTGTCTGTTTCCCACGGGAAAAGTGAATCGGGGCGTCGATATGAGTCCCCCCATGCTCAGGCATCTCCAGGCGATTCGACGCGTAGTAGTATCCACCCGGTGTGTCCTCTGCGTGCTGGATGATAAGCTTGAAATCCTGCTCCGTCGGCCAGACAATCGTGTCGGCGCCGAACGAGTGCGTCAGGTCGACCAGCCGCGTCTTCTCCCAATCAACACGATCGGGTTGAGCGATACCGACCCCGCATCCCGCGCTTGCAGCCAGGCATAGCGCCCCGCACACGAACGTCCCTATGCTGCTGGACATCTTCGCCACAGGAGGCTCCTTTGTGGTCAATGAAGTTGAGAGTGCCGGAGGATACACGGACAGCATCCGCCCATCCCTCTCCAATCACTACCAAGTCTCGGATGGAACGGATGCGTGGATCGGCTGACGCCATGGCGGGAATTGCCGGGTCAGTAGGGGGGTAAGATCAGGTGCGACGGCATTGCGACGGATGTCGCAATCTTAGAGGAGCACCTGACGAAAAGGAGAGGTTCGTCACCCGTCTGGACTCGTCGCATCATGGCGTCACCGAGCCCGCGCGCCGTTCTCCAG
>JABMDG010000057.1:30180-32534 GCA_015904045.1 Nitrospira sp.
CCGGAGGAGCCGGCGACCAAGGCTTGATGTTCGGCTACGCCACGAATGAAACCGATGAGTTGATGCCGATGCCGATCGTCTTGGCGCACCGCTTGACCAAGCGTCTGGCGGAAGTACGGAAAAAGGGCATCCTCCCCTGGGTACGCCCGGACGGCAAATCCCAAGTGACCGTCGAATACAAGAACGGCAAACCGGTGCGCATCGATACGATCGTTGTCTCGACTCAGCACAGCCCTGACGTGACGAGTAAGCAAATCGAGCACGACATTATGGAGAAAGTCATCAAGCCCATGATGCCGAAACGCCTCTACGACCCCACGAGCGTCAAGCACCACATTAATCCGACCGGCCGCTTTGTCGTCGGCGGACCGATGGGCGATACCGGCCTGACCGGCAGAAAAATCATCGTGGACACCTATGGTGGACACGGCAGCCACGGCGGCGGTGCGTTCTCCGGCAAGGATCCCACGAAGGTCGATCGTTCCGCCTCCTACATGGCCCGCTATATTGCAAAGAACCTCGTCGCCGCGGCCTTGGCCGACAAATGTGAAGTACAGCTGGCCTACGCGATCGGTGTCGCCGACCCCGTATCCGTACTCGTCGACACGAAGAACACGGAGAAGGTCTCCGTCGAGAGTCTCGACAAGCTCGTGCGCAAACATTTCCCGATGACACCGCGCGGCATCATCGATCACCTGAAGCTCCGCCGGCCGATCTTCCGCAAGACCGCGTCATACGGGCACTTCGGGCGCAACGAACCGGAGTTCACTTGGGAAAAGACCGACAAAGCCAAGGCCTTGCGCAAAGACGCGGGCCTGTAACGACAGCAGGCTGATGCCAAGGTGAAGGTGCAGTAACTGAGGCTCAGGCTGAGGGAGTGGAGCAGGGTGTATGACTCTGCCCTAACCTTAACCTGGGCCTTCTTTTCGACGAGGAGGTGTTCGTGGATTACGACGTGAAAGACATCAAGCTGGCGGATGCCGGCAAGTTGAAAATCGAATGGGCCGAAGCCACCATGCCGGTATTGCGGCTGATCCGTAAGCGATTCGCGCGGCAACAGCCGCTGAAGGGGGTGCGGGTCACCGCCTGTCTCCACGTCACGACGGAAACAGCGAATTTGGCGATCACGTTGAAAGCGGGCGGGGCCGATGTCCGCCTCTGCGCGTCGAACCCCCTCAGCACACAAGATGAGGTGGCCGCCGCCCTGGTGCAACATGAAGGCATCCCGACCTTCGCCATCAAGGGCGAGGACAACGAGACCTACTATCGTCACATTGAATCCGCCATCGCCCATCGCCCGCATGTCACGATGGATGACGGCGCAGATGTCGTCTCCCACCTCCACTCCAAGCGGAAAGAATTGCTGAAGAACGTGATCGGCGGTACGGAAGAAACCACCACGGGCGTGATTCGCCTGCGCAGCATGGCCGAAAAGAAAGTGCTCAAGTTTCCCGTCATCTCCGTCAATGATGCCGACACCAAACACATGTTCGACAACCGCTACGGCACGGGCCAGTCCACCATGGACGGCATTATACGCGCCACCAACCGGTTGGTCTGCGGCTCGGTCGTCGTGGTCGTAGGCTACGGCTGGTGCGGACGCGGCATCGCCATGAGGGCCAAGGGCATGGGCGCCGACGTGATCGTCACAGAAATCGATCCGTTGAAGGGCCTGGAAGCCGTCATGGACGGCTTCCGCGTCATGCCAATGGAACAGGCGGCTTCGATCGGCGATTTCTTTGTCACGGTAACCGGCAACATCCACGTCATCCGCAACGAACATTTCGCGACCATGAAAGACGGCGCCATCGTCTGCAACAGCGGCCACTTCAACGTGGAGCTGGACATCCCGGCTCTGGAAAAGATGAGCAAGTCACGGAAGATTGTTCGCCCCGGCGTCGAGCAATTCACGATCAAGAACGGCAATCGCGTGAGTCTTCTCGGCGAAGGCCGCCTCGTCAATCTGGCCACGGCGGAAGGCCATCCGTCCAGCGTCATGGACATGAGCTTCGCCAACCAGGCGCTCGGCGCGGAATACATTGTGAAGAACTACAAGAAGCTGGAGAAGAAGGTCTATCCGGTGCCGGCAGACATCGACAAAGAAATCGCGCGGCTCAAGCTCGCGGGTATGGGCGTCAATATCGATACACTGACGGCGGAGCAGAAGAAGTATCTGGCATCCTGGGAAATGGGCACCTAATCGCGGGTCCTGTCGCTGAACAGCCCGTCCGTCCTCGCACCCCGCCCGGTGTAGGGACCCCGCTGCGGGCGGACGGGCGCCCAGGTCAGCGCCACCCGCGAATTAAACCCATTCCACAGTCTGCCCGTGGTGAGTAAAAGAAGAAGGCCGCCTC
>JABMDG010000057.1:32634-42388 GCA_015904045.1 Nitrospira sp.
CTGCGGCCTAGCTGAAAGCCCGTTGGGAACAGCCTCGAAGAGTCGAGTCTGACTTTGTGATACTCTGCATTAAAATCAGATGGACGAGGTCGTGGTCCATCCAGTCAAAACTCAGCAAGGACGAAGGGAGGAAAGCATGTCCACAGTGTCGAAGGTGATGAACAAGAAACCCAAGAGTGTGGGTCCGAAAACGTCGATTGCCAGCGCCGCGAAGACCATGCGGACGGCGCGGGTGGGGTCGTTATTCGTGAAGAAGGGAAAAGAGCTGGTCGGTGTCGTCACGGATACGGACATCGTGCGGCGCGCCGTAGCGAGCGGCAAGCCCTTGGGTAAGTTGACGGTTGAGAAGATCATGACCAGTCCGGTTTGCACGATCGAGGAGAACAGTACGGTCGACGATGCCCAGGACATGATGGCGGACTTGGGTGTGCGTCATCTTGGTGTGACGAAAGGCGGTGCGATTGTGGGCGTGATCTCAGTGCGCGATCTGCTGTTGCATTATAAGCGGTATGCGCAGTCGGTGGTTCCGGCAGCGGGGACGTACTCCGAACCGAAGATCTCGCAGGATTAGGAAGACGTAAGGCGTTAGACGAGAGGAGTTTGAAGAGGAATCTCGTCGCGCCTTACCACTCACCCATTACCAGGTACGCTTACTTCGTGAGTTCATTAACAAGGTGGCCCAGTTCGGGGATGATCAGCTTTTCCATCGCCAGGCGGACTGCGTTCTCAGAGCCGGGGATTGAGAACACGACGCGGCCGTCGATGATGCCGGCAGTCGCCCGGCTCATAATGGCCGGCGACCCGATCTCTTGATAGCTGAGCAATCGAAAGATTTCGCCGAATCCATCAAGCCGCTTCTCCAACATTTTGTTCACTGCTTCGAACGTCGAGTCCCGTCTGGAAATGCCGGTGCCTCCGTTGACGATGATGATTTGGGCCCCATGCTTCCAAACCCCCAGCGCAATGCGGTGCGTGATCTGCCCCGGGTCGTCTTTTGCGATATGGTAGGCGACAATCTTGTGCCCCTGTTCCTCAAGCAGTTTTAGGATCAGCTGTCCGCTCGTATCGGTTTCCGGTGTTCTCGTATCGCTGCACGTGATCACCATGCAGCTGAGCGATCGTGGCGCATCCTGCTTGTGTTCATGGGCTGGTGAGTTTGTCATGTCGTATGCTGGGTTCTTCATGCCGTAAAATGGCCGAAGCAAAGCAGAGGCTGCGCTCTCAAAGGGGGGCCTTCAATTGAGCCTTAACCTTCTTCGCTTAACCTATCTCCATGCTGCATCTGGGTTGAGTTTCTCGACCGGGGTTCCCTTGGCGATGTGTTCGTCGAGGATCGTGGCGACATCCGCCTCAGTGACCTTGGAATACCACGTATTGTCGGGGTAGACGACAACGGTCGGGCCCTGTTCGCAGGGACCGAGACAGCCGGTGGCGCTCACCAGGACTTGGCCCGGGGGCACAGCGCGTTGCATCAATCCCATGTTGAAGGCCATGAGCAGCTGTCCGGCTCCGGCGCTTCCACATGAAGGTTTTGGATGGCCTGGTGGGCGTGAGTTGGTGCAGACGAGAATGTGATATTTAGGTTTCGGCATAGTCTCCTCAATTGATAGTGCGAACCTCTCATGAGATCCGAACTGCCACTTATAGCATATTAGTGTAGAGCATGCACAGAGCGAAGAGCGTATGGCTTATGGTGTGCAGCGAAAACTCTTCGTCTCCGTTTCGTGCCATAAGCCATATGCCATCTGCCAGTCGCGTTTTCGATTTATCGTGGCCTATACGATTCCCACTGTTGAACTGCTTCTTGGGGAAGTTTCCACTGTGAGAGCCCTTTCATGACCCAGTCGAGATAGTGGTCCTTGGCTTTGAATTTGCCGATCGGATTCGCAGCGTAGGTGGTGACGAGTTCCTTCGATCCGGCTTCGTTGAGCACTGTGACTTGCAGGTGCCGATAGGCCCCCTGAGGGACATCTTGCTCGAACTCATCCATGAGCTTCAGATCCTCATCGGTCACCTCGAATACCCCCCCCCAGACTTTCTCACCCGGCGACGGTACGATGCTCGCGAGGCCGCAGCGCCATTGAGATGACCAGCGGCAGAACTTGATTGTGTGGTCCGCCAGTGTGGCGAGGTAGAGGAACCGATGCTCCGGGGCGCGTCGCTTCAGCTGGGCGGGGTTCAGATGATCGGCATATAGAAAAAACTTCATTCGATGCGCTCATGCGTGTTTGATGACTGCCGGTATTTGTAGCACACGGGCTTTTCGTCAAACAAGCGTTGCCCTGCGTCACCACGCGGCTTGACGATTGCGTGATGAACTGTCATGAATGAGACGGTAAGATAATCGCTGTCCTGGCTAGGCTGCCCTCATGGCGGTCTCGGCGCGAGATGGGTTTCCAACTCAATCAATGGCTGAGGATCGTTCCAAAACGAGGTCGTCGTCTCCTTCGCCTGTCGTCATCAGGCTGATTCGCGTTGCGGTGATTTTCGTGCTGATGCTGGGGGCGGGGTACTATTCCTGGAACCAGCTGTCTCCTTCCCCTCCTACGCAGGACCAGCGCGAGGCGGAAGCGTTGGCACTCGTGCAGTCCTCCCGCGCCATCGGCTCCGGCACGATCCTGGACGCGATGAATCATCATGTGCGATCGATGAAGGAGCGCGGGCAGGGGGTGCGGCTTGGGGAGTGGCGTGTGAAGCATGTCGAAGGCGATGTGTATGAAATTCGCGTGCAATTGCGGGATCAAAGTGTACGCGGCCAGTGGTTTGAGCGGGAATTTATCTGGCACGCGCATCTCAAGCTGAAGAAGGTGAATGCGGCGTCGCTGCCGGCGGATGGCGTCACGCCCAAAGACCCGGATACGGAACAGTCACCAGTGCCTCTTGCCAAAGGCGGCCGGTTGATTACGTGTGGCGCGACGACCGGTGCGGCAGTCCAGCTGGATCTGCGCTATGTCTTTTCCCGCCAACTTACGATTAGGGGCTCATACATGGGAACCCGCGCGGAACTTGTGAAGACGGCGGAGCTCATGGGCCAGAAACGGCTGATCGCCGTGATCGACCGGACCTATCCGCTCGCAGAAGCGCGAGCGGGCCAGCTGCAGATGTTGAGCCGGAAGTTCTTCGGTAAGATCGTCCTCGTGTGTTGAAAATGTCTGAGAGGGATTGCTCTCGCGTCACAGCGTCTTCCCACCTTCTTTGTTTTGAACGAGTGCTGACAATTGTGCTAGCGTCAAGGTAACGATACGAAGCGAACACTGGTGGTGTTTATCCGGCGGCGATCAGGAAGAAGGCTTTGCCTGAGGAGCCGCCGGGTCACACGAAGTGTGGTATGGCCGGCGTTCGAGAGAAGGCAAACAATCACCAAGAGGGAGGACTGCATGGCTACAGTTGGTCAGATTATGTGCAAACGTCCGAAGTCCATCGGACCAAAGACGTCAATCGCGAGCGCTGCCAAGACGATGCGCACCGCGCGTGTCGGCTCGCTGCTCGTCAAGAAGGGAAAACAATTGAGCGGAATCGTGACGGACACCGACATCGTGCGCCGCGCGGTCGCGAGCGGCAAGCCGCTGGGAAAACTGACGGTCGAGAAGATCATGACGGCGCCGATTTGCACGATCGAAGCAAGCCAGTCGGTCGACGACGCGCAAGACATGATGGCTGAACTAGGCGTGCGTCATCTGGGCGTGACGAAAGGCGGCGACATCGTCGGAGTCATCTCCGTGCGAGACCTGCTGCTCCACTATAAACGCTACGCGCAATCAAAGATCTCAGGGGAGGTGACGTACGACGAACCGAAGATTACGCAGGACTAGGAGCGAGGAGTGAGAACCGAGAACTCAGGACTGAGTCTTTATCCTCTAAGTCCTGAGCACTCAGTCCTGTTCACTTCGTGAGCTGCTGAATCATATGGCCGAGTTCCGGGAGGATCAGCTTCTCCATTGCAAGGCGGACGGCGTGTTCTGAGCCCGGGATGGAAAAGACCACTCGGCCGCTGATGGTGCCGGCAGTTGCGCGAGTCATGATGGCCGCAGAGCCGATCTCCTGATAGCTCAGCACGCGAAAGAGTTGACCGAACCCCTCCAGCCGCTTCTCCAGCATGGCATTGACGGCTTCAAAGGTTGAATCCCGCCGCGCGATACCGGTCCCGCCATTGACGATGATCGCGTGGACCGCCGGATTGATCGTGCCGAGGGCGACCCGCAATTGAATCTGGTACGGTTCGTCCTTGACCACTTGATACTCGATGACGCGATGGCCCTGCTCCTCAAGCAGCTTCCGTATCAGTTGCCCACTGATGTCGGTCTCGGGTGTCCGTGTGTCGCTGCATGTAATGATGGCGCACCCGATCGACCCGGGCGCGGCGGATTTGTGCTCAAGATGTGTGCTCATAAAGATCTTCTTTCAACGTGCAACCGCCGGCCCTCAGCTTGCTCAGAGTCTGACTGCCGACCGCTGAACGCACAACGATATTCCTATTGCCACACCGAATCCGGGTTCAGTTTCGAGACGGGGGTGCCTTTCCCGACATGTTCATCGAGGATCGTGGCCACATCCGCTTCCGTCACTTTGGTGTACCAGGTGTTATCCGGATATACGACGACGGTCGGACCCTGTTCGCAGGGACCGAGACACCCGGTCGCGCTGACCAGCACTTGGCCTGGTGGGACCGCCCGCTGCATCAGCCCCATGTTGAAGGCCATGAGCAGTTGCGCGGCTCCAGCTGAGCCGCACGACGGCTTTGGATGGCCTGGAGGGCGTGAATTGGTGCAGACGAGAATGTGATATTTTGGTTTTGGCATTGAGTTCTCCTTGTTGAAAGAGTGAAAAGCGGATCGCGTGTGGCTTGTCGCACCGGTTGGATACCGGCCACGCTATCATGATACTGTGTCCTGGCTCGTGCCATAGGCTACCCGTTACTTCGACCGATACGCTTCCCACTGTTGAAGACATTCCTCCGGTAAGGCCCACTGTTTTACTCCTTTGAGGACCCAGTCCAGATAGTGGTCTTTGGGCTTGAACTTGCCGATGGGATTGGCTGCGTACGTGGTCACGAGTTCCTTGTCCCCTGCATCGGTGACCACATTGACTTGCAGATGCCGGTAGGCCCCCTGCGGGACATCCTGCTCAAACTCATCCATGCTTATCAGATCTTCGTCGGTCAACTCAAAAACAGCGCCCCAGACCTGTTCACCGGGTGACGGAACGATGCTGGCCAAGCCGCACCGCCATTGGGACGACCAGCGGCAGAACTTGATGGTATGATCCGCCAGTGTGGCACGGTACAGAAACTTGTGTTCTGGGGCGCGCCGCTTGAGCTGGGTAGGGTTGAGTTGATCGGCGTACAGAAAAAACTTCATCCGTGAGGCTCAGGGCAACTTCATCGTCTTCGCGCGTTTCCATACTTCTAGCACATCGTCTTTTCGACAGACAAGCGGTGGCCGCTCGCTTTCGTCCGTTGACAGGGAATGACGGCCCTTCCTAAGATGCCTCCGGACTATGGTCATGCTCCGCATCCGCGCTCCGCGCGCTAATGGGGCATCGACATGGCGGTATTCCTTCACCGCACATTGAGGTGGGAGTTCCCGTGATCCGTGTCATTCAAGTTGTGGCTCTTGCCGTCCTCATCCTCGGTGCGTTGTACTATGCGTGGATGGGTTTGCCGAGATTCAACCAGGTCACAATGGACGAGCGGCAGGTTGAAGCGCTGACACTGGTGCAATCCTCCCCTGCGATCGGGGCCGCGACGATTCTTGAGGCGATGAACGCACACGTGCGGTCCATGAAAGAGCGCGGCCAGGGGGTGCGGCTCGGTGACTGGCGGGTTGCGCACGTCGAAGGCGACATCTACGAGATTCGCGTGCAGCTTCGGGATCAAAGCGTCCGAGGCCAGTGGTTCGAGCGGGAATATATCTGGCACGCACATCTGGGCCGCAAGAAAGTCAATGCGGCGTCACTGCCTGCCGATGGCGTGACACCGAAGGAGCCTGACACAGATCAGCATAAGGCCCCGACGGTTCCCGGCGTCAGCTGATTGCTCAGGGCCCACACAGGCCAGGCGGAAGGGCGATCTGAATGTGATCGTCTACGACGCGAACCTCACAGCAGGGGATCTGGAAATTGGAATTTCCAACCCGCTCCCCGGATTCGACGCTGAATTTCCAGCCGTGCCATGGACACTCGACGACGGTTCCATTCAACTTTCCTTCACCCAGCGGACCGCCGGCGTGCGGACAGGCATTGTCGATGGCGTAGAACGTCCCGTCGACGTTAAAGAGGGCTATCCATACTCCACGAACGTCTACCGTTCGTCCGGTTCCCGGCGGAATGTCATGCACCTGCGCCACAGTAACGAACTCGTTCATTGATGGCAGCCTCCCCGTTGTGGCCATGAAATCTGTTCGGTCAGAGCCGCGCCCTTGCTTGATTTCGGAAAAGGCTTATGGCATAGACATAGCAGAGCATCTTCCGGCACACCAGACGGTCTCCACTCGTATGGAGGCGCGGTTGGCAATGAGGACATCGCATGGAAATGACTCTCCTTCTGAATTCGACCTATGAACCCCTCCGGGTCGTCCATTGGCAAAAAGCGATCGCGCTTCTCTGGCAAGGCAAGGTTGAAGTCCTCGAAGTCTACGACCGTGAAATTCACGGCATTTCCCTGACCATCAAGCTGCCGGCGGTCATGCGGCTGCTCAAGCTGGTGCGCCTGAAGGACAGCCATCGCGCCGTTAAATTTTCGCGCATCAACATTTTTACGCGCGACGGCTATACCTGCCAATACTGCTCTCATCGGTTTCGGACGGAAGATCTGACGTTCGATCACGTGGTGCCCATCGCCAAGGGGGGAAAGAAGACGTGGGAGAACATCGTGACAGCCTGTTGGCGGTGCAACAACAAGAAAAGCGGCCGCACGCCTGAGGAAGCCGGCATGAGGTTGAAGAAGCGGCCGGTGAAACCGCGCTGGAGTCCGGTTATTACCATTACCATCGGGATTCGCAATACGCCGGAAAGCTGGCGGGATTATCTCTACTGGAACATGGAATTGGACGCGGACCCCGCTGAAACATAGTGCTGAGTGCCCAGTCGCGGTTGTCTCCTGCTTCATTCTTCACGACGACACTCCAACAGACCCCACTCCAGCGGATCGACTCATCGGTTTCCGGCAGGGAACACGGCTCGCATTATAGCGGTCTCGGGTGAAAAATGGGAGCGTACGGTTTACGCTCTTGAAAGCGCTGTTGTATGATGCGCGAGCGCATCATCTGCGAACAGTGGGGGAGGATGGAGTCATGGCGGCGAATCCAGGTTTTCCGTTGGTGCTGGATGTGCAGGGCTGGACCGTCTTGGTCATCGGTGGAGACGACGAGGCCGCCGAGAAAACCGATCGCTTGCTTGCGTCGGGTGCACGTGTCACCGTCATCAGCCCGACACTAAACGAACCGTTGCGTAATCTGGCTGCGTCGGGAAAGGTCATTCATCGAGGGCGCCATTTTCGCGACGCCGATCTTGACCATACGATCTTGGTACTAAATACGATCCGGGGCGATCGTGACTTTGCCAGAGCGCTGCTTGCCAAGGCGAGAGAGAAGGGGGTGCTCCTCTGGTCGGTCGATTTTCCGGAAGCCTCCAGCGTCACGATGCCGGCAGTTGTGGCGTCCGGCCATGCCCGCGTCGCAGTCAGCACCAGCGGAGTTGCGCCGGCGCTGTCCGGGTTTATGAAAGAGGACCTGGAGCGAATTCTAGACGCCGAATTCGCCGCCTTTGTTGACTGGCTCGGAGAATTGCGGGAACAGGCAAAGAAGGACGAGCCGGATGTCGAGAAGCGGCGCGCCTTGCTGCGCGAAGCGTTAGATGGATTCCGGCTCTTGGGCAAGGTGCAATATCCGAAGGTCTGGTTGGAGCAACGGGCGGCAAAAGCGTCAGACGTGAACCGTGAACCGTGAAATGAAAGACACAGAGAGGAGCGGATATGGTGCTCTTGGAATTCAGCATGTCGCCGCTGGGCAAGGGGGAGAGCGTCGGAAAATATGTGGCCCGCTCTCTCGATATTATCGATAAGAGCGGAGTGCCCTACCGTTTGAATCCGATGGGGACGGTGCTGGAAGGGGAGTGGGACAAGGTGATCGGTGTCGTCACACAATGTTATGAACGGATGAAGCGGGACTGCAACCGGATTTCCTGCACGATCAAGGTGGATTATCGCAAAGGCCACACCGGCAGACTGCAGAGCAAAGTGGCGAGTGTGGAAAAAAAGCTCAAGCGCTCAATTAAACAGTAGCCGCGTGGTGCATCGACGCTGAAGCGGTCCGTTCTGTTCCCCGCTCCGTCCGATCAGATCTGTCGGGACAAGGGCCCCGCGACAAAGACACCTGCCTTCATTACCCCCACGATACGGCGCTTGTCCCTCAGCCAATCGATGTGCGTGAGCACATTTCCTTCGAAAAGGACCAGATCCGCCTCCTTGCCTCGTGCAATCGTCCCGATCCTGTCCTGCATCCCGATTAATCGGGCGCCGGCGGACGTGGAGGTGACAATAGCCTCCATCGGTGTCAT
Organism: Nitrospira sp.; assembly: GCA_015904045.1. The sequence continues at coordinate 41,188 of JABMDG010000057.1, forward strand.
GCCCAGCGCCACCATGCGCTCAAGTTCTTGCGCATTGTCGCCATGGAAGTTGAACGGGGTCCCGGCGTCGGTGCCCATGGCAATGGGCACCCCCCGGCGGTGCGCCAATCGGAAGCTGGCTTGATGGCGTTTCGTCATCGCTTTGGCCTTGTCGAGCGCGCTATCGGGAATGCCACACCCTCGTCTGCAGGCGGCCGTCGTGGCCAGAGCCGAGAGCGTCGGGACCATATAGACGCCGTGTCGGTCGAAGAGGGTTGCGGCTTCGTCGTCCATCAGGGTCGCATGTTCGATGGAATGGACGCCTGCCCGAATGGCGTTTTTCATGCCTGATGCGCCGTGCGCGTGGGCGGCGACTTTTCTCCCGGCCCGCCTGGCTTCGTCGACGGCAGCCTGAAGCTCCTCCGGCGTCATCTGCGCTTCATCGGGAGAGGTGCCCGGAGTCAAGACACCGCCGGAGGCAATCACCTTGATGACGCCTGCTCCTGCGCCGACTTGCGCGGCGACCGCCTGCCGAACCTGCTCGACACCCTGCACTTCCTGTCCAATGAACCGCGCGTGGCCGCCGATCATACAAATGGCCAGGCCGGCCCCCACGATGCGAGGCCCCGGTATCACTCCCGCCTCAATGGCCTGCTTGAGGGCAAAGATGGAATGATCCCGCGAGCCAACATCGCGCACCGTCGTAAATCCGGCCTCCACCGTTGCTTGCGCATGCTTCGACGATTTCAGCAGGGTATAAAACGGCTGTTCCGATTCGACGGCCGCGACGACATCCGGTTCACCGCCTAAACACAGATGGACGTGGCAATCGATGAGCCCGGGTATGACTGTAAGTCCACGCCCGTCGATGCGTGTGGCTCCCTTAGGGATCGTGACGGTCCGGCTGGGGCCGGCTGCGACGACCTGTGAGCCACGCACGACGACTGTGGCACGATCGAGAACAGTACCGGTTCCATCGATGAGGCGGGTGTGGTGAATTGCGATGGTCACGAGCCAGTTCCTCCGCTGTAGACACGGGCCGCCGCCTGCAATCCGACCCCCGGTGTGGAGACCCACCCGAACTGGAGACCGAGTTCCTCCAGCGCATTCAACAACGTCAGCACGTTGGCCTCAGTACTCGACTCTCCCATCAGCCCAATCCGCCACACCTTGCCCTTCAATGGTCCCAAGCCTCCTCCGATTTCAATGTTGTAGGTCTCCA
>JABMDG010000058.1:0-14657 GCA_015904045.1 Nitrospira sp.
GGGGGTGCGCCGCCCTCGCGGATGTTCAATCGACTCAGATCCGATGCCCCGGTTCAGTCCAGACGAAGGTCAGCGCGACAAAACAGTCGGTGAAGGTTTCTTACACGGAACCGTCCGTGAGCATCGAAGGAAGTCCTCTCACCGATCTGGCCAAGACCACCATTTACTACGACCTGGGCAGCGGACGCGTCCTGGCCAAGGACATACCCGCAACCAAGCCGACGGGCGGAGGGCAAATTTCTCAGACGATTACCGTACCGGTTCAGGAGAAAGGGGAACAGCCTGTCCGGATCTGCGTGACGGCCACTGACCGCCATGGAAACGAAAGTGCGATGGTACCCTGATCTCGCCGTGGATGTCTCAGGAAGCCCGCATGCATGATGATCGTCGTGCAAGAACATGAGAAACGTTTCTGGGTTTGCTGAAACTTTTATAGACTCTCTCCATGACGGACATCATCAAGCCCAGCGTCCAGGCCTTCCTGGTCTGCGATCAGGTGATCGAAGACAGCCTGACGAAGAAGAAAAGCCTGATCGGCATCTTCACGCACCTGCAAGCCGCCGTGTTTCCCTTCCAGCATCAGCAGATGGGACTGTATTTTTGCCTGACGGACGCCGAAGGCACGTACCACTTTGACATCGATTTAGTCTGTCTCAACGACGATCAACTCGTGTGCCGCGCCACGCTTCCCAACATCCATATCCTGGATCGCCTGCAGATTTCCGATTTCGGCATCAATATTCCCTCGTTGGTCTTCCCCGCTCCCGGTCGTTATGAGTTCCGATTGCGGATGGAGGGGCATCTCATCGCGCAAAAAGACTTCGATGTGATGCAGATGGCACACCCTCAAGCAACCGAGCCGTCCTCCTAGCCGATTCCCTGTTCCTCCTCTCCTCCCCTCTGTGGTAGAAGAAGTCTCGCCTGTTCGCGTCAACGTCCCGGTTGAGAGGACGAGTCATGACGACATCGCCTTCGAGTCACTCTGATTTCATTCGCGAACTCGTTGCGGGGGAACTCGCCGCCGGGAAACATGCCGGTCGAGTCGTGACCAGATTCCCCCCCGAACCGAACGGGTATCTCCATATCGGCCATGCCAAGTCGATCTGCCTCAACTTCGGCATCGCCAACGAGAATCCCGGCGGCATCTGCCACTTGCGGATTCGACTGGCACGACAAGCTGTTTTATGCGTCGGACTATTTCGAGCGGCTCTATGGCTTCGCCGTCACGTTGATCAAGAAGGACAAGGCCTACGTCGATAGCCTCTCCGCGGATCAGATGCGGGACTACCGTGGCACACTCACCGAACCGGGACGAAACAGCCCGTTCAGAAACCGCCCCGTGGAAGAAAGCCTCGCGCTGTTCGAGCGCATGCGGGCAGCCACGTTTCCGGACGGTGCGCATGTGTTACGCGCCAAGATCGACATGGCGTCTCCCAACATCAATCTCCGCGACCCGGTCCTCTATCGTATCCGGCACGCCGCTCATTATCGGACGGGAACCGCCTGGTGCATTTATCCCGCATACGATTTTGCGCATCCCCTGTCCGATGCGATTGAAGGAATCACGCATTCGATCTGTACCCTGGAATTCGAGGATCACCGTCCGCTGTACGACTGGGTCGTCGCAGAAACCGATGCCCCTCACCGCCCGCAGCAGATCGAATTCGCCCGGCTCAATCTCACCTTCGCCGTCATGAGCAAGCGCAAGCTGCTCGAGTTGGTTGAAAAGAACCTGGTAGCCGGATGGGACGATCCCCGCCTGCCGACCCTTAAAGGGCTCCGCCGCCGAGGCGTCACCCCGGACGCTATCCGCGCCTTCTGTGAACATATCGGCGTGGCCAAACGGGATGCCGTAGTTGAAATGCAGCTGCTCGAGCATTTCATTCGCGAGGATCTGAACAAGCGGTCACCCCGCGTGATGGCGGTTCTCAAGCCGTTGAAGGTCATCATTGATAATTATCCTGAGCAGACAGCAGAGGAGTTGGATGCCGTCAACAATCCGGAAGACCCGTCGGCGGGGAGCAGGCAAGTCCCTTTTTCCAGAACGCTCTATATCGAGCAAGACGATTTTCGAGAAGATCCCCCCAAGCAGTTTTTCCGCCTGGCGCCGGGCCGGGAAGTCCGGCTGCGTTATGCCTATATCATCAAATGCTTGGGAGTCGTGAAAGATCCGCAGACCGGCGCGATCACGGAACTGCATTGTACGTACGACCCGGAGACCAAGAGCGGGGCATCTCACGAACAGCGCAAAGTGAAGGCCACCATTCACTGGGTGTCCGCGCCACACGCGGTTCCGGCGGAAGTACGCTTGTATCATCCCCTTCTGACCGCCGACTTATCGAAAGTCCCGTCCGATCAGGATTGGACCCGGTACCTCAATCCCCAATCCCTCGAACGCCTCACTGATTGTGTGGTCGAACCCAGCCTCCGCGGGGTTCAACCGGGCACACGCGTTCAGTTCGAGCGGCAAGGTTACTTCTGTGTGGACCCGGATTCTTCGGCACAGACACCGGTCTTTAACCGCACCGTCTCGCTCAAAGACGCCTGGGCCAAGATTGAAAAATCCCAGCACCCACGTTAACGACTTATTGGGGAGGTACCGAATGCTCGCGACCAAAGGCTACGCCGCATTAACCGCGAAAGCTGCCTTGCAGCCGTTCACATTTGAACGGCGAGCAGTCGGCGACCGCGATGTCCGTATCGAAATCTCGCACTGTGGCATTTGCCATTCGGACATTCACCAAGCCCGTAATGAATGGGGCATCTCCCTGTTTCCGATGGTGCCGGGGCATGAGATCATCGGAACAGTCACACAAGTCGGCACGGCGGTGACAGCCTTCAAGGTCGGGGATCGCGCCGGTGTCGGCTGCTTCGTGGATTCCTGCCGAACCTGTCCGGCCTGCCGCGAAGGCTTGGAGCAGTATTGCGACGGCGGTACGCTCTGGACCTACAGTGGGCAGGACAATGCAGGCCGGGTCACGCAAGGCGGCTACTCGACTCAGATTGTGGTGGACGAGAACTATGTCTTGCGCATTCCCTTGACGCTCTCGCCGGCTGGATCCGCACCGCTGCTCTGTGCCGGTATCACGACATACTCTCCTCTTCGCCAATGGGGGGTGGGGAAGTATCACAAACTGGCCGTCGTCGGCCTGGGTGGGCTCGGCCATATGGCCGTGAAATTCGCCAAGGCGATGGGAACCGAGGTCACGGTGTTGAGCACGTCAGAAAAGAAACGGGAGGATGCGAAGCGCTTGGGTGCCGCGGACTTCGCGGTGACGTCTACCCCGCAGGCCTTGAGTAAACTCCAAGGCTACTTCCACTTCATTCTCGATACCGTCTCCGCTCCGCATGATTACAATACCTATTTGAACCTCCTCAAGACGGACGGCACCATGATTCTCGTGGGCGCGCCGGAAAAACCGGCGCCAGTCGAGGCCTTCTCGCTCATTTTCAAGCGGCGGCGTCTGGCCGGGTCCCTCATCGGCGGCATTCGCGAAACCCAGGAGATGCTCGACTTTTGCGGCACGCACAAGATCGAATCTGACGTCGAAGTCATTCCGATCCAGCAGGTCAACGAAGCCTACGAGCGCGTCCTCAAAAGCGACGTGCGGTACCGGTTCGTCATCGACATGGCGTCGCTGAAGTAAAGACTGGATCAGTACCGGATGGTGCTGGAAAAGAAGTGGCTGGGGGACTAGGAATCGAACCTAGGTAGCCGGCTCCAAAGGCCGGCGTCCTACCGCTAGACGATCCCCCAGCGCGGTACGGAAATACACCCCTGACGGTAAGGGCTGGGAAAGATTGGCTGGGGGACTAGGAATCGAACCTAGGTAGTCAGATCCAGAGACTGACGTCCTACCGCTAGACGATCCCCCAACCGGAGTTCAACGTAATATAGGACGGCAGCGCGCGTCAAGACGGACCGGCTTTGGCGCGTTCGATCCCCTGCCGCAGACGGATGAGTGTGCGTTCTCGCCCCAAGACCTCCATGACTTCAAAGAGACCTGGGCTCGCGGTCCGACCGGTGAGGGCGACTCGGACAGGCTGGGCCAGTTGGCCCATCTTGATCCCTTCTTCTTCAACCAGTTTTTTGAAACCCTCTTCCCATGACGACTTGGAAAAACCTGGTAGGGCCTCGAACCGAGCCAGGAGTTTCTGAAGAACCGGCGCCATCGCGGGTGTCAGAAATTTCCTGGCCGCTTCTTCCTCATACACCACCGCCTCGCCGAAATACGGCTTGACCCACTCGACCATCTCGACGAGCGTCTTCGTTCGTTCCTTGACCAACACAACAAGCTGAGCCAGCCATTCGGCGGACGCCTTCCGAACCTGGTCCCCCAACCCGGCCTGTTCCAGCAAGGGCACCAGCATCTCGGCAACCTGGCCGGGTGGACAGGTCTTGATGTATTCCGCATTCATCCACAACAATTTGTCGGGATTGAAGACGGCTGCCGACGTTTGCACGTGTTTCCAGGAAAACTTTTCGATCAATTCCTGCCGCGTGAAGAGCTCCTGATCGCCGTGGGACCAGCCGAGCCGGACCAGGTAATTCACCATCGCCTCCGGCAGATAACCCATGTCTTTGTAGGCCATGATCGACGTGGCCCCATGGCGTTTGGAGAGCCGGGTCTTGTCCGATCCTAGAATCATCGGCAAATGCCCAAAGCGAGGAATAGGGAACCCCAGCGCCTGAAAGATCGGCACTTGTCGCGGTGTGTTGGTCAGATGGTCATCCCCTCGGACGACATGGGTGATCTGCATCAGCGCGTCATCGACCACCACGGAAAAATTATACGTGGGATAGCCGTTAGACCGGAGGAGGATGAGATCGTCCAGAACGGTATTGTCGAATATGATCTTGCCCTTAATCAGATCATCGACCACGGTCTGTCCTTCTTGCGGCGCTTTGAAGCGGAGCGCTGCGTCTCCGGTCGGCGTCGCGATCCCACGGTGACGGCACCGGCCGTCGTAGCGGGGTGAGAGGCCTTTGGCCTCGGCTTCTTTGCGCCGAGCCTCTAACTCCTCCGCCTTGCACACACACCAGTACGCCTGGCCCTGTTCGAACAACTTCAGCGCATGACTCCGATAGACCTCCATCCGCTCGGTCTGCCGGAACGGCCCCTCGTCCCAGTCGAGCCCGACCCATCTCATGCCTTCAATGATTGCATGAATCGATTCGTCGGTCGAACGGCTCTGGTCCGTGTCCTCGATGCGGAGGATGAACATCCCATGCTGTTGGCGTGCGAACAGCCAATTGAACAGGGCTGTACGGACCCCTCCAATGTGGAGAAACCCGGTCGGACTCGGAGCAAATCGAACGCGGACTTGCGTCATGATGAACCCGCATGAATAAAGGTTTTTGCTGGCATCTCTATAGCATGCACGGAAAAGTGTTGTACAGAATGGATGCTATCCGGCTCTTTCTTCTGAGCTAGCCTTCTGCTATGAAGTCGCCATAGGACAAGGCATGGCGGAACCGACACAGACGGCCAAGGTGCTTTCCGTTACCGATCTCACTCCGAACGTCCGTCAGCTGATCGCTCTGCCAAAGACCCAGAAGCTGTCCTTCCAGCCCGGCCAATGGGTGTCTTTAAAATTGCCGGTCGGAGCAAAACAGCCCCTCACCCGCGCCTATTCCTTGGCAGCTCCGGAATCACCTTCCGGCGAATTGACCTTGGTATTTGACCGGGTCCCGCAGGGAACGGGCTCGGGTTACCTCTACCGGCTGAGGGCCGGGGACGAAGTGTCTTTGTCAGGGCCCTACGGCAGGTTCGTGCTGCCCGAATCGCTCGATCGTGAACTGCTGTTCGTCACGCACTACACCGGCCTAGTCCCAGTCAGATGTATGGTGAAAGCCTTGTATGCCCACCGTGAAACTCCTCCGGTTCTCGTGATCGCTGTCGGGCCCGCGGAGGACGAGCTGCTCTATCACCTGGAACTGCTCTCACTTGCCGTGATGCGTGCCTCATTTCGCTACCTCCCACTCGTGGCGTCGAGTGAAGAGTCGGCTGTCGCCTTGACGATCAGCATGCTGCGGCCGCTGATTGAAGGCAAATCCGAAGTCATTCCGATGCTCTGCGGGAGGAGGGGGTTTGTGCATCCCTTGCGGAGTTGGTTTATGGAAGCGGGCTATGACCGGAAAGAAGTGAAGACGGAAATGTACGACTGAAAATTGTTAATCGTGAATCGTTAACGGTGAATCGTGAGATTCTCCTCTTGCGCTTAGCCGAATAACGTTTAACGAATAACGCGGCAACGAATGTGGACGAATCAATGCCCTTCCCGAACGAGGTTCTTGTTGACCGCCGGAATTTCGACGACAATATCTGTCGTGCCGTTGGGCACACACTGGCAACCCAGTCGTGATTGCAGGGTGGTCATCGGCGCTTCATCGAGCTGATCGAACTCGTCATCGGTACCTTCGTTGCAACTGTCGAGTCCTTGCTTGACCACCACGTGACAGGTCGAGCAGGCGCAGACCCCTCCGCAGACGTGTTCCAAGTCCACCCCATTTCCCATGGCAATATCCAAAAGGCTCCCGGGAAGCCCGGTCTCACCATACGGAATTCTAGCCGGATCGACGGTCACTTTGGTACTGGCGCCGTCCGGCTGAATATACGTCACAGTAAATGCGGTCTTTGGAAGCTCGTAGTCGGCTTTTTCAATATAGGGGTTTGTCCCGCCCATCCCGTTGTTCCTTTCTTCGCAACCTAACCCGACTCTATGTTGACAGGCTAGAAACCTGCGTGATATTGTTTATCCGACCTAAATGATCGGAGACCATTATAGTCTCCGATAAGATGGATCGGCAATAGACATGTTGAAGATCTCAAAAAAAGCCGACTATGCGCTCATGGCGCTCCAGCACATCGCTTCCGTTCAATTCGGCGATGTGACGCCGGGCCGCGTCGTCAATACGAAGGAGATCGCCGAGGAGTACCACATTCCATTGGAACTGCTGGCAAAGGTACTCCAAGCCCTGTCTAAGACCGGCCTGATCGAAAGTCACAACGGGCCCAAGGGCGGATACCTGCTCGCCCATAACGCGGGACAGATCACGATTGCGCAGATCCTTGAAAGCATCGAAGGCCCGTTGGGACTCACCGACTGCTCGCACGAAAAGGACGGTGAATTCTGCATGCAACGGGAGCACTGCACTATCCGCACACCGTTGCTCAAAGTGCAAGACAGTATCTATCAACTGCTGAACAGCATGACCCTGCAAGATATGATGGGCGGCACGCCCTTGATCACCATTCAGTCGCCCTCAGCACAAGGAGTTGACCGATGAAGCTTCCGATTTTTCTCGACAACCATTCGACCACCCCGATGGATCCGCACGTGCTGGACGCCATGCTCCCCTATTTCGTCGAAAAATTCGGCAATTCCGCCAGCCGCAACCACGCCTTCGGCTGGGAGGCGGAAGAAGCCGTGGACCAGGCCCGTAAGCAGATCGCTAAACTGATCAACGCCGACTCGAAAGAGATCGTCTTCACCAGCGGGGCCACGGAATCGGACAACCTGGCCGTGAAGGGCGTGCTGGAGATGTACAAGGAGAAAGGGACACACATCATCACGTCGTCCACGGAACATCGCGCCGTGCTCGATACGGCTAAGTCGCTCGAGGCCAAGGGACTGGCAACGGTCACCTACTTGCCGGTCGACAAATACGGCATGGTCAATCCCGACGAGGTCCGCAGCGCGATCACGGACAAGACCATCTTGATTTCCGTGATGCTGGCCAATAACGAAATCGGCACGATCAATCCGGTCCAGGAGATTGGCAAAATCGCCAAAGCAAAAGGCATCCTGTTCCACTGCGATGCGACGCAAGGCGTCGGAAAGATTCCCGTCGATGTGCAAGCCATGGGCATCGATCTCATGTCGTTCACTGCCCACAAGATGTACGGCCCCAAGGGAGTCGGCGCGTTGTACGTGAGGAAAAAGAATCCTCGGGTCCGACTGGTCGCGCAAATGGACGGCGGCGGGCACGAACGCGGTATGCGGTCTGGCACCTTACCGGTGCCGTTGATCGTCGGATTCGGCAAGGCCTGCGAGCTCTGTGAGCAGAAAATGGCGGCGGAATCCGTTCGCCTCACGGCCATGCGCAACCGGCTCCAAGCCGCCATCATGGAAGGCTTGGAAGAAAGCTACCTGAACGGCCATCCCACCAACCGGCTGCCGGGCAATCTGAACATCTCCTTCGCCTATGTCGAAGGGGAATCGCTGCTGATGGGCATGAAAGACATCGCGCTTTCATCCGGCTCGGCCTGCACCTCGGCCACACTGGAACCATCGTATGTGCTGCGGGCACTCGGGGTCGGCGTGGAACTCGCCCATTCGTCGATCCGCTTCGGCCTGGGCCGATTCAACACCGACGAAGAGATTGACTATACGATCAAGAAGGTTATTGAGATTGTGACCAAGCTGCGGGAAATGTCCCCGCTTTATGAAATGGCCAAAGAAGGCGTGGATTTGAAGTCGGTTCAATGGGCGGCACATTGATCGCGTGAAGCGATCCTCGTGAAGCGTATCTCGTAGACAACGAACGACGCTTCACGAACGACGAGATACCAAGGAGGTTTCCTATGGCTTACAGCGATAAAGTCGTCGATCATTTCAACAACCCCCGCAACATGGGGAGCTTCAAAAAGGATGAAGAGGGCATCGGCACCGGCATGGTCGGCGCGCCGGAATGCGGCGACGTCATGAAGCTGCAAATCAAGGTGCAGAACGATACGATCGTGGACGCCAAGTTCAAAACCTTCGGCTGCGGGTCGGCGATCGCCAGCTCCAGTCTGGCCACCGAATGGCTGAAGGGGAAAACGATCGAGGAAGCTCAGCAGATCAAGAACACGGACATCGTGCAGGAATTGAATCTCCCGCCGGTGAAAATTCACTGTTCCGTGCTGGCGGAAGACGCCATCAAGGCCGCGCTGGCGGACTATCAAAAGAAGGCGGGCGACAAGACAGAGGCGGCCACGTAACGAACCGCCTCAGCGGAAGGAGCGCGTCCATGAGCACATCAGATACGACGACCCCTACACCGGTCATCACATTGACGGATGCCGCTTTGAAAGAAGTGAAGCGGCTCATCAACGTCCAAGGCATCGAGGAGGGCGGACTCCGCCTCGGCGTCAAGGGCGGCGGCTGCTCAGGGCTGAGCTATACGATTAATTTCGACGACAAGATCGGACCGCACGACCAGGTCTTCGAGTTCGACGGTGTCAAGGTCATTGTGGACGCAAAGAGCGCCATCTATCTGCAAGGCACGCAACTCGATTACCATAAGGATTTGATAGGCGGCAATTTCAAGTTCGTCAACCCGAACGCCAACAAGACCTGCGGCTGCGGAGAATCGTTCTCGGCATAACGCGCTGCGGCAGAGCGTCTTTTCGCAGGCATGGCTCCTCGCCATGCCTGTGTTGTCAGAACAGGTAGACTTCAGGATGGCTCATCACACCCACACCTCCGGCTCCCGCGACATTCAAATGGCCAGAAGCATGTGCTGGCACTGTCAGTCCGAAATGTCGGGGGAATATTTCTGCGAACGCTGCGTGAAAGTCCAGCCCGTGTCGAAGGAGACCGATTACTTCACCTGCTTCGGCCTCCCGCGCCGGCTGACCATCGACCAGAGCAAACTGGAAGCGAAGTTCTACGAGCTGAGCCGCGCCTTTCACCCCGACTTTTATCAGAACAAGAGCGAGGCTGAACAAACCATCAGCCTGGGCAACGCAGCAACCCTCAATACCGCCTACCGCACGCTGCGAGACCCGATTCAGCGGGCCGAGTATCTGCTTGACCTGGAGGCCGGGTCGGTGAAGGAGATCCGTACTTCCCCACCGAGCGACCTTTTCGAGGAGATTCTCGAGTTGCAAGAAACGATGGAGGCCTACCGGGCAAGCGACCGCGCGTCCCAAGCAGGCCTCGAGCTTCGTGCGCAGCTCATCGCCGAACAGGAAGCCTTGGAGCGGCGCAAGCGTGATATGGAACAGCAGCTCCAGCGGCTCTTCACCGACTGGGATGCGTTGCAAGACCGCGGTGACGCCGGCGCTCAGGCGCGCGCCGAGCGGGATCGTCTGCTCAAGCACATGCGGGACATTCTCTCCAACCGGACCTACGTGAAGAATATCGTCAACGACCTCGTCGCAACCATCGGCTAATCATGGCGCGCATCGTCGGGATTGATTTAGGCACCACCAATTCGCTCGTCGCGTACATGAAGGACGGGAAACCCTGCGTGATCCCTGGGCGCAGTGGACGCACCATGGTGCCCTCTGTCGTGGCCATGACGGACAACGGCCTCATCGTCGGCGACCCGGCAAAAGAGCACCTCACGCGTAGTTCGGATCGTACAGTCTATTCGGTAAAGCGCTTCATGGGCAGAGGGCTGGCAGACGTACAAGGCGAGCTGGCATACTTCCCCTATTCCCTGACTGAAAAAGGCGGCGTCATCCGCATCAAACTCGGCGAGAAAACCTATTCGCCGCCGCAGATCTCCGCCATGATTTTGAAGGAACTCAAACAGCGGGCCGAAGTGCACCTGGGTGAAAGTATCACCAAAGCCGTCATCACCGTGCCGGCCTACTTCAACGACAGCCAGCGCCAAGCCACCAAAGACGCCGGCCTGATCGCCGGGCTGGAGGTGCTGCGCATCATCAATGAGCCGACGGCCGCCTCGCTCGCCTACGGCCTTCAAGAAAAGACGCAGGGTACGATCGCCGTCTACGACTTCGGCGGCGGCACCTTCGATATCTCCATTCTCAAACTTAAGAACGGCATTTTCGAAGTCCTGGCCACGAACGGGGATACGCATCTCGGCGGAGACGATCTGGACCGCCGCATCGCCGACCTACTGCTCCACGAGATCCGAGCCGAACATCACGTCGACCTCAACGCCTATCCCGACCATATGCAGGCGCTGCGCTTGGAAGCGGAGCGGGCCAAAATTCACTTATCGGACAATCTCAAGACACAGATCGCGATCGAACTCCCGGACGGAACATCCCGCTTCTCCAGAGAACTGACGCGGGATCAGCTCGAAGCGTCGGTCATGGACATCATCGAGCGCACGCTGGCCCCCTGCCGGATGGCGCTGAAAGACGCGGGGTTGACGCCGGCGGACATCGACGAAGTCGTCTTGGTTGGCGGTTCCACTCGCATGCCCCTCGTCAGACAACGGGTGCAGGAGCTGTTCGGCAAACAACCACATTGGGAGATCAACCCAGACGAGGTGGTGGCCCTCGGCGCGGCGGTGCAGGCGGACATTCTCAGCGGCGGCACGACCGACATGCTGCTCCTCGACGTCACGCCGCTCTCACTCGGCATCGAAACGATGGGGGGCGTGATGAGCAGCGTGATCCGCCGGAACACCACCATCCCGGCGAGCGCCAAAGAAATGTTCACGACCTATGTGGACGGCCAAACCGGCGTGGATATCCACATTCTCCAAGGCGAACGTGAGCTGGCGAAAGACAACCGCAGCCTCGCTCGCTTCCGCCTCAAAGTTCCGCCACTCCCGGCCGGTGTGCCGCGCATCGAGGTCACCTTCCTGATTGACGCGAACGGTATCTTGAACGTCAAGGCCAGCGACATGCGGACCGGGCAAAGCCAATCGGTCGAAGTGAAGCCCTCCTACGGCCTGTCGGACGGCGAAGTGGAACGGATGATCGAGGACTCGTTTAAGTTCGCGCAGGAAGACGTGACCGCCCGCAAGTTGATCGAGGCGCGGCTTGAGGCCGGCGCGTTGATCACGACGACGGAGAAGTCGCTGTCGGAAGGCAGCCGGCTCATTGCACCGGACACGCTGGCGTCCATTCGTGCCGCAGTGGCGGCACTGGCCTCGGCCAAGGACGGCAACGATCCGAAAACCATTCGCGCACGCATGGCCAACCTCGAACAGGCGGCGAAACCGCTGTCGGTCGCCATGCTGGACGATTCGCTCAAACGGGGGCTCGCAGGCAAGAAAGTCTCGGAAGTCACGTAAGCGAATAGCTGATGGCTGATGGCGCGAACAGGATCGAACTCCTGGTAGCTGCTATACGTCGCATGCCATCCGCTTAGAGAGGTTTGTGATGGACTTGAAATGGCAGGACGCGGAAGAGATTGCGATTCGCCTGGTGGAAGAGCATCCGGACACTGATCCGCTTTCTGTCCGATTCACCGATATGCATACCTGGATCATGGCCCTGCCGGAATTCAAGGACGATCCGAAGAAGTCCAACGAAAAGATTCTCGAGACGATCCAGATGGCCTGGCACGAGGAGTTTCAGGACTCGAAGTCCTAGCCGGACGACTCGCTAGAGACTTCCCTCCGCCGCCGGTTGTCCTTCCGGAATCTGATCCAACTTGTAGAAGTCCGTCGGATCGACGCGTCTGTGGGCGGCCTGCGTCGGCTCGCTTCCTTTGGTAAAGAGCTCCACGACGCCCGTTTGCCCTTCGCCTTCCTGTTCCGATTCCAACAGCCCCGTGGATGAATCCACCTTCACGAACGTCACCCCATCCGGAATTTCAAACGGGACGACGGGAAGCTGCTTCAACGCTTCCTTCATGAACCCGATCCAAATCGGCAAGGCCGCGCGGGCGCCGGTTTCACTTTCGCCGAGCGAACGGCGGTCGTCAAAGCCCACGTACACGCCGGTCACCAGATTGGGAGTGCCTCCGATAAACCACGCATTGATATAATCGTTGGTCGTGCCGGTTTTGGCCGCAATCGGACGATCGAGTATTTTCGCCGCTTGACCGGTGCCTTTCTGCACCACATCTTCCATCATGTTAGTGATGAGGTACGCCGTTTCTTTCGCGATCACCTCGTGGGGTTCCGGCTGAGTTGTTTCGAGCGACTTTCCGGTGTTATCCATCACCGCTTTCACGGCGAATGGTTCTACCCTGGTTCCTTGGTTCAGGAAGACTCCATAGACCGACGTCAATTCCATGAGGCCCACCGACGATGAGCCCAATCCCAATGAGAGATCGGCCTGCAATGGACTCGTCAGACCGACATCAGCGCAAACAGGACATGGAACATCACCTCCAACGGATCTTTACCGACTGGGATGCGCTCCAAGACCGAGGCGAGCCCACCAATCAGGCCCGTGCGGAACGGGATCGTCTCCTGAAACAAATGCGGGAGATTCTCTCCAACCGGACCTACGTGAAGAATATTGTCAACGACCTCGCCGCAACGATCGGATAACGGACATGCCACGCATTGTCGGAATCGACCTCGGCACCACCAATTCGCTTGTCGCGTATATGAAGGACGGAAAGCCCTGCGTCATTCCCGGACGCACAGGTCGCCCCATGGTCCCTTCCGTGGTGGCCCTGACGGACAACGGCCTGATCGTCGGAGACTCAGCGAAGGAACATCTCACCCGCAGCCCGGAACGCACCGTCTACTCCGTGAAACGATTCATGGGCAAAGGCCTTGCGGACGTGCAGAATGAACTGGCTTATTTCCCCTATTCTTTGACCGAACGGGGTGGCGTGATTCGGATCACGCTGGGGGAAAAGTCCTATTCGCCGCCGCAGATCTCGGCCATGATCCTGAGAGAGCTCAAACAGCGGGCCGAAGCCCATCTTGGTGAAAGCATCACGAAATCCGTCATCACCGTCCCGGCCTATTTCAACGACAGTCAGCGCCAGGCGACCAAAGACGCCGGCCTCATTGCCGGACTGGAGGTGTTGCGCATCATCAACGAACCGACTGCCGCATCACTCGCTTATGGCCTGCAGAACAAGACGCAGGGCACGATCGCCGTGTACGACTTCGGCGGCGGCACCTTCGATATTTCCATCCTGAAGCTCAAGAACGGAATCTTCGAAGTGCTGTCTACGAATGGAGACACGCATCTCGGCGGGGATGATCTGGACCGCCGGATTGCCGACTCGTTTCTCGACGAGATCCGAGCCGCATCTCACATCGACCTCTCGACCTATCCCGATCACATGCAGGCAGTCCGATTGGAAGCGGAACGGGCCAAGATTCGCCTCTCAGACGAATTGAAAACGCAGATTGCGATCGAGCTCCCGGATGGGAAAGGCCGCTACACCAGAGAACTGACGCGTGATCAGCTCGAGTCCATGGTGATGGACATCATCGAACGCACGCTCACTCCCTGCCGTCTGGCACTGAAGGACGCGGAACTCACGCCCGCTCAGATCGACGAAGTCGTATTGGTCGGCGGTTCGACCCGCATGCCGCTCGTCAGGCGGCGCGTACAGGAGCTGTTCGGCAAACAACCTCACTGTGACATTAATCCGGATGAAGTGGTTGCCCTCGGCGCCGCCGTACAAGCGGATATTCTGAGCGGCGGCACGACCGATATGCTGCTCCTCGACGTGACACCGCTGTCGCTCGGCATCGAGACCATGGGCGGGGTGATGAGCAGCTTGATCCGCAGAAACACCACCATCCCGGCCAGCGCCAAAGAGTTGTTCACCACCTATGTCGACGGCCAGACCGGCGTCGACATCCACATTCTGCAAGGGGAGCGCGAATTGGTTAAGGACAACCGCAGCCTTGCCCGCTTCCGCCTTAAAGTGCCGCCGCTCCCGGCCGGTGTACCACGTATCGAGGTGACCTTCTTGCTCGACGCGAATGGAATTCTGAACGTCACGGCCAGCGACATGCGAACCGGCCAAAGCCAATCGATCGA
>JABMDG010000058.1:14757-20062 GCA_015904045.1 Nitrospira sp.
GTCTGGTCGAGGAACATCCGGAAACCGATCCGCTCACCGTTCGGTTCACCGATATGCACGCCTGGGTCGTCGCCTTGCCGGAATTCAAAGACGACCCAAAGAAATCGAACGAAAAAATACTCGAAACAATCCAGATGGCCTGGCATGAAGAATACCAGGACTCAAAATCCTGACTGCGGAGACAATCAGAGCCCGCCCTCGCCAACCGGCGGCCCTTCCGGAATCTGATCCAGCTTATAGAAGTCCGTGGGATCAACCCGGCGGTGTGCCGCCTGCGTCGGTTCACTGCCTTTCGCAAAGATTTCGACAGCCCCCTTCTGCCCCTCGCCGTCCTGCTCCGACTCCAGCAGCCCTGTCGACGAATCAACCTTCACAAAGGTGACTCCGTCCGGAATTTCAAACGGCACGACGGGAAGCTGATTCAACGCCTCCTTCATGAAGGCCATCCAAATCGGCAGCGCCGCGCGAGCGCCCGTTTCACTCTCGCCGAGCGAACGACGATCATCGAATCCCACATACACCCCGGTCACTAAATTAGGAGCCCCGCCGATAAACCACGCGTTGATATAGTCGTTGGTCGTCCCGGTCTTCCCTGCAATGGGACGATTGAGCGCTTTCGCAGCCTGGCCCGTTCCCTTCTGCACCACATCTTCCATCATATTGGTGATGAGATATGCGGTTTCTTTTGCAAGAACCTCCTGCGATTGAGGCTGCGCCGATTCGAGCAGCTTTCCCGTGCTGTCCGTCGCCACTTTGATGGCATACGGCTCCACACGGGTTCCCTGATTCAGAAAGACCCCGTACACCGACGTCAATTCCATCAAGCCCACTGACGACGACCCCAGGCCCAAGGAAAGGTCGGCAGGCAACGGACTGACCATGCCGACCGAGCGGGAAAATTCGATGACATTCTTGATCCCTACCTTATCGAGCAGCCGCACCGTCGCAAGATTGTGCGAATGCGCCAGCGCGTCACGCAAACTCACCATGCCGTGAAACTTCCGGCCATAATTCTCGGGTTTCCACGTCTTGTCGTCCTCTTCCTGTTCATAGACGACCGGCGCATCGAGAATCTGTGTGGCGGGGCTCAACCCTTGGCTCATCGCGGTCGCATAGATAAGCGGCTTGAATGCTGATCCCGGCTGCCGATGCGCTTGCACAGCACGGTTGTACTCGCTTCGTGAAAAATCGTAGCCCCCGACCATCGCCCGAATTGCGCCGCTCTTTGGATCGATGGCGATCAGGCCTCCTTCGACGATCGGCGTCTGTTCGAGCGTCAATTGCATCCCGTCTTTAGAAACCTTTTTCACTCCGACCTCGACGACATCGCCGGGTTTGAGGATCTGCTTGAGATTGGGATTCACCACGAAGTTGACCGTTGGATCTGGCCCCTTCAGGAACCGCTTCGCCCAGGCCATATCGTCGAAAGCCAGCTTCGCCGCAACCGATCCGACTTGCACCACGTAAAAATCTTTCGCGACCCTTAACACGATGCCTTCTGCCATATCGCCCGGCTTGAGCGGTTTGTCCTCCGATGCAGGCATCGAAGACTGGAGGGTGCTTAGATCGACCGTTCGCCGAGGCCCACGCCATCCTTGCCGCTTATCGAGTTCACGGACCCCGGCGACGAACGCAGCCTCTGCGGCCTTTTGCATCGAGAGATTCAGGGTCGTGTGAATTTGCAGGCCGCCCTTGTACACCATCGTTTCCCCGTATTTCGCCATCAGCAATTGGCGAACATGCTCAACGAAATGCGGGGCAAGGTGCTCACTGCCGGGTCGATGGAAATTGAGCGTCTCAGCCACAGCGGCTTCGCGATCGGCCGCCGTGATGAACCCCGCCTCTTCCATCCGGGACAACACATGCTCTTGCCGCTTCTTCGCCCGTTCGTATGCGGTGAACGGGGAGAACCGGCTGGGAGATTTTGGACCGCCGAGTGCGCAACGGTGTGGCTCCCCAGCTCAACGCCTAACTCCGCAAGACGCGCCAGCTGCCGCACCCCCGTCTCATTGAAATACACGTCGTCATTGTAATCCCGCACATACTTGGTCTGGATGAAATAGGTACCGACCAATCCCTGACTCCGCTCATACTCTGCATAGTCTACGGCGTTCTTCAGCGACTGAGTAAAATCGATGTCGTGAGTCAGGAGGACAGACAACGATTTGCCGAACGGCACCGTGCCCAGCGTGACCGCCCGCTGCTCTGCAGCCCGGTACATCTCCACCAGCAGCCGTAACCAGACATCCAGCATTGGGTCGAAGTGATTATTGAACTCGTGTACCATTTCTTCCCCACGATTGTTGTATCCCTTCAGGAGAAGAAACCCGAGATCAAGACCGATGGCATAGGCATGTCCGCGTTCATATGCCTTACTGGTGATTGCTGCAGTACCATCATCGAACCGCGCCAACGGCGCGGCATTTTTGGTGTATCCAACCGTCCCAATCGTATCGGCCAACTGGTCTCGGCGACCGATGGCCAGACGCTGCTCGCTGGCTTCAGTGAAACCCGCCAGCAGAGGATCTCCGCGATCCAGTACGACCTCGACCCGCTGGCGGGAATCGAGGGCAGCTTCGAACCCGAAGACTTCGTTGAGCCCTCCCCCACGCACTTGGACCCCAATCAATGTCCCGCCGGATCTTGGAACAGACGCAAGCAGACGGAGCGCCTCAGGCATCAAGACTTTCCCTGAAATAGTGGGATACACCAACACCACTTGGTGTCTGACAGCCTCGTGAACGTTCTGTGTGATGAGAAAAGGAATGCCGATGGATTTGAGCCCATGTGCAAGCCCCAGCCAGGCAGAATCCGGATCAGTCAGGAGAACAGCTAACCGGCTGGGAGTTCCTTGACTATAGGCGGCCCACTTCGCAGGCTGTTCCGGCAACACTACGGTCGCGTTGAGAGGGCCCGACAACCCGGGAAACCGATAGACACCAGGATCAGCAATCTCCTTATCGGGAATCTCCTTTCCCGAATCGCCCATCTGGCGAAGCAGAGACCAGGCCCCAATCGTACCGGCCAAGAATAACAAGGCGATTCCACCTAGGCGCCAGAATGTCATGCGTGGCATCCGACCGGGACTCCTTGAATAGTGAACGGTGGATCGACAGGCCTGTCACCCCCTCTGAACAGGCAGAGGATCCTCTGGCTCACTCCTGGTAGCCGCTTCATTCGGCCAAGGCCCGCAGTCCGTCAAAATCGTGAATCACAATGCCTGCGAAACTTCGATGCGCTACCGTATTGAGGAGTGTCCGCACGGCCTTCTCTACATCGGACCGTGGACGCCCCGCAAAGGTGATTCGCTCAGGCCTGACCGTCATGCGGTGGTGAACCCGAAACCCCTCGCGTGGATCATCCTTCAAAAGCGGTGAGGAAAACGGCGGGAAAATTAATCGACGGTGCAGACGATCCAAGACCGCATCGACAAGATGCAGGCGCGGTTCTCGCTTAAGTGTCACGCGTTGTTCGACCGGCAACGTAATCGTCTCGACGGCCAGCCACACCGGAATCCCGATAAGATCGCCATACCGCAGCGTATCGTCGGAAAGACTCTTTACTTCGTCCAGATCGGTCCGATAACTCATCACCACCACTTCATCCACTCGATCCATCACGGCAAACTCCAACGGGCGTCCTCGCACAGCCACGGTGGTCAGCCAAAACGGCATCACAACCGAGAGATGTGTACGCTGTCCGATCATCTCCTTAATCAGGTCAATGGCCAATAGATGGGGCTCCACAAGACTCAACAAACGGCGGATTTTCCCGGCAAGCTGCTGAGGATCATAAATCGCCTCCGGGTAGCCGTCGAGGGCAACCACCTCAATACCGCTTTCTCTGAGTGTGACGAGGAGCCGGACGTATGCTCGCCATATCTCCGGTCCGTCCTCCGAAGCCGGCATCTGAATCATGATCCGCGAAAGACTGTGGCGGCGACAGATTGAGAGAATGGCGCCCGGATCTTCGATTGCTTCCCGGTACCTCCAAACCCAAAGGCCGGATCGGCCTGACGGTGCGAGACCCGCTCGGTCTCGGGCCAGGTCCATCTGTTCAAGAATCACCTGTGCCTCAGAGTCCTCTGTCGTTACGACCAGGGCCGCTGCCCGTCGCAAATCCAGCGAGCGACCGAGTTCGGTCATCGGGATAGTCACATCGAACATGCCGCGCACAGTCGCGAACCGCACATTATCCTGTCGGATCGCGGAGGCCCAATCCTCCATGGCAAACGAGATACGACCCAGGGCCTGTCCTCTGAGCCTGATGGTCTTGTAGGACAAGAGGTCCAACACCCCCCCGTTCGGCCTCAGCTCAATCCTCTGCCCACAATGACCACCGCCTGCCTCGGCAAACGTCATAGCTACAGTTTTGTCCCCTTCAGGTCGCGACAGCCGCCCCCGGCACACGCCAAAGACTTGCGAGTGATCGAAGACAGGCAGGAGATCGAACAAAGGCGATGTCGGCCTGTCAGAGGTGGAAGGAGCGGAGTCAGGGGGCCCGTTGATCGTCACACTTGGAGTCGTCTGCTCTCCCACATAAGACAGTTCAATGGAGTGGATGTCCGCAGGTATAGAGCCTGTCAGCGGGACTTCAATGGAATATGCCGGTCCGGCAACAACCACTCCCATCAACGTCCACAATACAAATGCCCATGCGAGCGTTTGCCTGACCCTGCGTACCCAGGGACACGTCGTATCCGAACGCACCACGCGACTTCGAGATCGCCTATTGGAGAAAACTCCCCTCATTTTGTGCTGGCCTGTGCTTCCCATTTGGATTCGGCTTGAGAATTGTACAAGTCATCGGTCCGGTTGTCCCTGAAAACTCCAATTCTCTCGTCTTCTGGATTCCAATTGATCTTTGATATGCCCCCCATCAATCCCCAGCCGCCTCCAATCCGACATGCCTGTCTCGAAAGCACGTTCCTTGATCCCGAGGTTCCACCACTCATACCCGCCATAGACACACAGATTCTTCATGAGCTGAGTTGTAGGCTTGTGCAAGAGAATGCAGTTCGAGTATACTGCCTGGTTTGCGCCTCACTAGTGGGCGTCTTTTTCGTCATCCAAGGAAGTACCGTTACTATGTCCACCGTACGTGCCCCTCATGACCGCCGTGACGACATCCGGAACATCGCCATCATCGCCCACGTCGACCACGGCAAGACAACATTGGTTGACGCTGTTCTCCGCCAAACCCATGTCCACAGAAAAATCGACGACATGGGCGAGCGGATCATGGATTCGATGGATCAGGAACGCGAACGCGGGATTACGATCCGCGCCAAAAACGCCAGCGTCAT
>JABMDG010000059.1 GCA_015904045.1 Nitrospira sp.
TGCGCGTGAACTGACGGTCAAGCTGCCCACCGCATCCGAGGTGATCCGGACGCTTGCGGAGAAACGGCTTGTGCGTCGGCGCCAGCAGGAGGCCGATCATCGTATCGTCACGGTGCATCTCACGGCTCTGGGAGCGAAGGCCGGAAAGGTCTCGAGCGGATGGCCGGAGATTTTGTCTGCTGCGACGGAGCAACTGACTGTGGAAGAACAGGTCAGTCTATTGTCCGCGCTGGTGAAGCTCATTCGGGTGTTGCAGCTAAAGGGTGAGATCCCTGTCGCGCGCATGTGTGTCTCGTGCCAGTATTTCAGCCAGAATGTGCATAAGAGCGGAGACAAGCGGCACCACTGTCAGTTTTTCGATGTGCCGTTCGGTGATCAGTCCCTCCTTCTCGATTGCCCGGAATATGTCGGGACTCCCATCAAAATGGCAAAAAAGGCCTGATTCTCTCGGCGGCCCCCTGACGATTGTGTGAGGATGAGGGGCCGCCTGTTTTGTCTAGATGTGAAGCGGGCTTGGGCGATCGCTATCTGACGGGTAGGTCTATCCTGTCCGTATACAGCGGGCGGTCCGCCTCGATCCGGGAAAATACGTCATCCAAAGCCAACTGAAGCGCCGATTCGATAGGCTCACGGTCCGACGCCGTGATCCATCGGGCCACTGAGCCTGCCGCCGTGTGTTCGGCGAGATACGTTTTGACGAGCCGGTCTCCCTCGTGTATCTCCCCCTGCAGCCGGATATGGTAGTGGTAGCGCCCTTGCCGATCGGTCAGCGCCAATTTCGTGGTGATGTGGAGTGCGAGATCGGCGGAGTTGGTGAAGACCGAACTGAATGTTTCCCGCCGCCGCGCGTAGCGAATGATTGCCTGGCTTAGATCCTGATGCGGCCACTCCAGCAGGGTAATTCCCGGCCTATGGTCTGCGCCCTCGAGCGCAAGCGGCCCGACTGTTATCTGGAGCGATCTGGGAATCGTCGTGGAAGCGGAACCGGCGGGAAGCGGATTGACATGGATACGGTGTACGCATCCGGTCGAAAGGATCAGCAGGAGGGCGAGGATTCCAACGGGCATAGGCATACCGGCGGCGTCAGGAGATCGTCTTCGAGCAGACGGATACCATGATTATCTCGAGCATCAAACTAAGGACTGGTCTGACTGGGGGTTGGGGACACGATCGTCAAGTCTTTAAGCGCTCGCGTAGCCTGTTCCCGGTATCGCTGTTCCGTCGGATTGGTATAGGTCTCAACCACTCGTTGATAGGTTGCACGGGCTTGGTCGGTTTGTTGGTTGATGGCAAAGTACCGACCGAGCGCGATCCAGTTTTGCGCCGCTGTTTCCCTGGCCGTTTTCATCAGCGCGAACTCCTGTTGGGCATGAGACGTTCCCTGTAGTTGCACGCGTTTCTTTACCGTTTCAGCCATCTCATCGGCCATGGCTTCGATCTGTTGGTTCTCATGCACGGCAGCCCCTACCCGGTTGGCTTTGAGATGGGAGTAGAAACCCTCCACATGATCCTTGATGATGTCCGCCCGATGTTGATACGTATCATGCGCACAGCCCGAGAAGGTTAAGACCAAGCTGATTAGGGTGTACGCTGTAAGATTGTTCAGGAGACGGGAACGCATCGTCGTGTCCTTCTCGCTAGGCACAGCGCATGGGGAGCAATAGATGCCAAGTCTAACATACTTGCCCGGGGTAACGGTAACAGGGCATGGACAGGGCACTGTCCTTGAATTTCTGCCTGCGTGGCGGGCGATTGTGCTAGAAACTGAAGTGAGGAGAGTGGATGAAGCAGAAAGTCCGCTCCAGATTAATATGGATGTATTGCCGGATAGGGGACAAGAAAAGCCCTTGAACCGGTTATGACGGCTGCGCTATCTTACAGCACTTTCAAACGAGCATAGGACCTTCTCATTTGTTATCAGATTGATCCTTTATCGAACATACACAACGGGGAGGACAACATGAGCAAGAGTTTAAAAGGAACCAAGAGCCACGATAATCTGAAACATGCCTTTGCCGGCGAATCGCAGGCCAACCGACGCTATCTCTACTTCGCGCGGCGCGCCGATATCGAAGGCTATCCTGACGTCGGCGGGCTGTTTCGAGACACCTCGGAGGCCGAAACCGGCCATGCCTTCGGCCACTTGGACTTTCTGAAGGAAGTCGGTGATCCGGCGACCGGTGTTCCGATCGGCAATACCGAAACGAACCTCAAGTCCGCTATCGAGGGCGAAACCTACGAGTATACCCAGATGTACCCAGGGATGGCTAAGACCGCACGCGATGAGGGGTTCGCCGAGTTGGCCGAATGGTTTGAGACGTTGGCGAAAGCCGAGCGTTCGCATGCCAATCGGTTCCAGAAGGGGCTCGATGGTCTGAAGGGGTAGTCCAGTTCATTGAGATCGATGCGAGGGTGGACTAGGACAACCTGGTCCACCCTTTTTTTTCGATCTTGTATTCAGGGGGAATCCCAAGGGACAATACGAGCTGTGAACGGCTTGAGTTTGCTTAACCCCATCGACGCGACGCGGCTCCAGAAGGAGACGCAGCGGATTTATGAGGTGTGCGACGGCTGCCGCCGTTGTTTCAACCTCTGTCCCTCGTTCAATACGCTGCTCGACGGCATCGATTCGTACGAAGGCGATGTCGCCAAGCTGACGCAGGCCGATCACCACCGCATCGTCGATGAATGTTACTACTGCAAGCTCTGTTACAATCATTGTCCGTATACACCGCCGCATCAGTATGCGTTGGATTTTCCACGCCTGATGATCGCGTGGAAAAAGCATCTGGCGACGACCAGGGGCGTATCCTGGCGGGACCGGTGGCTGATCAAGACGGACGTGCTCGGCACGATCGGCAGCGCGCTGGCTCCCCTGATCAATCGGCTCCTCAGGACCCGTGTCGTCCGCCTGATCGGAGAGGCCATTGCGGGGGTGCATCGGGATCGTCACGTCTTGAATTTTTCATCCGAGACCTTTGCCCGTTGGTGGAGCCGGCGTGGCGGGGCGCAGGTGGCAGAAGCTGGGGCGCGAAAAGTGGCGCTGTTCGGCAGTTGCCTCGTGAACTACCAAGCGTCTGATGTGGGGAAGGCCACGGTTCAGGTGCTGGAGAAGAACGGCGTCCATGTGGTCATGCCGGAACAGCGTTGTTGCGGCATGCCGTCGTTCGACATCGGCGATACGGAGTCGATTCAACAGGCTGCTGCGGCGAATATCGCATCATTTCTCCCGTGGGTTGAGCGAGGCTATGACATCGTGGTGCCGACAGCCAGCTGCAGTCTCATGTGGAAGCGCGAATATCCGGAGGTTGTCGGCGGGGAGGCAGTTAAGAAAGCTGCCGAACGGACTTTCGATGTATGCGAGTGCCGCCGTTGTTTCAACCTCTGTCCCTCGTTCAATACGCTGCTCGACGGCATCGATTCGTACGAAGGCGACGTCGCCAAGCTGACGCAGGCCGATCACCATCGCATCGTCGATGAGTGTTACTACTGCAAGCTCTGTTACAATCATTGCCCGTATACACCGCCGCATCAGTATGCGTTGGATTTTCCACGTTTGATGATCGCGTGGAAGAAGCATCTGGCGACGACCAGGGGCGTATCCTGGCGGGACCGGTGGCTGATCAAGACGGACGTGCTTGGCACGATCGGCAGCGCCCTGGCCCCCCTGATCAATCGGCTTCTCGGGGTCCGTGTCCTCCGCCTGATCGGAGAGGCCATTACGGGGGTGCATCGGGATCGCCACGTCTTGAATTTTTCATCCGAGACCTTTGCCCGTTGGTGGAGCAGGCGTGGCGGGGCGCAGGTGGCAGAAGCTGGAGCGCGAAAAGTGGCACTCTTCGGCAGTTGCCTCGTGAACTACCAGGCGTCCGATGTGGGGAAGGCCACGGTTCAGGTGCTGGAGAAGAACGGCGTCCATGTAGTCATGCCGGAACAGCGTTGTTGCGGCATGCCGTCGTTCGACATCGGCGATACGGCGTCGATTCAACAGGCTGCTGCAGCGAATGTCGCATCATTTCTTCCGTGGGTTGAGCGAGGCTATGACATTGTGGTGCCGACAGCCAGCTGCAGCCTCATGTGGAAGCGCGAATATCCGGAGGTTGTCGGCGGGGAGGCCGTGAAGAAGGCCGCCGAAAGGACTTTTGATGTATGCGAGTACCTGATGAAGCTAAGGCGCGACGGCTTGCTGGCGACGGATTTTCAGAAAAGCCCAGGTCGCGTCGCGTATCAGATTCCTTGTCATCTGAGAGACCAAAACATCGGTTTCAAGTCCAAAGAGTTGATGGAGTGTGCCGGTGCGCAGGTCGATGTGATCGAAAAATGCTCGGGGCACGACGGCGCATGGTCAGCAAAAACAGAGTTCTTTCCGCTCTCGATGAAAATCGCGGGGAAAGCCGTGCGGGCGATCGAGCAGGCTCAGGCAGACTTTGTCGCGTCGGATTGCCCGCTGGCCGGATTGCAGTTGGATCAAGCCGGGGCTTCGGCGCACACGGGAGGCAAGGCGTCCCTCCATCCCATTCAGATCGTCCGTGATGCCTACGGGTTGCCGTCAACCGGATTGTAATTCGGCAAGCATCAATTGTGAAACGCGGGATAGGCGATGAAGCAACTGATACAGGCAGATCTCTTATCCACGACCGACTATGAGCGTCAGCGAGAGTCGTTCCGTGCGCGGATTATCGAGTTGAAACGCCGCCGGCGGATTGCTCTCGGCCCGTTGATTACGATGGTGTTCGAGAACCGGGACACCTTGCTGTTTCAGATCCAAGAGATGGTTCGGGTCGAGCACATTGTCGAGCCTTCAAAGATCCAAAATGAGTTAGATGTCTATAATGCGCTTCTGCCGGCGGCTGGTGAATTGAGCGCCACGCTCTTGATCGAGATCACCGAGGAAGCCATGATGAAACATTGGCTTGATCAGTTTATGGGACTCGATCACGGAGAAAAGGTGGCGATCGTGGCCGGGGGCGAGCGGGTCTTCGGTGAATTTGAGGGAGGCCACAGCCACGACACGAAAATCAGCGCGGTGCATTTCGTCAGATTTCGTCCGACCGCGTCCATGCAACCGGCGATTGCCGATCTTCGACAGCCGGTTCTCCTCACGGTGGATCATGGTGAATACCATGTTCAAGCGGCCGTGCCGGGCAGCATGAGAGAGGAATGGCTCTCCGATTTGAGCGCGTAAGCCAGTCTATCGGAACGTTGAATGCGAAGCATGGAACATTGAGCATGATGGATTCGGTATTACTGACCAAGCGCATCGAATTTTCTTCGTCCCACCGCTACATCAGGCCGGAGTGGGATGAGGCGAAGAACCGTGCGGCTTTCGGCCTCTGTTACAACCCCCCTGCCCACGGCCACAACTATCTACTCGAAGTCACTGTCTCC
>JABMDG010000006.1:0-5910 GCA_015904045.1 Nitrospira sp.
CGGCAGCGGCACCTTGACCGCGGCCGAGACCGCCGTCACCTCCCCGACGATTTGTCTGATCACGGCAAATAATTCAGGATGATCCAGCGCACGTGCGACAGAGTCGTTAATAAGCACCGTGATGGGATTGAAGACGCAATTCCAACACATCTTCTCCCATTTGCTGCGGCGGATATCTTTGGACAATTGGCAGGGAATTCCCGCGGTGGTGAAGAGATCCTTGATCGCGAGCAGCCGTTCGCTTTCATGCCCCATCAGTTCGCCGATTGCCACGGCGCCTTTCTTGTAATGGTCAATCACACCGGGCGCGGCAATCCTGGAGTAGATATAGGCCACCCCACCCACGACACAATCGCGCTTGAATCGAGCGATCAGGCGATCTTCGTTATCGATGCCGTTTTGCAGTGTCAGCAGCACCGTCTTCGCCGAGACCACCGGTTCGATCTGATCCATGACTTCGTCGAGGTGATAGGCTTTGACTCCAAGAATAATGAGGTCAGGCTTGGGAAGCTGCCGTGCGTCTGACGCCGCCTGTGGCCGGACAGTAAAGGTTCCACCGGCGCTGCGGATCGTCAACCCGTTCCGTGTGACTGCGGCCAGCGTGTCCGGCCGGAGCAGAAACGAGACATTGGGATTCCCCTTCGCCAGGTGTGCCCCAAAGAATCCGCCCACCGACCCCGCGCCGACTACTAAAATCTGTTTCATGCTCATCTCCACATCCTCCACACATTGCACAGGACGCGGCGGTACTATAGCATGCGACTGCGAGCAGACGCAGCGGCCTTCTCTCTCACTCGGCATAAATCATGTCTGGTTCTGATTTCAGCATTCTGAAAGAACGTCTCGCCGCAGCACGATCGATTACGGTCCTCACCGGCGCCGGCATTTCTGCCGACAGCGGCGTGCCGACCTTTCGCGGGGTAGAGGGCCTGTGGCGAAACTTTCGAGCTGAAGATCTGGCAACGCCGGAAGCCTTTGACCGGGACCCTTGGCTGGTGTGGGAATGGTATAACTGGCGCCGCGAGTTGATCGCCACCAAGAAACCCAATCCTGCCCATGAGGCCATCGCGGAATTGGAACGGCGTTGCGCGCAGTTCTGGCTGATCACACAAAACGTCGATGGATTGCACCGGACTGCAGGATCACAACGGCTGTCCGAGATTCACGGCAATATTTGGATGGTGCGCTGCACGGCATGCGGGCAGGTTACCGAGAATCGGGACGTCCCGATTCAAATCCTCCCGATATGCCGAGACTGTCGGAACCTTCTTCGACCCCATATCGTCTGGTTCGGAGAATCCCTGGCCGAGGAAGATCTACAGCGCAGCTATACCGCGCTTCAGGCAAGTGACCTGTGCCTTGTCATCGGCACCTCCGGGGTGGTGTATCCGGCCGCCGGGTTTGCATCGATCGCGAAAGACGCCGGCGCGTTCGTAGCCGAAATCAATCTGGACCAAACTCCCCAAACCGATCTCGTCGATCTCTCTCTGCAGGGGCGGGCGAGGGACATCGTGCCGCTGCTTCTATAGCCGACCAATCAGGGGCATCAATTCGTCGAGGGATTTAATCGTCCGGACTCCCGAACGCTGGGCCGTGCCCTGACGATCGATCAAGATGGCATGGAGACCCGCTTTCTCCGCGCCTTCGACATCCTCCCGCAAACTGTCCCCGACATGCAGCGCCTCCTCCGGATCGACGGCATGCTTGTCCAGCGCAAGCTGAAATATCTTCGTTGCCGGCTTTGCAGCCCGCGCCAGACTGGAAATCGTGATCGTATCGAAGAGATCGGCAATACCCAATCCCCGCATCACCGGAAACAGTCGCGAGTCGAAGTTGGAAATAATTCCCAATTCAATGCCCGACGCCTTGAGGCTGGTCAAGGTCGAGAGCGCATCAGGAAAAAGACTCCATGAGCCGGCATCTTCAAATACCTCGAAGATCCGGTCGAAAAAATCATCGAACCGCTCGAACATCCCGACCCGGTAGAACACATTGTGGACGACATCGAACCACCAGAGCCGCTCGCTCTGTTTGAGCTGCGCCGGTTCGGTCGTCACAAAGATCGGAGGCGGCGCCTCTCGAAAGGCCCGGCTAAACGCCTGCCTGATGGCAGGCAAAGACTCCTGCGTTTGTGAAAAGCCGTATTGCACCGCGTAGTGAAGATAAATCTCAGCGACCGACCCCTTCACATGAAAGAGCGTGTCGGCCGCGTCGAAAAATACGACTCGGATCGATACACCGGTCTCCATTATCTCAACAGGCCTCCGAAGGGTTCACTCTGGTCTTCACTGAGAGACACCCGCACTCACTAAACAGCCGTTTTCTTGACAAAGAATACCCTCGCTGATAGCTTCGTAAAACCTATTAGATCTGGAGATTTCGATGCCTTCTTCCATCTTTGTGGTCGATAGCAGCCCCGCTGTGCGCCGCTTGGTTGAACAGACTTCGACCCCTGAAGGATTTGATGTCGTGGGATTTCAGGACGGCCCTGCCGCCCTCGAAGCAGCCCGGCGCATCAGTCCGGCACTGATCATCGCCGACTACCACCTCGACAACATCACGTTCTCCGGCTTCTGCAAAGAAGTGAACAAACTCGACAACTTGAGCGAAACCTATCTGATCTCGCTGGTCAATCCGGCCGATCGCCCGGAAGACGGTCGTCGAGCCCTATCTGTCACCTCAGTGGTTCGTCAAGATTCAGCCTCTCGCCGATCCTGCCATTAAAGCAGTCGAGGATGGCCGCATCCGCATCGTTCCCGAAGGGTGGACGAACAACTATCTTGGATGGATGCGGGACATCAAAGACTGGTGCATCTCACGGCAAATCTGGTGGGGACACCAGATTCCGGCTTGGTATTGTGAAAAATGCAATCTTGGTTTCTTTGTGAAGAAGGTTCGCATTGGAGACCCTTCAAAAGCACATGCGTTTTCCACAATTCTATCGGAAGCTAAACCCATAGTCGCCCGTTCGGCCCCAACGAGCTGTCCCACTTGCGGAGGAACGGCATTTACCCGTGATCCAGACGTACTCGATACCTGGTTCTCCTCCGCCCTGTGGCCGTTCTCAACCTTGGGATGGCCGGATCAGACGCCCGAGCTGAAAACCTATTACCCAACAGCCACCTTGGTCACGGGCCTGGACATTCTGTTTTTCTGGGTCGCCCGGATGATCATGATGGGCTTGAAGTTCATGGGCGATGTGCCGTTTAAGGATGTGTACATCCATGCGCTGGTCCGCGATGCCGAGGGCCAGAAGATGAGCAAATCCAAGGGCAACGTGATCGATCCGTTGCACGTCATGAATCAATTCGGCACCGACGCCCTTCGGTTTACGCTGGCCTCGATGGCCTCGCCGGGACGCGATATCAAGCTGGCGGAAGAACGGATCGAGGGGTACCGCAATTTCGCCAATAAAATTTGGAACGCAGCCCGTTTTGCGCTGATGTATCTGGACGGCCCACGTGCTCCCCTGCCGCCGACGCAACGGACGTTCCCTGATCGATGGATCTTGAGCCGCCTCGACCATACGG
The DNA here is from genome assembly GCA_015904045.1 of Nitrospira sp. The sequence continues at coordinate 3,531 of JABMDG010000006.1, forward strand.
TCCGCGCCGTCACGGCGGAGCTGGAGTCTTACCGATTCGATCGCGCCGCCACAGCCCTCTATCAGTTCATCTGGCATGAGTACTGCGACTGGTATTTGGAATTGATCAAGCCGGTCCTACAAACCCCCGACCACCCCAATGGGGCGGGCACGAGGCACACGCTTCTCGAGACCCTGGAGACGGCGTTGCGGTTACTTCACCCTTTCATGCCATTCATTACGGAAGAAATTTGGCAGACGATCCCTCATCAGGGTGAGACCATCGTCTTGCAACCGTATCCGGTCCCGGATACGACATGGGCTTCGTCCGATGCCGAGCAGCAATTCGCGCTACTGGAACAGACCGTCGGACTCATTCGCACCGGCCGAGCCCTCCTGAACTATCCGCCGGGGCAACAGATTCCGTTCCACGCCGGACACGATGACTCGGACCGACAAACCCGGCTCCATCAGTTACAGCCGCATCTGGCTCATCTCAGCCGGGGCACGGCCGAGGTGAAGCCGACGAAAGAGTGGCCTGCAGCACAGTTGCTCCGGCTCGTCACGGAAGGGCTGTCGGTTGGCCTCGTGGTGTCCGGAGACGTCGATCTCAAGAAAGCGCTCGACCGTCTGGCCAAACAACTTGCGGAAACCGAGAAGGAGTCGCAGCGGCTCGACGGGAAACTGAAGAATGCGGAGTTCGTATCGAAAGCGCCGCCGGAGGTGATCGCCGAACATCAGGAACGGGTGCGCACGTTGTCTCGTGACCGCGCATTGCTGGCCAGCAGTCAAGCGCAGCTGCGTGCCATGCTGGGAACGTGACCGATGGCCAGGCTCCCCGCCGCAGAGATTCGCCGTGCGGTCCGGCATGGACTGGAAGAAGACCTCGGACAAGGCGACACCACCACCTCCGCGCTCTTCTCAAAACCGGTGCCGGCCCGTGCCACGATTGTCGCGCAACAGCCGTTGATCGTGGCTGGAATGACCGCAGCCGTGCAGACTTTCCTCATGGTTGATCCCACTCTCGCCGTCACCGTCCTGCGGCATGACGGTGAGCCGGCCAAGAACGGCGAGCCGATCATGCACGTGGCCGGAGACGGGCGATCGATCTTGCAGGCTGAACGGGTCGCGTTGAACTTCCTCCAGCATCTGTCCGGCATCGCCACGCTCACCCACCAATTTTGCAAGGCCGTCAAAGGATATAAGGCCCGCATATTGGATACACGAAAGACACTCCCCGGCTGGCGGGCCCTTCAAAAATGGGCGGTGGCGCTCGGTGGCGGAAACAATCATCGCATGTCGCTCAGCGACGGCATCTTGGTGAAAGACAACCACCTGGCGCTTCTCCGTCCCAGCAAACAGGCCGTCCGATCCGCCTGCCGCTTGGCAAAAACGAACGCAGCAGGCTCGATGCCCATCATCGTTGAAGCCGAATCCCTTTCGGAAGTCCGGCAAGCGCTCGCGGGAAAAGCCGACATCATTCTGCTGGACAATATGACTCCGGTCATGGTGCGCCGTTCAGTCAAACTGATCAACGGCCGCGCCAGAGTGGAAGTGTCGGGGGGAATTACCTTGAAGAACGTTCGTGCCATGGCGATCGCCGGCGCCGATCGTATTTCGATCGGTGCGCTCACGCACTCGGCCCCGGCTGCGTCGCTGAGTCTGGTCTTATCTCCTGCTCGAGGCCTTGCACGCCGGTCCACCTGACCATGCTGTCTACCGCTCCGCTCACGCTCGACGACATTCGCAGCACGCTGGCGACGAAGTCGTTCGGACAACAGCTCCACGTGCATCAGGAACTTGCCTCAACCAATTCCGAAGCCCTGCAGCTGGCTCAAGCCGGCGCCCCGCATGGAACCGTGATTGTGGCCGAACACCAGTCGGCCGGACGAGGCCGTCGGGCACGTCACTGGTATTCTCCCCCCCGCGCCAACATCTATTGTTCCGTCGTGGTCCGTGGGATCGGCCCCGTACTCACACTTTCGGAATGGCTCTCGTGGGTGCCCCTCGTCAGTGCCCTGGCAGCGGCAGAGGCGGTTCAGACGACAGCGTCCGTGCCGTTATCTCTGAAGTGGCCGAACGACCTTTTATTCCAGGAACGCAAAGTGGGCGGTATTTTGTGCGAAAGCACGCACATCTCAGCCGACACCCCGATCGTCGTGATTGGGATTGGCCTCAATGTGAATATGACGGAGGAATCATTTCCGGAAGATTTGCGTCACACAGCAACATCAATCCATGCAATATCTCATAAACTTATCAATAGAGTTCACCTACTGGCTCAACTACTACTTGAACTTGAGCACGGCCTCGATGAACTGCGGACGCACGGACCTGATCGATTGCGCCACACCTATATGTCCCGTTGCGGCACTCTCGGCAAACGTGTCCGTCTTCTTCTG
>JABMDG010000006.1:6010-13318 GCA_015904045.1 Nitrospira sp.
CCTGCGCGAACGAGGCTCGCTGACCAACATTGAAGACCACAAAATGTCGGTGGGCAAATGCTACCGCTGCAAGACCGTGGTTGAGCCGTATTTGTCTCCACAGTGGTTCGTCAAGATTCAACCGCTGGCTCAGCCGGCGATTGAAGCCGTCGAGAACGGTAAAATTCGGATCATTCCCGAAGGCTGGACCAATAACTATCTCGGCTGGATGCGGGACATCAAAGATTGGTGCATCTCCCGCCAAATCTGGTGGGGACATCAGATTCCGGCCTGGTACTGCCTTGCCTGCAACTCACAACAGATCGTCACCGTGGACAATCGAACCGTCGTACTGCAAGGCGCCAAGCCGATCGTCTCGAAGACAACTCCGGCTCGCTGTCCCGCCTGTGGCAGTCAACAACTGCTGCGCGATGCCGACGTGCTCGATACTTGGTTTTCGTCTGCCCTCTGGCCCTTTTCGACGCTGGGATGGCCGGATCAGACACCTGAACTCAAAGCCTATTATCCGACCTCTACGTTGGTCACCGGCCTCGATATTCTCTTCTTCTGGGTGGCCCGGATGATTATGATGGGTCTGAAGTTCATGGGCGATGTGCCGTTCAAGGACGTCTATATCCACGCCTTGGTCCGGGATGCCGAGGGCCAGAAGATGAGCAAGTCAAAAGGCAACGTGATCGACCCGCTTCACGTCATGAATCAATTCGGCACCGATGCTCTGCGGTTCACCCTGGCATCGATGGCTTCGCCCGGACGCGACATCAAGCTGGCGGAAGAACGGATCGAGGGGTATCGCAACTTTGCCAACAAAATCTGGAATGCCGCGCGCTTCGGCCTGATGTATCTCGACGGGACACGCACCGCCCTTCCTCCGGCACAACGAACCTTCCCCGACCGGTGGATCCTGAGCCGTCTGGACCACACGATCCACACCGTGACGTCGGAGCTGGAATCCTACCGGTTTGATCGCGCCGCCGGGACGCTATACCACTTTATCTGGCACGAGTACTGTGATTGGTATCTGGAATTGATCAAGCCCGTCTTGCAAGACGCCGCACATCCCGATGGACCAAGCACCAGACAGACGCTTGTCGAGACACTCGAAACGACGATGCGGTTGCTCCATCCCTTCATGCCCTTTATTACCGAAGAAATTTGGCAAACGATTCCTCATCAGGGAGACAGCATCGTCCTCCAGAACTATCCGGTCTCGAACCACACCTGGTCATCACCCGATACTGAGCGGCAGTTTGCGCTGCTCGAACAGACCGTTGGGCTCATCCGCACCGGCCGGGCTCTGTTGAATTATCCGCCGGGACAACACATTCCCTTTTATGTCGACCATGATGACCGGAATAGACATGAGCAGCTCCATCAGATCCGGCAACACCTGGCCCACCTCAGCCGTGGCGAAGCCGCGATCAAGGCGTCGAAGGATTGGCCGTCGGTGAAACTGCTGCGGCTCGTCACAGAAGGCCTTTCTGTTGGAATCATGGTCTCCGGCGATGTGGATCTTCAAAAGGCGCTCGACCGTTTGGCGAAGCAACTCACGGAGAACGATAAGGAATCTCAGCGGCTCAACGGTAAACTGAACAATGCAGAATTTGTGTCGAAGGCCCCGCCGGACGTGATCACCGAGCACCAGGAACGGGTGCGGACGATGGCCCGTGACCGTGAGCTCCTGGCCGGCAGCGCACGTTCCATCGATATTATGGATACACGAAAAACGTTGCCCGGCTGGCGAGCCATTCAGAAATGGGCTGTCGCACTCGGCGGCGGCGTGAATCACCGGATGTCGCTGGGAGACGGGATGTTGATCAAAGATAATCATCTGGCGCTTCTCAATCGAGGCCCGCAGACGGTTCGCGCGGCATGCCGGCTAGCCAAAGCGTACAAGCCCGGCACCATGCCGGTCATCGTCGAAACAGAATCTCTCTCCGAAGTTCGGCAGGCCCTTGCCGGCAAAGCCGATATCATTCTCCTGGATAACATGACGCCCGCCATGGTGCGCCGCGCGGTCACGCTCATCAAGGGCCGCGCAGTCATCGAAGTCTCCGGCGGTATTACCATGAAGAATGTCCGGGCCATGGCGGCTACGGGAATCGATCGGATCTCGATCGGCGCGCTGACCCACTCTGCACCGGCGGTGGCATTGAGCCTGGTCATGATCCGGACAGGCCGGCAGCGCTAGGCCATGCCGCTCTCTGCTCCGCTCACACTCGATAATATTCGCAGCACCTTGGCAACCACCGCGTTGGGACAGTGCCTCTACCTGCATCAGGAACTCCCCTCGACCAATTCCGAAGCGTTGGCACTGGCCCACGCCGGCGCCGCCCACGGAACGGTCGTCGTAGCCGAAAGCCAATCGGCTGGAAAAGGCCGGCGAACACGCACCTGGCACTCTCCTCCCGGCACAAACATCTATTGTTCTGTCCTCGTCCGTGGAATCGGACCGAAGTGTACGCTGGCTGAATGGCTGTCATGGGTCCCGCTGACCAGCGCCCTGGCGGCGGCAGAAGCAGTCCAGACGGTCACGTCGCTGTCGCTCTCCTTAAAGTGGCCGAACGACCTGCTGTTGCATGAGCGGAAAGTCGGCGGCATTCTCTGTGAGAGTTCTCATGTCTCAGCCTCAGACCCGACCGTCGTGATCGGAATCGGCCTCAATGTGAATATGCCGCACGAGTCTTTCCCCGACGAACTGCGTTCGATCGCGACATCCTTATTCGAAGTCGCGCGTCATCCAATCGACAGAAACCGGCTCATTGCTCACCTGTTATTCGAACTTGAACAGGGCCTGAATGAGCTGCGCTCCCACGGATCTGAACGGTTGCGGCGGGCCTACACCGCTCGCTGCAGCACCATCGGCAGGCGCGTGCGTGCGCTCATGGGGCCTGAGCAGGAACTGCTCGGCACGGCTGAATCCATCTCCACCGACGGCGCCCTGCAAATCCGGCCCGTGTCCTCGTCTCCGACAGCCTCGCCGCTCATCGGCATTCGCGCAGCCGATGTGATTCACCTCAAAGAGTAGCGAAATCTTCCGTCAGCCAGGTAGAATACCTCCATGCTGCTGGCCATCGACATCGGCAATACCAACGTCGTCTGGGGGATCTTTGAAGGTAGGACCCTGCTGGCCCATTGGCGATTGGCCACCGATCCCAAGACCACTGCCGATGAGTACGGCATTCTCTGCGCCAACCTGCTTGCTCGAAGCGGACGCACAGCGGAACAGATTACCGGATCCATTATTTCCAGTGTCGTGCCCGCCCTTACGGGAACATTCGAATCGATGGTCGGCACCTACTTTGCCTGCACGCCGCTGATCGTCTCCTCGGACATGGATACGGGACTGACGCTCCGATACCAGAATCCCAAAGAAATCGGGAGCGACCGCATCGTCAACGCAGCCGCCGCACATCATAGATTCCAGCGAGACCTCATCATCGTCGATTTTGGCACGGCCACGACTTTTTGCGCGGTGACTCACGCCGGCGAATATCTGGGTGGAGTCATTGCGCCGGGCCTCGGCATCTCAGCCGAGGCGTTGTTCGCCCGCGCAGCCAAATTGAGCAAGGTTGAGCTGGCCCGCCCCAAAACCGTCATTGGAACCGATACAGCAGGAAGCATCCAATCCGGGCTCCTCTTCGGCTACGCCGGACTTGTAGACGCCCTTGTCCGGCGAATGGAGCAGGAGTTGGGCCGCCCCTTCTATGTGATTGCAACAGGCGGGTTAGCCTCGGTGGTTGCTCCGGAAACATCGTCAATTCGCAAAGTGGAACCCTTGCTGACCTTAGAGGGGCTCGAATTTCTCTTCCGGCGTACACACGGTGCATGTTCAGACACTGAACCCCGATAACTCATCTCGCGAGACTATTTTCCAGGACATTTCTTCCTCCTCCTGTTGACTTCCCATCTCCTATGGATATCTGCTGGCCTGTATAGGTATCGATGTGGACCAAGAACAGAACAATTCAGAGGAAACAGTGAATACAATCGATGATTTAGGGAGTGGCGCCTCTGAAACACGCGAGCCTGGCGCAACCACTGCAGACCCTATTCTTCTAGAAACACAACAGGCACTCGCCGCAAAAACAGAGGAAGCGAAGGCTTTCAACGATAAATTTCTGCGATTGGCGGCGGAGTTTGAGAATTACAAGCGGATGGCTCAGCGTGATCAGAGGGACCAGATCAAATTCGGCAATGAACAGTTGTTGAAGGAGTTATTGCCGGTCGTCGACAACCTGGAGCGCGCAATTAAGGCGGCACGCGACGACAAAGGAGGCAGCTCAGCCGTGGTTCAAGGCGTCGACCTAACCCTCAAGCAATTGTCGAGCTCTCTCGCAAAATTCGGTGTTCAGGCAGTGGAAACGATTGGCCAGGCATTCGACCCTGCCACGCACCAGGCAGTCTCGCATCTGCCGTCCACCACAGTACCGCGCGATCATGTGATCGACGAGTTTCAGAAGGGCTACCGGCTGCATGATCGTATTCTCCGGGCTGCCATGGTCAGTGTCTCGGCCGGGCCCACACAGACAGACGGACATGAATCAACTTCGCACTAACGGATTGTCGCTATCGGGAAGGAAGGAGTCTACCAATGGGTAAAGTCATCGGCATCGACCTCGGCACTACCAACTCATGCGTCGCGATTATGAGCGGCGGAGATCCTGTCGTCATCGCCAACGCCGAAGGGAGCCGCACCACTCCATCCGTCGTGGCCATTACCGACAAGGCCGAACGTCTCGTCGGACAAATCGCAAAACGGCAGGCCATTACCAACCATGAAAACACCATCTTCTCGGTCAAGCGCCTCATGGGGCGCAAGTTCAAGAGCCGTGAGGTCCAGGAGGCCATGAAGCGCCTTCCTTATAAAGTCGTCGAAGCCGACAATGGCGATGCCCACGTCGAATTGCGCGGCAAACGCTACAGCCCGCCGGAAGTGTCCGCCATGATTCTGCAAAAGATGCGGCAGACCGCAGAAGATTACCTCGGCGAAAAAATCACCGAAGCCGTCGTCACCGTTCCGGCCTATTTTGACGACAGCCAACGGCAAGCCACAAAAGACGCGGGGCAGATTGCCGGCCTGAACGTGCTCCGGATCATCAATGAGCCGACCGCAGCCTCGCTCGCCTACGGACTCGACAAGAAGAAGGATGAGCGCATCGCGGTCTACGACCTTGGCGGCGGCACCTTCGATGTGTCCGTGCTGGAAATCGGCGAAGGTGTGTTCGAGGTGAAATCCACCAACGGCGACACCTACCTGGGCGGCGACGACTTCGACCTGCGCGTGATGGATTGGCTGGTAGACGAATTCCGGAAAGACCAGGGAATCGATCTCCGCAAAGACCGTATGGCACTCCAACGCCTTAAAGAGGCAGCGGAGCGGGCAAAGATCGAACTATCCTCATCACAGGAAACTGAAATTAATCTCCCCTTCATCACGGCAGATGCGAGCGGCCCCAAGCATTTGGTGACCAAGCTCACCAGGGCCAAGCTGGAACAACTGGTGGACGATTTGATCCAACGCACCATTGAACCCTGCCGGAAGGCGATGTCCGACGCCGGAGTGACCGCGAAAGATATCCAGGAAGTCGTGTTGGTCGGCGGCATGACCCGCATGCCCAAAGTCATTCAAGTCGTCAAAGATTTTTTCGGGTTCCCACGAAGAAGAGCCAGACCTTCTCGACCGCCGCAGACAATCAAACTGCGGTGACGATCCGGGTCTTCCAGGGCGAACGGGAAATGGCCAATGACAACAAGCTGCTCGGCCAGTTTGACCTGGTCGGCATTCCCATGGCTCCACGCGGCATGCCGCAGATCGAGGTATCCTTCGACATCGACGCCAACGGCATCGTTCATGTGGCGGCCAAGGATCTGGCCACCCAGAAAGAGCAGTCGATCCGGATCACGGCCTCGAGCGGCCTGAGCAAGGACGAGGTCGAAAAACTCGTCAAGGATGCCCAGTCCCACACCGAGGACGACAAGAAGCGGCGCAAACTCGCCGAAGCCAAGAACCAGGCCGACAATCTGGTTTATCAAACAGAAAAAAATATCACGGAATACGGCGACAATGTGACGGCGGAAGAAAAAACACAGATTCAAGATGCCGTCGCGGCGCTGAAGAAAGCGCTCGAAGGGACGGACGCCGAGGCCATCGAGGCGGCGACGCAAACGCTCACCACGGCCTCGCATAAGCTGGCCGAAGCCATGTATAAGAAAGCCTCGGCCACAGCCGGCGCCCAGAGCACCGCATCCGGAGGACAGGGGGCAGCGGGAGACGGAGCCGGTTCTGCCAAGACCGACGAAAAGGTCGTCGACGCAGAGTTTGAAGAAGTGGACAAGGACAAGAAGTAGCCTACAATACGTCTCAGAGAGGCCGAGGCTGCGTCTATGACACGACACCTCGGCCTCTCTGTATAAGGTGAGCACTGATATCCGTGAGCAAACGCGATTACTACGATATCCTCGGCGTCGAGAAAACCGCATCCGACGACGAACTCAAGAAGGCCTACCGAAGGATGGCCCGCCAGCACCATCCTGACTTGCAAACCGGCGACCACCAGAAAAGATCCGCCGAAGAGAAGTTCAAAGAAATTAACGAAGCCTACGAAACCCTCAGCGACCAGGACAAACGCAAGCGGTACGACATGTTCGGACATGCCGGAGCGCAACAGGGCGCCGGCGGGTTCGACGGATTCGATTTCAACCGCGGCGGATTCGGCGACGTCTTCAACGACATCTTCGAAGATTTCTTCGGACAGTCCCGTGCAGGCGGCCGCACCGAACGGGGAAGCGACCTTCAATACAATCTCGAGTTGTCCTTCGAAGAAGCCGTCTACGGCAAAGAGGCGAAGCTCAAGATTCCCCGCTGGGAGGGCTGCGTCGACTGCAACGGCACCGGAGCCAAATCGGCGTCATCCATCAAAACCTGCCCCAGTTGCAAAGGCGCGGGACAGCTTCGTTTCCAACAAGGTTTTTTCAGCGTCAGCCGGCCCTGCGGCCAATGTAACGGCGCCGGACAGATCGTGACGGAACCCTGTCCGGTCTGCCAGGGCCGCCAGCGCGTCTATAAAGAGCGGACGATCGCCGTCCATATTCCCGCCGGTATCGAAACCGGCATGAGACTCAGGCTGTCCAATGAAGGCGAGCACGGTGCCAATTCCGGTCCTCCCGGAGACCTGTATGTGGCGATCACCGTCAAGCCCCATCCGATTTTTCAGCGGAAAGGCCTCGACATCCTGTGTGATGTGCCGATCAATCTCGTGACGGCCGTGCTCGGTGGAAAAGTGGAAGTGCCGACGCTCAAAGGCGATA
>JABMDG010000060.1 GCA_015904045.1 Nitrospira sp.
CTTCCGCCGTCTTGGTTGCCGGAACTTGCGGCGTCAATGCTTTAATGCGTTGGTCGCCGATTGGAAGGACTTTGAATAGGCCCCACTGACCGGCGTTGGCAAAGGCCGGACGCTGGTTCTTCCAGATGTAATCGCCGACGATCCGATTGGGACCACCGGCTCCTCCGGTCAGGTGCGCGTTGATCACCTCAGACCCTCCAAATTCCATGGTGCTGACCTGGTCCGCACCCTGCATGTAGGGTTCATGAGGCCATTCGTGACCGTCAACGGTAAACAGCTGTACCTGCTCGCTGAACGCACCCAATACGTGAATAGCCACCGGGTCCCCGACATGGGCCTGCAACATCGGAGTGGCAGGAACCTCACCGGATTTCACGCAGCTGAAGATTTCTGAGACTTCACAGCCCTTTTCCAGTCTCCACGCGGTGGGCTCTGACCGGTAATTCACGGCCGTAATTCCCGCCACTTGTTGAATGTAGGGCATGAAGCTCACCCCGACAATGTTGTCCTCATCTTGGAACATGAGCGAGAAGTCGCGGTAGTTCTTGCGATTCTCGTTTCCAGAGATCGTCCGATCGACCAGCACATCGGCACGCCAACTGCTCTTCAGCGTGATATCGTCTCCGGTAACAGGATCACGATACGACGACCCCTTCGGACCGATAATGATCGAGCCGAACAGACCGTTTCTGGGGTTCTCGACGACGTTCCCCCAGTCTTGAATGAGGGCGGCCAGTTCCCCGTACTCCGGATGCGCGTAGTACGTATAGGTCTTGCTCTGGCCCGGCCCAATCGTCTGATCACCGGGGTTGTTGCCGACATTGGCGCCGAACGACTCTTTCGGATCGAACGCCATCATGTCGACGTGGAACCCGGCTCGTTCCTTCGCCATCTCATTCTTGAGGTTGATCTTCACGCAATCCCCGACGTTGACGTGTAGAGTCAGGGGGCTCGGCTTCAGGTCGCCGGCCTTGACCTTCCCACGATCTCCATCGAGCACGTACATTTTGCCTTGCTCGTTTCCAAACACCATCTTGCGTTCGAGATCGACTTCCATCACACCCGGAGCCCCATCGTGGTACCGGATCTGCTGGTCAATCGCCGACACGTTGAAACTCTTCACCGGTGCTTCAGCTGGACAAATCGACGGAGCGGATTTTTGAATCTGCTCCCGACTCGGTAAGGGTTTCAGATCTCCCTGCAATTCATCGAAGACCCTAAAGATGCCCCAACTGCCTTCCGCGAAGTGCGAGGCCCGGCCGCTATAGTAGAGATAGTCACCGGCCTGCTTCTGTGGTCCACCGGCAGCCGGAATCGCCGGGTCATACCGTTCACCGATGACCAGATGGACCGTGCTGCGCGGCATCGCGTCTTTCGCATACCGCTCCATCGGGAACCAATGTCCTGTCACATGCCACGTATGCACTTCATTGGCCGATCCGACCAATGCTCGTACCAAGATCGGATCACCGAGGTAGGCACGCAACAGCGGTGTGCCGGGATCACCGTGAATACCGGACACAAACAACTTTGACGGATCCGGATTGTTCATGAGCCGCACGCTCAGCGGCTCGACCCGCATGCTGTAGCCACTCCCCGTGGTCGCCTCGCCACCGTTCAAAAACCACATCGGTGACTTGTTGATCTTCTCAGGGAATTGATGCGACGGCGGCCCGTCCACGGTCACCGCCCCGACTTTCGCCTGCGGGTTGTCCGAGGTGATGAGCTCAGCCGTTCTGGCGTTGCTGTCCATAATATGCATCATCACTTCGCGGAAGCTGCCGCGAATATGAGCGGAGACCGGTTCCAGCGTATGGATATCCGCAATAGGACCGCTGCGGATTTCCTTCCCTGTCACCGGATCATGATACGTCGAACGCGGCGGCTCCGTGATGAATGCAGAGAACAAGCCGTGTCCCCATGTATCGGTACCGAACACATGGTCATGCCAATACACCGTGCCCAAGTCGGCATCGACATACCAGCGCTCACGGATAAATTCGACACTGGCAATATCATCCTTCTTGTGGGCGTACTTCAACGGCGCATCGAAGGTAATCGTCTTGCCGTTGATGGACTTGATCCGAGCCACTTCAAAGAACTTCGGATCGTCCATGCCGACGCCCAATTCGATATTGACGTGGAATTTTGACGGATCCGCGACCGTGATGCTCCGCGCACCGGCCTTCGTATCAGCCGTCAACACTGTGTTGGCCGGCAAAGGCATGCCCTTGTCCGGCTGTGGATCCTTCAACATGGTGAAGGCCCGCAAGGACATGTCATACGAGAACCCGATCGTCGGACCATCCGATGCGCTCGTATCGAATTGGAAGAAATGCGGATGGAGATTGATCTTGTTGGACCACCCCGTTCGGGCATCGTCCGGAATCTCGTTTTTGAAGATCACGTCCACGCAATCGTAGACATTGCCGCGAATCACCAACGGAACCTGTTTCTTGGGATTTTGTCGCACTTCTGCTTCTTCTTCGTGCAACACGTAGATCATACCGATGGGATCGACCAGGGCGGCGGAGTTCGCCGTCGCCGGCTTCAGCGTGATCGGCAGCGTAATGGCATGGGTCGTGAAGTATTTCCGCGGGGCATTCTCCGGACACAAACTCCACGGACCCTGCTCACCAGGCCTGGCTGGCTCAGTGCTCTTAGTACCATCCTCTCTCACATGGAACGGCTCAAGCCATGGCGCGCCGCCATGGTTCGGTGCAAACGGCGGACGCTTGCCCAGATGCGGACGGAGCCACGGAAAGGCCAACTTCCCGGTTTGCGGGTCGAACGTGATCGGCGGACGCTTCAAGGGAGCCGGCGAGACGTAGTCCGCCCACTTATGTGGAGTTTCCGGCTCGTTAAGGGCTAGAGTCCCTTCCCACTTCCAATTCACCACCGTGGCATCATTCGCCTGAGCCTGTTTCACCTGATCTTCGGTCTTCCCAGGCAAACCCTGGGGCGGGAGCATGTATTCAACCCAATCTTTGATTGACACCTTCACCGGATTGGCTTTCCAGTCGGTCTTGTCCTTTGTAATTTCCCACTTCTTCCCGCCGTACCAATCCACCGTGGTCCCGACCAGCTTATCGGAGCTCACAGCGGGCTTGATCTTGCCTTTGCGATCCGGCAATTCCACCAGCGCCTTCATCACATCGGTTTGGAACCCAGGCGCTTGCAACGTGTTATACACGCGCCAGAACCCCCACATCCCGGTGACGTAGTGCTGCGGGATATGGCAGTGGAACACGAATTCTCCGGCCAATGCTTGTAATCCACCGGATCCGCCCTCGGTCACCTCATCGTAAATCTCCGACGGGCCGATGGATTGAACGTCCAACCGGTCTGACGTGTCATTAATCATTGGGAACTTGACCGGACCGTTCTTCGAAAGGGTCGGGTCCAACTTGCTGGTCCCCGGTTGTCTGGCCCAGCGGATCGACCCGCCGTGCAGGTGGTGCGAATGGACAATCTCCGATCCGCCGACCATCCGGAACGTTGCCGGATCTCCCAGATAGGAACGGGGAATCGTGGTGGCAGGATCGCCGAACGTATAGGACCCGTACCCCTGCGACTCGTCGGCAAACCCGACCAGATGCTCCTGCAGCTCCAGCCGTGTGCCGTGCGGTTCGCTGCGGTAGTTGAGCAGCCGCGCAGCCGGCCTGTAGGTATCAGTATGGGCATCGCGCTGCGGCAGCATGTCGCCCTTGCGATTCAAGAGGCGGAACGTCTCGTCACCGGCCTCGTGATAGAAAATAACGAACTCGCGGAAGTCCGAGCCGTTCGCCACATCGATCATAGCCTCCCAACCGCTCTTCATCTCCTCCCCGGTGAATGGGCTGAGGAATCGCGAGCCGCGCGGCTCAACGACGAGCGAACCCAGCAAGCCCAGCGAGTACTGCTCGCGTGTGGCATGGCTGTGAAATGCGTGGCCGCCTGTCTGCATATCAGGCTGGATATACCATTCGAATTCGCCGGTTTTTCCCGCCGGCACCAACGCATCCGGGTTATTGGCTGTCGCCGGCTTACCGGAGCGGGCCACCAACATTTGCGACCCGTTGATGATCATGTTCGTCGGCTCACCGTCGATCTGGTTACGGAGGGTGAGCTTCAGGCAATCGCCCTGGTTCGCCCGGATGACCAGCGGCTGAATCAGGTCGCCTTGCAAGCCGTTCGACACGGCCCCTTCGGCAAACGTCGGATCCTCGCTCTCGCGTGCCGTCTTGTTCTTGGCTTCTTCCTCACGTACGCCCGCGACGTTCTCGGTGAGCGCATACATAAAGCCCGGATAAAAATCGCCGAACCGATTCACGGTAATCTCGACGTTGATGGCCGTGACATCATAGGTGCGAACGGGTGCGTAAGCCGGGCACCGGGCGCCCTGTGACACCCTCACCTTGTCCGGGTCTTCCGCCACCAGGAGCACGCCTTGCTGCATAGCGTGGGCGCTGGCTCCCTGGAACGGCCCCTTCGACTGTACTTGCCGCTCGATCTGTTCGACGGCCTTCGACATCTTGTCCATCAAAACCGGACCGGCCTGCGCATGCACCGGTGTGGCTACATCCACCGTTGAATCCTGCGCGACGTGTGACTCGTGCGACATGATTGCGGCGGCCGGCAGCACCCCAGTCAGTGTCAGGCAGGTCGCTAACCCCAGTACTCTCGACGACCACATCCGTGTAGTTGAAACACTCATACGGTCAACCTCCCATCAATCAAGGGGTAAAACATCAGACAAATAGAGACGCTCGTTTTGTTGAGTTCAAAACTGCGAAGGCCCAGAGCTATTGGCTGGATCATAGCGAAGTTACGTATGGCCGATGTACATCGAGGCCAGGTGAGTCCGACCATACCTCGAAAGTCGGGCTTATAGCAGGTCCGACGGAATCTTGCAATATGCCTGTTCGGCGTTGCCATATCCGTTCAGTTTCTGCCCGAGCAGTGATCGGACAGCATCGAGTCATGCTAACACGACAACGGTGGTCAGGCAGAACGTACCCTTTTCAACGCCTGCTATGCCCCGTCGTCTTTCATGTCGGCAAGATGTTTCATCGCTTGCCGCGCCGCCGCGCGGGCTTTGGCCGCAGGATTCAAGCTGGCCCCGGGATCGACCTTGTCCCCCATCTCTGCCACCCGTTTACAATGCTTGATGGCGTCCTGCAGGTGCGGCGCGGCTTCCTTGCCATGTTCATCGGCGGGCGGCAGGGCCTTGAGAATGGCCTGGGCCTGCTTGGCCACCTGGGCGCAGTGGTGCACGATGGCTTTTCCATCGCCCATGCCGCCATGCATGACCATTTCCTCCGCGTCCCGCACCATCGCCATGCCCTGCTCTTGGATCGCCTTGGGCGATCCCGCAGCGGCGGTCCCGGTGGAAAGAACTCCGACCAACAGAGTAACCACCATGGGGTGGAGGTGCACCATCATTCCCTCATCACTTCGCTTCGAACAGCAAGTCGAGTGTGGTGGTCCCGTTCGACGTGACCGTTACGTCCCGCTCCTGGATACCCAGGGCCGGGTGCCAGGCTTTAATGTGATAGGTACCTGCCGGAAGATCACCGATGGTGAATGAGCCATTGGGCCCTGTCACGGCATAGTAGGGGTTGTCGATTGCATACCCCCAACTTTGCATGTAGGGGTGCATCCCGCATTGCAGGGTAAACACTTTGCGTCCCTTGACCAGCTGCACGATATCGGTTGTGCCGCTCACATGCAGGGCCGGCCGATGCATGACGATATCGACACCGGAATGATCGTACGCATACCCTTGTATGTCGTGGGACACCGGATCTCGATTAAAGACCGTCACCCGACGCTTGTCGCTGACCACGGTGACAAACGGTATGAACTGGCAGAGACTCGCTTCCACTTCAGCATCGGTGAAGGTGAACGGCTTCCCTTTCTCAATCCCTTCCACGACCACAACCACATCCTTGAGCCCGCCGTCCGAGCCGATAGTGACCTCCTTCAGGAGACGATGCCCATTTCCATCCGAGAGTACCGCACAATACTCGCGGTCGTAATAGCGACGGAGCTCGAATGCTTTCGGCGGCGGCACGGTTCCCGTAAACGTGATCTTGCCTTGCAATGTCGCCCCATTGGTCACGGGCTCTGACGCGTACGCCCACACATCCGTTTGGAGACCGCTCACTGGGACCAGGTGCACACATGTCGCGAGGCACAGCCCTATGTTTATGACTCGTTTCATTGCCGTCCCTCCTTCAGCTCTTGGCCCTCGTTCGATGTTGGTTGCAGGGTCGCCGGTGGATTGGCGGGATCCAATCGCCGAGGCAGCTCGAACAAGAACGGGGACTGCTCGGTAAAGATCACCCGACGAAACTCCTCTGACCACTCTCCTTGCTTACTGACTGTCTTCAACGGAAACCGCCGGGCTTTGGTCACCCACCGGTAATATTGACGCGTGTCGCCGTCCTCTTTGACGGTCACCTCGAATAGTTCCGTGGGATAGCCGTTCAGCGTCTCTTCCCCCACGAACTCTCGTGAGATTTCCCCTTCCATCACTTCGCTCACCACCAACCGATGGTGCTTCATGATGGGGACTTCCAGGTATTGCCGCCGTTTCGACAGGATAAGCCAGGAGGTCCCGTGGTCCATCCGCACGATGATGATGCTGGCGCCTCCCTGCGGCTGGGTGAATTCGAACCGCCAGCGGTCGTCCTTGGCATTGACGTGGGCCGTCACTACGGACTTACCGCTTTTTACGACCCGCTCGGCAGAAAAATCAAGCGCCGAGGCCTGATGCGTCAGCCCCCCGATCGAAATCGACGCAACCCACACCGAGAGTCCGATAACACCTCGTTGCCACATATTTGATGGATGCGTTCTACCGTACCAGCCCGGCCTGCCGCAAGACAAGTCTTTCGCCTCCGCCCCCACAAACGAACGGGGGAACCCGGCCCTCACTCGCCGGATTCCCCCGTCCCGTGTACCCGTGTCTCCGATCGCCCTTAGTCGGCCTTCAGCGACACCCAACAGCGGAGTCGAGGGTGTTTCCCCGGCTTTGACGCAGCTGAAGATTTCCGGAATTTCACAGCCTTTTTCTACCCGCCATGCAGTCGGCTCGGATCGGTAGTTCACCGCCGTGATGCCGGCTACCTGTTGAATGTAGGGCATGAAGCTCACACCCACGATGTTATCTTCGTCCTGGAACATCAGGGAGAAATCTCTATAGTTCTTCCTGTTTTCATTGCCGGGAACCGTCCGATCAACGATGACATCGGCTCGCCAGCTGCTCTTCATCGTAACATCGTCACCGGACACTGGATCGCGATACCGCGAACCCTTCGGCCCGATGATGACCGATCCAAACAGACCGTTTCTCGGATTCTCAACCACGTTCCCCCAATCCTGAATGAGGGCGGCCAGTTCTCCGTATTCCGGATGGGCATAGTAAGTGTAGGTCTTGCTCTGCCCCGGGCCGATTGTTTGATCGCCTGAGTTATTGCCGACATTGGCGCCGAACGAATCTTTTGGATCGAACGCCATCATGTCGACATGGAAACCGGCGCGCTCTTTCGCCATCTCGTTCTTCAAATTGATCTTCAGGCAATCACCGACGTTCACGTGCAGCGTCAGCGGGCTTGGCTTGAGTTCACCAGCCTTGACACGCCCACGATCCCCTTCGAGCACATACATCTTGCCCTGCTCGTTACCGAAGACCATCTTCCGTTCAAGGTCCACTTCCATCACACCAGGCGCTCCGTCATGGTACCGGATCTGCTGGTCAACCGCCGACACATTGAAGGACTTCACCGGCGCATCAGCCGGGCAAACAGAAGGAGCAGACTTCTGAATCTGCTCGCGGCTCGGCAAGGGCTTCAAATCGCCCTGCAATTCGTCGAACACTCTGAAGATTCCCCAACTACCTTCGGCAAAATGCGATGCACGACCGCTATGGTAGAGGTAATCTCCTGACTGTTTTTGCGGACCACCAGCCGCCGGAATCGCTGGATCATAACGCTCTCCAATTACCAGATGGATCGTGCTCCTCGGCATGGCGGTCGTCCCGTACCGTTCCATCGGGAACCAGTGGCCGGTCACATGCCACGTATGCACTTCGTTGGCTGAACCAACCAAGGCGCGCACGACAATAGGATCGCCGAGGTAGGCCCGCAGCAATGGAGTACCGGGATCACCGTGAATGCCGGACACGAACAACTTCGACGGATCGGGGTTGTTCATCAACCGCACGCTCAACGGTTCGACCCGCATGCCATACCCGCTGCCGGTCGTCGCTTCACCGCCATTGAGGAACCACATCGGCGACTTGTTGATCTTTTCGGGGAACTGATGCGACGGTGGCCCATCCACAGTGGTCGCTCCGATCCTCGCTTGAGGATTATCGGTCGTAATCAGCTCCGCTGTTCGAGCATTGCTGTCCATGATATGCATCATGACTTCTCGGAAACTGCCACGGATATGGGCCGACACCGGCTCCAGCGTATGGATGTCCGCGATGGGACCGCTGCGGATTTCTTTGCCGGTAACCGGGTCATGGTAGGTCGACCGCGGCGGCTCGGTAATGAACGCAGAGAACAATCCATGGCCCCATGTATCCGTGCCAAACACATGGTCATGCCAGTAGACGGTCCCCAAATCCGCATCCACATACCAGCGCTCACGGATGAACTCTACGCTGGCGATATCGTCCTTCTTATGCCCATACTTCAGCGGCGCATCGAAGGTGATGGTCTTCCCGTTGATGGTCTTGATCCGGGCCACCTCAAAGAACTTCGGATCGTCCATACCAACGCCCAGCTCCGTGTTGACGTGGAACTTAGACGTATCCGCTACGGTGATGCTGCGCGAACCCGCCTTCGTGTCCGCCGTCAACACCGTATTCCCGGGCAAGGGCATCCCCTTCTCCGGCTGCGGATCCTTCAGCATGGTGAATGCCCGCAACGACATGTCGTAGGAGAATCCGATCGTCGGCCCATCAGATGCGCTGGT
>JABMDG010000061.1:0-10569 GCA_015904045.1 Nitrospira sp.
CCAGGCCCCCTCGGTCTACGGGAACCTCTCCGTCTGGCAGAACCTGGATCTGTCGTTGAAGCGGGCGAGCAAAGGCGTGTTCCCCACGCTGATGGGCCGGTCCACCCCGGCCGAGCGCGAACGGATCGGGGAGACGTTGGAGACCATCGGCTTGTCCGCGGACGTGCATACGCGGGCCGGCGCGCTCTCGCATGGCCAGAAACAGTGGCTCGAAATCGGCATGGTGATCCTCCAGGATCCGTCCCTGTTATTGGTGGATGAGCCGGTGGCCGGCATGAGCGATACCGAAACCGAGCAGACCGGGCGGTTGCTCCAATCGCTGGCGGAGAAACATGCGATCGTCGTCATTGAGCACGATATGGACTTTGTCCGGCAGATTGCGCGGATCGTGACCGTGTTGGCCGAAGGCACCGTGATTTGCGAAGGCACGGTCGAGCAGGTGCAGGCCGACAATCATGTGCGGGAAATCTATCTGGGCCGGGCCAAGGTGGCGCATTGAGCGCCCGCCCGGCGAGCGGAGTCTGACCACGACCATGGCCCTCACCCTGGAACTGACCAACGTCAACGCGTACTACGGCGAAAGCCACATTCTCCGGAACGTCTCCTTTACCGTCGAGCCGGGGGAAGTGGTCTGCCTCATGGGGCGCAACGGCGTGGGCAAGACCACCACGCTCAAGACCCTCACGGGCCTGTTGCCCGTCCGCTCCGGCACGATCACCTTTAACGGCCGGGACATCACGCACGAGAAGACGGATCGCCGGGCCAAGAGCGGGCTCGCCTATGTGCCCCAGGGGCGCGAGATCATTCCGCACCTGACGGTGCGGGACAATCTGCTCCTGGGCTATTGGAATCGCCCCGTCATCAGCGGCGATGTCACCGAACAGGACGCCTTCGACGAGGTCTATCACTTGTTCCCCAAGCTCACGCAGATCTTGAATCGGCCCGGCGGGGTCTTAAGCGGCGGCGAGCAGCAGCAGCTCGCGATCGGCCGCGCGATCTTGTCGCGCCCCACGCTGTTGTTACTCGATGAGCCCACGGAAGGCATTCAGCCCTCGATTGTGGATCAGATCGAGGACGTGATCATCGGCTTTAAGCAGTCGCGGCGGTTTGCGATTCTCCTGGTCGAGCAGGGGCTGCATTTCGCCGCCCGCCTGGCGGAGAAATATGTGGTCATGGCCAAAGGCGCCGTCATGGCCGCCGGCAAAAGCGATCAACTCAACGCCGATATGGTCCGCCAGCATTTGACGGTCTAGCGGGCAGGACACCTGGTCGCTGTGTAGAACCGAATCGTGCAAACCATCGCCGTGTTTGCCGTAGCGTGACAAAGGACGAGCTGCCTCGGCAGTCAATGCAGGGGGCACATGATGCCTACTCCTTCCCTCCTTCCCACGAGCATGTATCAATTGCTTTGTCGGGCTGGATACTTGTTCGGGGCGGCCCACGTCTGTATCAAAGGAGGTGTGTGTGGCGGCTTCGCAGAGTGAGAGAATGATAAAGGAAGGTGCTGCTCAGCGTACATGCGGGGCGAAGCATCAATGACAAGGGGGTGGAGCAACATGAATGTGAAAGGCTTCATCATAGAAGACGATCAAGGGCGGGAAGTGATGATGGTGTGCGAGCAACTGCAAGTGGGACCGGTGAAGACGTTTGCTCTCCGAGGATGGCAGCGGCGTCGGTTGGTTCCTCTGCAGTATACGGAACAAGAACTTCACCAAATCATTAAGAGCATTGCGATTACGCTGAACGATCTCTTTATGAGCGTTCCAAGAAGTCATGAGGAGTCCGGTGACGAGGTCTCCAATCAGCTGCGCATTGCAGCGCATATGTTGCGAGAGTGAGGGGTGGGGCGGTTGTGTCATAAATTGAGTACATAGAAGAGGTCATAAAGTCGCGACCTCATCTCCGGCCCGAGTCGCGCAAGAATGTTGAGTCTGTTCCGTTACTCTTTGTTCGATTGACCCTGGTAGAAATTATCCTCGCCGCACTTTGGTCGGTTGCAGTATGATACGGCTCCGCTTGCCAGAAAGGAGCCCGGTGCTGCAACAACGTATCGAAGAAGTGACCAAAGCCAATCAGAAATTTTATGACGCGTTTGAGGCTCTCGACATTGCCAAGATGGACGGGGTCTGGGCGCACCAGGAGTACGTCACCTGCATCCATCCGGGATGGACGCTTCGTTCCGAGTGGCCGAACGTGCGCGACTCCTGGGTGCTTATCTTCAACAACACCTTCTCCATGAAGTTCGAGCTTACTGATGTGATGGTACAGGTGGCGGGCGACGTGGCATGGGTCGTGTGCGTCGAAAATATTACCACCCAGCAGTCAGATGAGCCACAGCAGGCCAAGGTCCTCGCGACCAATCTCTTTGAACGCATCGGCGACGAATGGCTGCTGATTCATCATCATGGGTCGGCGGTGAT
The DNA here is from genome assembly GCA_015904045.1 of Nitrospira sp. The sequence goes on from JABMDG010000061.1 coordinate 2,421, forward strand.
GGGGTAGCGCGCGGGTCCTGTCGCCGACCACCCTGGCCGTCCTCGCACCCCGCCCGGTGTAGGGACCCCGCTGCGGGCGGCCAGGCTGGGATCATTACCCCGGCGCAGATCGGCGTGCTGCCGTCGTTGGAAGTCGTCATCTGGGTGGCGGTCGGCGGACGGGGCACCTTGATCGGCGCGGTCGTGGGCGCCGTGGCGGTGAACTACGGCCGCAGCATCTTGACTAACTACTTTCCCGAAGCCTGGCCGTTCATTTTGGGCGGGCTGTTCGTTGTCGTGGTGACCCTGTTCCCCGACGGGCTGGTCGGCATCATGCGCAAGCTGTTTAGCCGCACGCCGGCCGCAGTCGAGGCGGGGCCGCCCGAGGCGCGCCCAACCGCCCCGCGGCCCGGAGGCGCCGTCACATGACCCCCGAAGGCCTCATTCTCAAGTGCGAAAACGTCGTCATGGACTACGACGGCTTCAAGGCGCTCAATAACTGTAACTTCAGCGTGCAGTACAACGAGCTGCGGGTGGTGATCGGGCCGAACGGCGCGGGCAAAACGACGCTATTGGATGTGATCTGCGGGAAAACCCATCCCACGTCCGGCAGGATCACGTTCGGCAACAACATCAACCTGATCGGCAAGAATGCGGAGGATATCACCAAGCTGGGCGTGGGGCGGAAGTTCCAGGCGCCCTCGGTCTATGGGAACCTCTCCGTCTGGCAGAATCTGGATCTGTCGTTGAAGCGGGCGAGTAAAGGGGTGTTCCCCACGCTGATGGGCCGGTCCACGCCCGCGGAGCGGGAGCGGATCAGCGACACGCTGCAGACCATCGGCTTGGAAGCGGACGCGCATACGCGCGCCGGCGCCCTGTCGCACGGCCAAAAACAATGGCTCGAAATCGGCATGGTGATCCTCCAAGATCCGTCGCTCCTCCTGGTGGATGAGCCGGTGGCCGGCATGAGCGACAAAGAAACGGAACAGACCGGCCAATTGCTTCAGTCGCTGGCGAAGAAGCATGCGATCGTCGTCATCGAGCATGACATGGACTTTGTCCGGCAAATCGCGAAGATCGTCACGGTGCTGGCCGAAGGGACCGTCATTTGCGAAGGGACGGTCGAACAGGTCCAAGCCGACAACCATGTGCGGGAGATCTATCTGGGGCGAGCCAAAGTGGCGCATTAGCCGCAGAACGGAAACCATTGGCGATGGCACAAGAGACCACACGGCTCATGCTGGAACTGCACAACGTCAACGCCTATTACGGCGAAAGCCACATTCTCCGGGACGTCTCCTTTACGATCGAGCCGGGCGAAGTGGTCTGCCTCATGGGGCGGAACGGGGTCGGGAAGACCACCACGCTGAAGACCTTGACGGGGCTCTTGCCGGTGCGCTCCGGGACGATCACCTTCAACGGCAAGGACATCACGCACGACAAAACGGATCGCCGGGCCAAAGGCGGCCTCGCCTATGTGCCCCAGGGGCGGGAGATCATCCCGCACTTGACCGTTCGGGAGAACCTGTTGCTCGGCTATTGGAACCGGCCCGCGATCAACGGCGATGTCTCCGAGAAGGAGGCCTTCGACGAGGTCTATCACTTGTTCCCGAAGCTCACCCAGATTCTGAATCGGCCCGGCGGGGTCTTAAGCGGCGGCGAACAGCAGCAGCTGGCGATCGGCCGCGCCATCCTGTCATGCCCCAAATTGCTGTTGCTGGACGAGCCCACGGAAGGCATTCAGCCCTCGATCGTGGACCAGATCGAGGACGTGATCATCGGGTTCAAGCACTCGCGGCGGTTTGCGATTCTGTTGGTCGAACAGGGGCTGCACTTTGCCGCCCGGCTCGCCGAAAAATACGTGGTCATGGCCAAAGGCGCCGTCATGGCCGCCGGCAAAAGCGATCAGCTCAATGCCGACATGGTCCGGAAACATTTGACGGTCTAGCCCCTGTTATTCATGAATATGTCTGCTGCAATCGTCGGTCTCTGCGAGCCAAGACGCAGCCACTCCTGTCCCGACCTTCGTTACTCGCATCTCGTGAAGCGCAGGACGGAATAAGAGTGTGCCGCATCTTTGTTTGCGAGATACGGTTCGACCCTTCGATGGACTCAGGGTCCAGAGCTGTGTTGAGGGACAGGCTCACCGTCCTGAGCATAGTCGAAGGACGAGATACGCTTCACGAGATACGAGCATTTGAGCGATTTCGCGATGAATCGTGATGAATAACGTGGGCTGAAGGGCCTGTTGCTATGCCATCCGGCCGGTCTTCTCCTGATGCTCCATCGTCCCCGCGGGCGGCGGCTTTGGCCGTGTTACTTGCCTGCCAATCACCGGACACGCTGCTTGATGATCAGATGGAGCGGAGCGCTGCGGATTTCCGGTTGGACTCTCGCGATCGCGGCCTGGCGATGGAGCTGGCCTATGGTGGTGACGGTACACGATCCGATCCGATAAGCGGGCAGCCGACAAGGGGTCGTCATTTCCAATCCGCCGAGGAGGATACCGATGCCGAAGAAGAGCGCCAGCGCCTCAAAGAAAGCTCAGCGCGCGACTCAGAAAAAAGGGAGCTCGTTGGCTGCTGCGATCAAGATCGAGTTGGCCAAACCGGTTGTTCCTGGGCAAATTCACTTCGCAGCCGGCGACATCGAACTCAACGCGGGCCGTCCGACCAAGGAATTGCTTGTTGCCAACACGGGTGATCGGCCGATCCAAGTCGGTTCTCATTGTCATTTTTTCGAATCCAACCGCGCGCTCACGTTCGACCGCGAGCAGGCGTTCGGCTTTCGGCTGTGCATTCCAGCCGGGACGGCGGTGCGGTTCGAACCAGGAGAAGAGAAACGCGTGACGGTTGTTGCCTTGGCGGGAAAACGGATTGCCTATGGAATTAATGGGTTGACCGCTGGATCGTTGGATGATCCGGCGGTCAAAGCGAAAGCGCTGGCGCGGGCCGCTGAGCAGGGATTTTCCGGGAAAGGAGGGAAGCGGTGAAGATTCCACGGAAACAATATGCGGATCTCTTCGGTCCCACGGTAGGCGACCGCATCCGGCTGGCCGATACGGAGCTGCTGATCGAAATCGAAAAAGACTTCACGTCGTATGGAGACGAGGCGGTCTTCGGCGGCGGCAAGGTGATCCGAGACGGGATGGGCCAGTCGCCCGGCGCCACGAATGCGAGCGGGGCGCTCGACACGGTGATTACGAACGCGGTGATTCTCGACCATTGGGGCATCGTCAAGGCGGATATCGGCATCAAGGACGGGCGCATCGTCGGCATCGGCAAGGCCGGCAACTCCGATCTCATGCCGAATGTGACGCCGGGCATGGAAATAGGGGCCGGTACGGAAGCCATCTCGGCGGAGGGCTGCATCGTCACGGCCGGTGGGGTGGAAACCCATATCCATTATATTTGTCCCCAACAGTATTGGGAGGCCTTATCCGCGGGTATTACAACCATGATCGGCGGGGGAACCGGTCCGGCCACCGGCACCAACGCCACGACCTGCACGCCGGGGCCCTGGAATATCCACCGGATGCTGGAGGCGTCGGACGGAATTCCGATGAATCTCGGGTTCCTCGGCAAGGGCAACGCCTCGCAGCCCGGAGGATTGGACGAACAGATCGAGGCCGGGGCGATTGGAATGAAGCTGCACGAGGACTGGGGCACCACACCGGCGGCAATCGATACCTGTTTGAGCGTTGCAGAACGGTACGATGTCCAGGTGGCGATCCATACGGATACGTTGAACGAGGCCGGCTTTGTGGAGGACACGGTCAAAGCATTCAAGGGCCGGACGATCCACTCGTTCCATACCGAGGGGGCCGGAGGCGGCCACGCGCCCGACATCATCAAGGTCTGTGGCGAGGCGAATGTGTTGCCCTCCTCCACGAACCCGACGATGCCCTTCACCGTCAATACCATGGACGAGCATCTGGACATGCTCATCGTCTGCCACCATTTGAACAAGCGGGTGCCGGAGGATGTCGCGTTTGCCGAGTCCCGCATCCGGCGCGAGACCATCGCGGCGGAAGATGTGTTGCACGATCTCGGCGCGATCAGCATGATGTCCTCCGATTCGCAGGCGATGGGACGGTTGGGAGAAGTGATCATCCGAACCTGGCAGACGGCGCATAAGATGAAGGTGCAGCGCGGACATCTCGCGCCCAAGAGCGGGAAGGATTGGGCGCAGGCCGACAACTTCCGGGCAAAACGCTACGTGGCAAAGTACACGATCAATCCCGCGGTCACCCACGGCATCGCGCATGAAGTGGGGTCGGTGGAAACCGGGAAAATTGCCGATTTGGTGATCTGGAAGCCGGCTTTCTTCGGGGTGAAACCGGAGATGGTGTTGAAAAGCGGCTTTATTGCCCAGGCGCAGATGGGTGATCCCAATGCCTCGATTCCGACCCCGGAGCCGATCATCAGCCGGCCGATGTTCGGTTCGTTCGGACGGGCGCTCTACAGCACCAGCCTGACCTTTCTTTCACAGGCGGCGCTGGACAAAGGGATTCCGAAGAAGCTCGGATTGCAGAAACGTGTCGCGGCCGTGAAGCATTGCCGAAACATCAAGAAACGCGACATGAAACTGAACGATTATCTGCCGAACATCGAAGTCGATCCGGAGACCTATGTTGTCACGGCGGACGGGGTGCGGCTCACATGCGAGCCGGCGATCGTGCTGCCGATGGCGCAGCGGTATTTTCTGTTCTGACGCCGCCATCGATCGGCGTGGTGACGGCTGATCGCAGCCAGTTGGTCGCTGATTGTGAACACTCTTTCACTGGTACATGGACTTCGATTCGTCGATAGCTTTTTCCCCTCCGGCGGCTACGCCTTTTCGTCCGGATTAGAAGCGGCCATACAAGGTGGTGCCGTCAAAGACTCCGACCAACTGGGCCGCTACGTGGAAGACTTGCTCCGTGGGGGAATGAGCCGACGGGAAGTGCTGGCCGCGAAGGTAGCGAACCGAGCCGGCGCGACCGGGCTGGTAGCCAAGGCGATCGAGGTAGACCGCGACCTGGAGGCTGCAAAAATTGGTCGCGAGTCGCGAGTCGCCAGTCGCCAGATGGGTCGGCAAGTCCTCAAGATCGCCGCGGATCAACTCCGGGACAAGCCGGTGGTGGAAGCCTATCGTGACGCCGTGGAGGCCGATCGGACACCCGGGCATCTGGCCGTGAGCTTCGGACTCACATTGGGGACCTGCGGATGGGATGCGCAAGAGACCGCCGCCGCCTTTCTGTATCAGACGGCCGTCGGGTTCGTGTCCGCCGCGATGCGATTGAGCCCGCTTGGTCAACGTGAAGGGCAACGGGTGTTGGGAGAGTGGCTACCGTTGATTGATCGCATCAGCCGAGAGGTGGATGGGGCCATGCCGATGAGCTCATGGTCGCCCATTCAAGATATCTACGCCATGCGCCATGGCCGGTTGGAGTGGCGGCTCTTTAGAAGCTAAGAGCAGGTCCCTTAGCTATCGGCTATCAGCTATCGGCTAACAGCTCTTTAGGATTTACATGCACGACAGCAATCGTCAGCACAGTCATGGTGAGGCGCACCCGACCCAAGCCAGGAAGCAAGGCATCCCAGTCATTGGTGTCGGGGGGCCGGTCGGGTCCGGCAAAACCGCGCTGGTGGAGGCTCTCTGCCGGAAGTTGCGCGATCGGTACAGTTTGGCGGCGGTGACGAACGATATTTTTACAAAGATCGACGCGGAGATCCTCACGAAACGGGCCGCTCTGCCGGTCGATCGCATTCTCGGTGTGGAGACCGGGGGATGCCCCCACACGGCTATCCGGGAGGACGCCTCGCACAATCAGGAAGCCATTAACGACTTGCTCAAGCGCCATCCGGACATCGAGTTGATCTTCTTGGAAAGCGGCGGAGACAATTTAGCGGCGACCTTCAGCCCGGAATTAGTGGACTACGTGATCTATGTGATCGACGTGGCCGGCGGCGACAAGATCCCACGCAAAGGCGGACCGGGGATCACGCGCTCCGATCTGCTGGTCATCAATAAGATGGATTTAGCCCCGTTCGTCCGGGCCGACTTGTCGGTGATGGATCGGGACACTCGGCGGATGCGGGGCGACCTTCCCTTTGTCTTTACGAATTTGTTGAGTGAGGAAGGCCTCGATCAGGTCGTCGCCTGGGTCGAGCAGCGTATCCCGCAACGGGTTCGGCGGGCGTGATCGCCGAACCGGTCTCCGTGCCACGAAACAAGAAACATGTGCAGGATGTGCAGACTCAAACGGTCGGTCGTGTCGGTCGGTTGCGCCTTCATTACGTCAAGCGCGACGGTCGGACCATCATCGCGCTGTCCCACTGCACCACGCCCTGGCATTTGCTCCCGCCGATCTATCTCGACGACACCGGGGCAGCCTATACCCTCCTAGTCAATCCTTCCGGCGGTCTGGTCGGCGGTGATCATCTCTCCATTGATATGAACGTGGATGAGGGGGCGCATGTCCTCATCTCCGCACCGTCGGCGAACCGCGTCTACCGATCGCTGGGTGAGGTTTCGGTACAGGACATCGAGCTGGCTGTCGGGCCAGGCGCAGTCTTGGAGTGGCTGCCTGAACAGACCATCCCGTTCGCCGGTTCGCGGTTCCGGCAAAAACTCCATGCCACATTGGCTCCTGGCGCAACAATACTCTTGTGGGATGCCATCGCCTCCGGCCGAATTGCGCGCGGGGAACGATGGGCGTTTGCGACGCTTGAGAATGAAATCCGCATTACGACGGCGTCGGGCTCGGCGCTTGTCGAACGATACGCGCTCGATCCCGCGACGAATCTGGGCGCCGTTGGGCTTGCAGCGGGCTGGGATTATGTGGCTTCGTTGTATGTGGTCAACGATGCCGTCACGCCGGAAGTGTGGAGCCGGTTGGAATCGAGAATCGGAGTCGCGCTCGACGAACAAGCTGAGCACATTTTAGGGGGCGTGTCTCAACCGGCGGTGCCGGGCGTCGCGGTCAAACTACTCGCTCGAACGGCGCCGGATCTGACCAAAATACAGGACGCCTTGTGGGCGGCCGTGCGGGAAGAACTTTGGAGTCTGCCGCCGGTGGCGTGGAGAAAATACTGACGCGGTCCCGTCCTTCGGATCTCGTGCAGCAGCGATCCCAGCAGTTTCCTGCCAACGCAAAGCGTCTGTTCGGCTACCTCAACGCCAGGGTTTCTTACTCCGTTCGAAATGACGAAGGGCTCACGCGTGGCTCGTCTGCCTGCCGCACGGGGAGCGCGCTCCAGGGCCGAGTGATGTTGGATGGCAAGTGAACAGATGGTGAGATTTGCTACCGTGTGATGAGGAATGGCGATACAGTGAAAGGGGGAACAGTCCAAACAGGTCGCTCTCATATGATTCGTCCAAGGAGTCCCATTCCATGAATGAACCCAAGAACAGCACCATTGCCTTAAATGTGAGACTCAAGCCCAGCGAGTCCACGGCGCATCCACACGCCGTGAACTATTCCAACGTCGGCGCGGCCCAGGGGATCGCCTATCTCGATTTCGGGTTCATCGAGCCGGCCGCCCTCGCCACAGTGGCAAAAGCCGCCAAGGATGGACAACCAGCGCCCAAGGGGTTGGATGGCCATTTGGTCACTCGCGTGGCCATGCCGCTGGACGGCCTGGTCCGTCTCCATCAGCAGATTCAGCAGGTCTTAAACGGCCTGCGCGACGCCCGGCGGGGGCAGGGGAAACCGTAACGACGAGAGAGGTGTCGAATGGCGTATGCGCAATGGCTTCGTCTGACCATCGCTCCGAGCCCTTCCCGTTTGAGAGGAGGACGGATGTTGGGGCTCTTGGTGTGTGGGTGGCTATGGGCCGCAGGGGTGGTTGCCGCTCCCGTCGATGAAGTCACCCCCATTGGTTCGATTGTCGTGAATCCCATGGCGAACAACCGCCGCGCGGTCATCCTGAAAGGCAAGACCAAAACCCCCACGAGCTATCAAGGGCGCGACGGCTTTGGGCGTTATATCATAGTCCTCGGGATTGGCAATCGTGAAGTTCCAACCCAGTTTGGCACAGACGTGCATCAGCGAAACCGCCACATTGTTCCCGTCGCCGACGTACGTGACGTTGAGTCCCTTCGCCCTGCCAAACTTCTCCTGAATCGTGAGAGCATCCGCCATGCCCTGGCAGGGATGGTTGTAATCGCTCAAGCCGTTGACCAC
>JABMDG010000061.1:10669-28080 GCA_015904045.1 Nitrospira sp.
CATCGTGCTGTCGCCCACGGTGGATCGACGAGTGTCATCCGATCGCCGCCCGCACTGCCAGGTACATCATCATCACTTCGACTGCGTGCGCCACAATGGTGATGGAGAGATTGCCGGTACGCAGCCGGATCACCCCCCAGATCAGCCCATCCCAGAGGGCGATCCAGTGCAGATGTCGGAAAGTATTCATCATGAATGGATCGAAAGTAAATGCCAGTGCGCTGGTCACGAGAGCGACAGGTGTCAGGCGCTGGCACAGACGTGAGGTCCACAGAGAGGCTTCCAGCACGGCGAACCGTCCCAATAGGAACCCGCGAAAATTCACCTCCACGAATAGCGCGATGAGGCATGTGACCCACGGGACCATGAAAAGGACAGGGAGTCGTCCGTGCGGAGTCTGTTTCAGGAAAGTGATGTCGTAGCCCAAGGCAGGGTAGATCAACAGAATGGCGAACGCGTTCAAGCTGCCGAGCAACAGGCCCGTCGTGATGCCCCACCGCAGGCCATTGTGGACGTTCGCGCGGCCGAGTCCGAGCCGGGACCAGACCGCTTGATTGCGGGATGCCCATAGGAACAGTGCCAGATAGGCAAGGAGCTGCGGAATGAAATGAACCAGCGTTCGTGCTTGGAGTGAGACAGGCAGGAAGTAGTAGCCGACGGTGGCGGCAAGGGGGAGTAAGGCCAGCGCGGATCCCCACTCCGCTGCCTGCGTGTGAACGAGCCGATCCGGCTCGGAGGCCATGGCTGCAGTTAGTCCAGCTGAAGATTGTATCGCTCAAGCGTCGTCGCTTTGTGCCGCGCGAAATTGGAGAGCGATTTATTGTAATCGACGGTGGCTCGCAACTCGTTTGCCTGTGCCGTCGCGAGGTCACGCTGAAAGTCGAGCACGAACCGGGTGGTGCTGAGTCCGACCCGCAGCCGCTCTTGTTCGGCTTGCAACTGCTTTTCCGCCATGATGCGGGCCGAACGGGTCGTCTCAATGCGTTTGAAGTCGGTTTGGACTCGGCGCACAGCCTCACGGATGCCCACAATGACTTGCTGGCGGATCTTGGCCAGCATGGCCTCGGCATTTTTGACTTCCAATTCCCGCTTCGTATAGGTGTTGACGGCCGAACGGTTGCCGAGGGGATAACTCAACACCAGGCCGGCTCCGTAGTTGTAGAAATCACCGCTGAAATTTCTGGTAAAGGAGTCGCCGTAGTCTTTGCCCAGTCCGGACATCCCCATCGTGCCCTGGAAGGAGAGGGTGGGGAGCAGCTGGTTGCGGGCAAACTGCTTGTTCAATTCGCCAGACTCGACGTTCTTCTTCGCTTGGATGATCTCCGGCCGCTGGTCGATGGCCGTGTCGATCGCTTCCTGGAGACTGATCGGTTCCAAGACGGACATGGGCATATCGGTGGGGACCATCCAGACGTCTTGGCGCAAACTCTCTTCCCCGGGATTGAGGAGCCGCCGCAGCTGATCGCCCTGGTCGCGGATCACGCGCTCCGTCACCAGCACCTGTTCGATGCGCGAGGCGACGGCGGCTTCAGCTTGGAGGACGTCCACGATGGACATGATGCCTGCCTTCGACTTGGCCCGGTTCGTGGCCAGCAGTTCTTCCGCCGCTTTGAGGGCGGCTTGCGCCACCTTCAGATTTTCGTTCGCGAAGACCAGCTCCCAGTAGGCCTGCTCCACCGAGGCGATGACCGTCATGACACGATCGCGAAACACGTGCTGTTCCACCTCGGCATTGTTTTGCGCAACCCGGATGAAGGTTTTATTGACGTCGATGCCGGCATTCCGGAGCAGCGGCTGGGTGAAGGTCAACGCCAGGCCGCCCGTCCAAGCCGGATTGAACAGAAATCCCGTTGCCACGTCTTGGTTCACGTTGGTGCGCGAGGGGCTGTAGTTCAGGTCGATATTTCCGCCGGTGATCAGGTTTTGCGTCAGGTCCACGGTGACCGAATGGGATCGCTGGTCAAAGATGGTGATGTTGTTCAAGCTGCCGCCCGTTCCGCCGAACACCGGCCGGTTGAGCGGGCTCGCAGCTCGGTTGTAGGTCCCGTTGAGACTGAACGTCGGGTCGAACTTGGATTGTTCGATGACGATGTCAGCCAGCCGGCTTTCCTTGGTGTGCCGGCTGATGCTGATGTCCAGATTGCTGCGCAACGCGCGAAGCGCGGCGTCAGCCAGTGAAAGGGATTCCCGCTGCTCAGTGGGCGGATCGGTTTCAATCCCCGCACTCCACCCGACGGTCGGTCCCGAGAGGCTCACGAGACCAGCTAAGACGAGTGCAATACGGCGGTATTCCTGACCGAATGTGGCGACAGACATAAACGCCTCCGTGGACAGTTGTAGTAGACGCATCATATAATGCATCGATAGAACGCGTCCATGTTTGATGGGATGAACACACACCCTGCAGTTGAGAGGGCTCGGATGGTGCGGATCTTATTGTGGATCTGTCTGTTGGTGATAGCCGACGCCGGTTCTTCCGCGTGGGCTCAAAATGTGTCGGGCGTACGGGCCTTCGGCGGCGGTGTTGCGCCGCTGGCTAGAATGCCGGGCGGGAATCTCTACAACGACAATCAAGGTACGCAGGGCTTCCTGTACACGCCGGGCCAAAACTTTCAATCGTACAGTTTTCGTAATCCGACGACAGGCCAAGCCTGGAGCGGCGCAGTCGGGACATTAGGCCCGCAGCTGTCCATCGGGCTCATCCAAGGGGCCAATCAAACGGGGACGCCGCTTGTCCTACCGGGTCCTCCACGCCAAACGTCACCGCTGCCACCGGTGCAATCCTCGATCATCGAGTCTTCTCCACGCTCGCTCCTCGACGAGATGCCGTAGCAACGTTCAGGTAGGTTAAGGCTCAGGCCGAGGTCAATACTCTATTCGAGTGTTTCAGTGTCCGTCGTCCGCGAAGCCGTGGGAAGTCCACTCTTCCTTAGCGTGGCCCCTATTATTCACCCATTCGTCCAGTCGACTGTCTTGATCCATTCAGCAAATGTGGTGAGCGGCATCCCGAACTGCTGTTTCAACGCGTGAACATTGATCGCGTAGCCAACCTCGTTGAACCAGCGAAACATCGTGGCGAGGTCATGGCCCATCGCCGCCTCGGCCTGCTCCATCGGGAACTCCTGAAAGTGGATTGGTCGGCTCAGCGCCTTGGTCAACAAGGCGGCGGTCTCAGGCATGGTCAGTTCATCCCCGGCCAAGTCGATGGCCTGTCCAAGAAAATCGTTCGGGCGCAGGAACGCGGCCGCACCGAACGCGCCAATATCCTTGAGTGCAACCATCGCCAGCTTCCTAGCCGGATTCATTGGCAGCATCAAGACCCCTTGCGCAGACGGTTTCGCAAAGGTGGTGAAATTCTCCATAAACCACACGGGCCGCAGAACCGTGGCCGGCAATCCAATCTGTCGGATGTGCTGCTCCACTTTCCACTTACTCTCAAAGTGTGGAATCCCCGTGTTGCGATGCGCACTCCCGACGGACGTATAGACATAATGGGCAATGCCAGCCTGCTTTGCGGCATCCGCGAGCATGATCCCCTGACGCACCTCCGCCTCCATCCCTGCCTCGAAAGGAGTCGACATGGCAAATACCCCGTGCGCCCCCCGGAGCGCCGCCTGTAAATCAGAGGGATTGGTCAAGTCTCCTTTGACCACTTCCGCACCAGCTTGAGCCAACGCGGAGGCTTTTTCAGGTGTTCTGCTCATCACGCGGACTTTCTGCCCTTGCGCCAACAGTGCGGACGCGACGGCTCCTCCTTGTTGTCCTGTGGCACCCGTTACCAGAATGAGCCTAGATTGTGTTGCCATCTCACACCTCCTCTATATGTATATGCACGCCAACCGTGATGTGCGACTTATCAGGTTCTGACTTAACTCTCTTCTCCCGCTGAAGAACGGACTAGTACACTCAGAATCATTTGTTTTTGAACATCCCGTAGGATAGGCCAAAATCCCTGATAAATCGATGGGGGATTCCGGAGCTTCCAAGTAAGGTTTTTGAGAAGGCCGGAGGAGAGGGAAGGCTATATTCCAGAGATTTCCGTGGACGGTTGCGTGGCCTGACGGCTATCCGCATTCCCGTCGTTTCAGTGGACGATGTGATCAACGTTTCGTCAGGGGATGAGGATAGACGGGACGCGCAGAGCTCTGGAATCTGCCGCCGGTGGCATGGAGAAAATACTGACGGGGTTGGATCGAAAGAGCCGATGGCGTATGGCTTATGGCACGAAACCGGAGAGGTAAATCCGGGCGAACCAATCTGCTGATCCGGCTAAAAGCTACCGGCCATCAGCCATCAGCACTTGTTCTCGATCCCCACCGGAGGCCGTGCGGAGCGAGGAAGCCAGGCCAAGCAGCGAGAGCGGCGCGCTCGACGTCCTCTACCTGGTCCGGTGTGAGACGAATGAGATTCCCATGTTGGCGAGTGAAGGCGAGCGAGTGGTCGTCCACGCGACGATTGATGTCTCAACCGATAAGGCCCAGAACCCAGAGGGCAAAGAAGTGGTTGTCAAAGCGATGGCTACCAAGATCGTCCGAGAAAAATAACTTGTGGGTGAAGAACGCGGGACCGAACATCGTGTCAGGGACGACGGTTCCTGGCCACAGGGCTGGAGAACATGTTGACGTGGTTGGATCGAAAGAGCCGATGGCGTATGGCTTATGGCAAGAAACCAGAGAGGTGAATCCGGGCGAGCCAATCTGCTGATCCGATTACGAGCTACCGGCCATCAGCCATCAGCACTTGTCCTCGTTCCCCACCGGAGGCCGTGCGGAGCGAGGAGGCCAGGCCTACGAGCGACAGGGTGTAGATCAGCCATTTCGACGGATCGAAGTTATACCAGCGCGGACCGTTTCGGTAGTCGGTTGGGTACGTGTGGTGGTAATTGTGGTAGCCCTCACCAAACGTCAATAGTGACACCAACCAGCTGTCCCGGCTGGAATCCTTTTGGCCGTGCGGCTGCTTCCCCCAGATATGACAGACGGAGTTGATGCAAAAGGTCGAGTTGAGTACGGCAAAGGTTCTGCCGATTCCTGCCAGCATGAAACAGCCCAGCCCGCTTAACCATCCCCCGTACAGAAATCCCACGATGAACGGCAGCGCCAACCCTGCGAGGACGATCGGGACATAGTACCGGTGTTGCCACATGATGATCGGATCTTGCCGGAGCCTTGTGGCATATTTCTCATCGGAGTAACGCTGACTCGCAAAGAGCCAGCCGCAGTGGCTGTGCCAAAATCCCAGCTTGGCATTATAGGGGTCTGCGTCCTGGTCGCACGCCGCATGGTGCCGGATATGGTCCGCGCCCCACTTCAACGCGGAGTTTTGCAGCGCCCATCCGCCCGCGATCAGAAACCCTACTTTGACCCAATCCGGACACGCAAAACTTCGATGCGAAATGAGGCGGTGATAGCCGACGGTAATCCCCAGGCCGGTTACGACGTATAACAGTCCGAACAGGGCCCAATCCAGCCAAGTGTATCCGTACAAGAATCCAAACAGCGGCACTCCGATCACTGCGCTGGCGACGACGGCGCTGAAGAGCAGGATGGTGACATAAAGCGGAAACGTGCGTCGGAGTCCTGGCCCTGCCACGGGAGGTTCAATCTGAGCAGGCTGAATGTTCGGGATGGTGGACGCCTCGGCTGGTTGGAGCATGCTACCGACAAGACCTCGGGGTTTTCGAGAGCAGTGGCCGATGGGGGTCACTCTAGCAGGTTGACTGGCGATTAGCCATTCCTTTTGCACCCAGGGACTCCCCTTGCTGGACCTGCCTAATAGGTTGGACAGTGGTGTAATGCACGGCCTGCCGTGATGCGGCGACCGCACAGGTGAAATTTTGGGTCTTGTTTGAGAGAGTCCGGTGCGGTAATATCATTTTCCAGATACTCGGTCCAACGCTAGCCTCGCCGGTAAGTGGCCGATCGTGTATATGTGGGCGCTTCTATGTTTTCTGATGGCCGTTGGAGTGGAAACGGAATCCGCAAGACAGGAAGCAGGCAGTCACGTTAATCACAAGGAGGCAGTCATATGAAGAGTGCAGTATCAGTCATATTGGGCGTGGCAGCCGTCGCGATCGTCGCGGTGCCTCTCACGTCGTTCGCCGGGGGAACGATTTCCGGCAAGGTGACCTATGCCGGAAAAGCGGAGACTAAGGAGTTCTTGTTCTCAAAGTTCCCGAACCCGAAGTTTTGTCCCCAGATCCCTAACAAGGCCCTGGTGGATGGTGACAAGCGGTTATTGAAGCAGATCGAAGTGAGTAAGGATGGTGGGTTGAAGGGTGCGGTCGTGGCCGTGGCGGACATCGAAGATAAGGCGTTCATGGACAGCTATGCCGGCACGGAAGTGGTGGCGGCATTCTGTGATTTCCAGCCGTTCAGCGGTGTGGTCGTCAATACGCGGCCCTTCAAGGTTGAAAATACCGATGCCGATCCGGACGATCCCAAGTCGGTCGCAGGTGTGCTCCACAATCCGCACAGCTTTACCGTAAAGGGAACCTCCTCGGCGACCGGTTTCAACATCGGTTTGGCCAAGAAGGGTGACAAGCTCGACAAGCCGGTGACCTTCCGCGGCGGTGCGGAGAAGGACGGGTATTACCGCTTGCAGTGCGATCAGCATGAGTTCATGCAGGGGTACTTCCTGCCCGTCTCGAATGCGCACTTTGCCGTCGTGAAGGACGATGGGTCCTTTGAGCTCAAGGATGTGCCGGCTGGCAAGCACAAAGTCGTGGCCTGGCATCCGTTTGCCGGTAAGGGCAAGAAGATCGAGTTCGATGTGGACGTCACCGACGGCGGCACGGCCAATCTGAAGGCTGAAATTAAGTAAGCCTGGTTCCATTTTCGTGTACGTGAAGGGCAGCGGAGCAGTCCGCTGCCCTTCGTGTTTTGAGGGCCGTTCCAGCCCTGCCGCCTCCTTGCCTTTCACTTTCCGATCTAGGTAAGATCTTCGCTTTATAAGCCTTCTGGCCAAGGGGCAAGGGGATTGGTGTGTCACGAGAACTCTCGCTCGCGGAAATCTTCCAGCTTGGCTATTACTGGGAAACCAAGATCCTCCTGACCGCGGTCAAGCTGGACGTCTTTTCCGCACTGGATGGCAAGCCGAAAACGGCCGGTGAGGTGGCTGGACGGATCGGTGCCCATGAGCCGACCCTCAACCTTCTCCTGAACGCCCTTGTTGCCCTGAAGTTGTTGATGAAAGAAGGGGATCTGTACGGGAATTCCTCAGCGGCGGAAAAGCACCTGGTCCGGCATTCAGCCCAGTACATCGGCCACCTGCTGGTGCTGCACGATGCGGAATGGAACAACTGGGGAAAGTTGGAGGAGACGATCCGAACCGGACGCCGGTCAGTCGATCGGCATGTATTTGAAACTGATCCTGAATTGGGCGGGAACGTGCTGGCCGTGTTAGATCGAATCGGCCGGCAGAGCGGGCCCGATTTGGCCAAGCGGCTGAAGCTGACGGGGCATGAACGGCTGCTGGATTTGGGCGGAGGCGCCGGGACGAACGCCATCGCATTTTGCCAGGTCTATCCCGAATTGACGGCGACGGTGTTCGACCTTCCGGCGACGCTTCGATTGACAGAAAAAACCGTAAAAGAGGCGGGACTGGAATCGCGGATTTCGCTGCTCCCCGGCGATTTCAACCGGGATGGTCTGGGCGGTCCCTATGATGTCGCGCTCATGTCCGACATCTTGCATTATCAAACGTTCGAATCGAATGCAGCGCTGGTCAGTAAGGTGTGCGGGCATCTGGCACCGGGCGGCCGGTTGATCATCAAGGATCGGTTTCTTGATGAAGCCGGGACGGGGCCGGCTTGGACGACCGCCTTCGCCGTGCATATCCTGGTCAACACGCAGCAGGGCGGCTGTTACAAGACGGCCGAGGCGATGCAGTGGATGACCAAGGCGGGATTCACGGCCGTCACGGAATTGGAACAGACTGCTGTCGTGCAGGGCGTGAAAATTCGTGAAGCGTGAACGTATTTCGTGAAGCGCACACGGGGTTGCGAGATACGCTTCACGAGCGACGAACGACGAAGGGTCTGACCTTATGGATTGGCTGCGGGAACCAGGATTCTTCGGGACGCACGCGACGGTGGGGGCGGACTTGAGCCAGTTTATGGCGACCCTCTTTACCGCTCTCTTTGTCCTCGGCTGGTTTCAAGCTCGCAAGCGGAAAGCCGACGCCCATCATTGGTTGATGTTGGGCGGCATGGTGGCCATGCTCAGTTTCTTCATCGCCTATTATTTGTTCCGGCAGCTCGGCGTCCTGGCGTTCGAGGGCAAAGAAGGGTTCGGCGGCTCCCAAGAACTGTACGATTACGTGTTCATCCCCGTGCTGACGCTCCACATCATCCTGGTCATCATCGGACTGATCATGGCGGTGTATATGATGGTGTTGGGGTTCCGCGCCCAGCAGTTCGTGGACGGCATCCGGTCACTCAGAGAGTCCTTGCTCCAAACCACGTGGAAGAAGGTGGGACTTATTCTTGGCGGGATTATCGTGGTGGTGATGGGATTGTTTGCGTCGCGCGTCGCCAACGCCGGATTTTCCATGCGGAAGCTGGAAGTCTATCTGGCGTTTTTGATCCTCGTGGCCATTGTCTTTGCCGTCGAAATGGCGATTCAGCGGATTTGGCCGAACGGCGGGCAACGCCATCGCGCGCTCGGCCGATTTACGATGGTCATTTATTGCGTGCTGTTCGTCACGGGGAGCTTCACCTACACCATGCTCTACATTCTGTATCCAGGCAAAATTGGATGACATGAAGGCAATCCGTTCCGAAACGCTTCACGGGGTCTTTTTATGCTGACCTGCGGCTGTGGGCGCTGGATGCATACGGAGGGAGTGGAAGAGCGGGTCTACGAGGATGGAACGCCGCAATGGTTCATCCGATCGGAATGCCGGGGTTGCGGTCTGAAAGTCGGCGCCGATGTTCCGGCAGGGCGCACAGACGGATTGGTCGATCGGCTGATGTGGACGGATGATGCCTTGCACCGATTAGAACGAATGCCGCCGTATATGGCCCCGTTCTATCGGGATGAGGTGGAGGGGCAAGCGAGGGCTCTTGGTGAACGGGTGATCACCTATGAGGCGCTGCTTCGCCCGCGGACGGGCGAGCGAATCGAATGGGAGCCCGAAGCGGAGCAGCGGCTGGAGCGGGTGCCGGCCCCGGTTCGTGCAATGGCCCGGGTTGAACTCGAACGGACGGCCGCCGATCGTGGAACCGCTCGCGTCACGGTGGCGCTGATGGAAGAGATCAAAGCGAAATACTTTGGCATGAGCAACGTGAAGCGTGAAGCGTGAAGCGTCCAAGATGATGCGAATTGATTGCAGGAAGTGGAATTGTTTCGTGACGCCCTTCACGAACGACGCTTCACGAGCGACGGGTTAAGAATGTTGCATCGGATGGCATTGCGGGTGCTTCCCAGCCTGAGCCTGGCGGTCACGGACGAGTCGGTCCGCAAGCAGAAGCGGATCGTGATGTTCGTGCCCGGGTTGGTGGCGTTCGGCATCTACCGGCTGGCCAAACACATGGTCCCCCTCGCCGATCCCTTGGTGTTGCTCTCGGTCAGCAGTCTGGTGGCAGTGGTGACGGCGCTGTTGGCATATCGCGTCGGACGATCTGCCTCATGGGCGACGATCGCACGAGATGATGGGGCCCGATTGCTCAGTTGGTTGGCGGGCTGGATCGGGGCGGTCTATGGCCTGCAGCTCTCGCTGCTGGTCTTAGCCCTGTTGTGGCTGGTGGGTTACGATTATCTCCAGCATCCTGACGGTCCGGCTATGATGGCGATCATCATTTCTTGTACCTCAGTGGCGCGCGATGCATTTGAAATCGGTCATGTGCGGAACGTCGCGCTGAAGGGCCGGCCGGTTCCGACGTTTCCAAATGGAGCGCCCCTGCGAGCCATGCTGCGAGAGCATACGGCTCAAGCCGGTTCCTGGGTCATAGCTGGCTTGTTCGTTGGCGCCGTCGCGATCTCGCTGGGACTGGCTGTAGAAAGTCAGCAGGTCGCGGCGTTGGTTCAAGTGGCCCTTGTCACCCTCGTAGGCGGAGGGATCGCGCTCTGTGCGTATTTGAGGGGGTGGCACCCCTCCATGCCGTTGGCGGAAACGCTGCGGCGAATCGCGCCGGGTGAGTTGTTGAAATATTGGTGGTGGCCGGGGATGGCGTTTGCCTCGACCTATTACCTCGTGGTACTGGGAGTCCTGGTATTCATGCTGAGACAGCCGGAAGTCCCAGCAGGCGGCGCCGTGGTGGGCGGCGCCGTGGTGGCGGCCATCATGGGGCTCTACGGCTATTACCTGGGCCATCGCCGCCGGGTCGAGGATGTGCAGGCTCCGCAGTTGACGGAAGGGATGTTGCGATGTCCGTTCGTCATGGGCATTCTTGGAAAGTCGACCAGCGTCGCAGCGCCGATCGCAGCTGCGCGTGGATCAAAGGTTTGATGAGATGAATAGGACCTCTGTCACACCGAAGCGAGTTCGCCTCGCGTTGTGTACTCTGTTCGTGGCGCTGGTGGGTTGGCTCAGTCCGGCCTTGAACGTTCCCTCGTTTGCCGAGGAGGCGACGGATTTCTACTTCAATACGCCCGGTACACCGCAGGGACCGCCGGCCCCGGCGCCGCATGAAATGGTCTATCCGCGCATCGGCTCGTTCGACAGCCGGGTGTTGGTCTGGTTTGTGACGCAGCAACATACCTATTTCGGCGGATTCGTCCTTGCGCTGCCGCTCTTCTGCGCGCTGCTGGAGTTCCTCGGATTGATAACCAAGAAGCCGGCCTTGGCGCTGCGCTACGACGGGCTGGCCAGAGATCTGGCGAAGGTTGCGCTGCTGGCCCTCTCGGTTACCGCACTCATCGGCGGTGCGATGCTGACCTTGTTTATCACGCTCTACCCGAGTTTCATGAACTACATGGGGGGCACGTTCAAATCGTTCATGCCGGCCTACGCCGCCGTGTTTGTCGGAGAGTCGCTCTTGCTGATCGTCTATTACTACAGCTGGAACCGGTTGGCGGAGCGGGGACGGAAATGGATTCATGCGTCGATCGGCATCATGACGAATATCGTGGGGACCGCGCTGTTGTTGCTCGTCAATGCCTGGTCTGCTTTTATGATGGCGCCGGCCGGCGTGGACGCGCAGGGACGGTATTTGGGCAACGCCTGGCACCTCTTGCATTCCGTGCTCTGGAACCCGCTCAACGTGCATCGTTTTCTGGCGGATATCATGTCCGGTGGAGCGGTCGTGCTGGCCTATGCCTGCTATCGGTTTTTCACCGCCAAGACCACTGAGGAGCGGGCGTATTTCGATTGGGTGGGCTACGTCTTCCTGTTCGTGATGGTGTGCGCGCTCCTTCCCATGCCGATTGCCGGCTATTGGCTGATGCGGTCGGTCTTCGTCTTTCGTCAAAGCATGGGCGTGACGATGATGGGAGGGTTGTTGACCTGGCTGTTTGTCGTGCAGGCGATGCTGATCGGCGTGCTCTTCCTCGGCATCAATTACTATATCTGGCAAAGCATGGCACGGCTGAAAGGAGCGGAACGGTATCAGCCCTACTATCAATTCGTGCTCGGCGGGATGATGCTGGCCCTGTTCATTTGGCTGACGCCCCATACGCTGTTGATGTCCGGGGGAGAGGTGAAGGCCATGGGCGGCGCGCAGCATCCGGTCATCGGGAACTACGGGGTCATGTCGTCCAAGAATGGGGCGATCAATGCCATCCTGCTCTTCACCGCGCTCAGCTATTTGTTTTATCGGCGGGCCAATCGAACTATGATCGTTTCATGGGTGAGAACGGGTAATATCGTAATCGCCGTCCTCTTCGCCGTTGGCATGCTCAATGTCATCGGGCTGTCGGTGTATGGGTTCTATCTGCCGGCGAAGATTCGCGTGGGGCTGTCTGCTCCGCAGGCGCTCACGACGTTCACGGTGATCGTGGGCAGTCTGATGGTGAATCGCTCCATGCTCAAGGGCGCGATCGTCCATGGGGTGATCCAGTGGGGGAAGATCCCCTTTCGTGGCATGGTGGCCCTGTTCGGCATGGCAGCGGCGTTCAGTTGGGTAATGGGGTTGATGGGGTTTATCCGATCGTCCGGGCGGTTGTCGTGGCACGTCAGCGAACTGATGGCTGATGTGTCGCCCTGGGCCTTCACGCCGGACCTGGCGGTTGCCGCCAAGATCGTGACGTTAAATATGGTGGTGTTCTGGGGCACGGTCCTGATCTTGTTCTGGATGTGTCAGCGTGGACAGCAGCCGGTATCGGTCATGGGCGAGGAGCTTGGTGAGAAAGAGGCCCCGCTGCTCGCGCCGGTTCCCTCGCAAGAAACATAGAAAGGGTGTTGGAAATCGCTATGAGGCCGAGTGTGTTGGTTCGTGCACTAATGATTCTTGGCGGTCTGTGGTGCTGTGCCGCATGGTCTGATCCAGGTCTGGCACTGGGGCAGACGCTCGTCTTGGAAGATTTCAAGGCGAAAGAGGCCGATGGGTTTCCGTCGGTTTGGGAACATGAAAATCAACGGAGCCAGTCAAAAGGCCGTGAGGCGTACAAAGTGCAGTCGGAAAACGGCGCCAATTTCTTGTCGGCCAAGGACGCTGGGCAGCGGATCAAGAAAAGGAAGATCGACTGGGATCCCAAGGCCTACCCCGTGTTGACGTGGCGATGGCGTCTAGTGAAAGCGCCGACGGGAGCCGAGCCGCTGGCGGCGATCTATGCGTCGCTCGATACCGATCTGCTCTTTATTCCGGTCTTCACAAAATATGTGTGGAGCGCAACAAAACCGGAAGGCACGCTGACCGAAGGGGGCATGTTCAGCGGGTCCGAACTTGTCGTCCAAAGCGGGACCGCTGTGCTGGGCCAATGGTTTGAGGAGCGGGTCAACGTGTACGAGGACTTCAAGAAGATCCATCGTCACGAGCCCGCGCCCAAAGCCTGGGGAATCTCTATTGTGGCGGGCTCCGGCGTCGAGATCGATTTCGGCCCGATGGTAGCAGTGCCAGCGAAGTAGGAGCGCAGTCGTCTCATGGCTGACGTGCAGGTCCAATCGACGCCCCTGTGGAAAGTGCTGGATATCGTTCTGGGGATGGCGGTCATGGGCACTGTCGGAACGCTGATCGGGATCGTTATGGACAATGGGCTGTTGCCCGTGACGATCGGTGTGGGATTGGTACTCGGTGGGGTCATCGGACTTCTGGGGGGGCGCCGGTTTCTCATCAGTATCATGATCGGCGCAGTCTTGGGCGGCGCATTGGCCTGGCTGTTGGCGGGCGCCGATCGCATATGGGTCGGAGCCGGGGCGGGGGCCGCCATGGGGGGATTCCTCGGCGTACATATTTCAATGTTGCTGGATGCGCGCGCCGCCCGGAAGGCCTCGAACGAGCCAGCCGCACCCTCGGCAGTTCAGCCGTAATCAGAAAAAGGATACAGCGTGGAAAACAAGGGTGTACTGTACGGGTCGATTGCGTTCGTGTTTGGGTCCTTCTTGTTGATGGTCGGGTTGCTGGTCTATGAATCCTACAAGGCCAATCAAATGAAGCAACTGGCCATGTCAATCAAGTCCGAGACGAAGCAGACGGTCAGTGCCGGGGTTGCCCAAGATTACTCGATGTACAAGACGAGGATGGGCGATGAAGGCCGTGAAATGGTCCAGATACCTGAAGGGCCCTTTACGATGGGCAGTAATGAGGGTGATCCCGACGAAGCGCCTGAGCACCAGGTGTTCTTGAAGGGGTTTTTCCTCGATCGAAAAGAAGTGACGCAGGCGGAATACATGCGGTTTGCCAAGATGACCAAGCGTTCCATGCCGAAGATCGAGGTGTTCGAGGACGACCAATCGAAGCTGCTCCAGCCTGAGTTTGCGGCGATGAGCGTGTCCTGGGACGATGCGATGGCCTATTGTAAATGGGCCGGCAAGCGTCTGCCGACTGAGGCGGAATGGGAAAAGGCGGGTCGGGGCGAGGGGAAGAGGAAGTATTCGTGGGGCGACAAATTCGCCGTCAACACGGCCAATGTGGACGGCAGCGAAGACGGATACAAGTATCTCGCGCCTCCCGGCTCGTTCGAGGCAGGGCGGAGTCCCTACGGGCTCTACGATATGACCGGCAATGTGGCCGAATGGGTGGCCGACTCATACGACGAAGGCTATTACAAGAAATCGCCGTATCGAGATCCGAAGGGGCCTGACAATGCCGATCTGAAGGTCGTGCGAGGCGGGTCGTGGCGGGAAACGGAACACAACGCGAGGGTGTCCAAACGATTCGCCGCGAAACACTGGCGGACGGATATCACCATCGGAATACGCTGCGCGGCGGATCTGGAGCAGGAGGGCGATCCCTCTGCTCTCTAAGCCGACATGCTTGAATCCAAATTCAAATTGGTCTTTCTGTTTGTGGTGTTGGCGTGCGCCGCGATGCCCATCATTGCCATTTTGCGCGGGACTACGGTGACACCGTATGAAAAGCCGACGTCTGGAACTACTGCCGACGTTGAGTTGGCGGCTGAAAGTGCTCCTGGTGAGGAACCGATTCCGGATGAGATGGTGGCGATTGCAGCGGGGCCGTTTGTTCGTGGAACGGAAAATGGGGGCTTCGATGAGCGACCGACGCGGACGATCCACCTGGGTGAGTATTCAATCGATCGCTTCGAAGTGACCAATCATCAGTATCAACAATTCGTCATGGCCACGGGGCATCGAAAACCCGGACTTCCTTCGCGCTATGCCAAGAGCGGTGCCAAAGTGCGTGGCGTGAACCAGCCGATCGTCTATGTATCCTGGGATGACGCTGAAGAGTACTGTCGTTGGAAAGGCAAGCGGCTTCCCACTGAAGCTGAATGGGAAAAGGCCATGCGCGGTACAGATGGAAGGCTTTGGCCATGGGGAGATAAGGAGCAGCCCGATGGGGCGAATTGGGCTCGCGTGAAGGACGGGTATGAAGTTTCGGCACGTGTTGGGACCTTTCAGATTGACAAGAGTCCTTATGGAGTGATGGATGGTGCGGGCAATGTCATGGAGTGGGTCGCTGATTGGTACGATGAAACGTACTATAAGAGTTCGCCGGATCGGAACCCGCCGAGTCCTGAGTACGGGACCTATCGGGTGCTTCGTGGAGGGAGCTATACGACGACTGGAGCGGACGTTCGAATCACGAGTCGAAGTAAGATGATGCCGGATTTTCGAGATGAAACGATCGGATTTCGCTGTGCGAGCTCGACCAATTCCGGTCAGGAGAAGCAGGACAAGAAACTCTGAGATTAGAGAAAGTCGAAATAGTAGAGGATCAAAAACACGGCCAAAATGAGGTTGACAACCATACCAGCCAAAACTATAATGTCGAACACTTTTGAGTTTTGCGACATGATTTTATTCGTCTAAGTTGGATGTGGCTCGTCGCTGCGTCTAACGCAAAGGTGAATAACATTCAGGTCCCCTGGATGTCAAGAAACACAAGGCGTATATACTTCCCCCTCTCGAATTGAAATAAGGAGTTACAGATGGCGTCGGCATCACCTCCAGACAGCGAAATCAAGGTCAAAATCGGTAAGATGATTTTCTACGTTACCTGTGCAGCGGGCTTGTGGTTTTTCTATTGGTTCGCCGGCATACAGTGCCCCTGTTGATGAATGATCCGTCGGGCCTCTCAGTCTATGAGTCACGATAGGGAACAACGGAGGAGAAGAGAGCAATGGCTGTTCTGAATAATCCGGTCGTCGCCGTAATCGTCTCACTCATCATTTCGGTGGGATACTTTTTGACGGTCGATCATTTCATGATGGATATGCAGGGCCTGGACTTCTGGTACCTGTTCCGCCAATAAACCAAGGTGGATCGGGGTGCTGAACTGCAGGCTATGGAAACTTTGAGGAACGACAGTGAATGAATCAAGGAGGTATCACATGGGCCGCGTAATCGGTAAGCGCCTGTTCTCAATCATGGCGCTGTGCGCGATGGTTGGCCTCCTTCTGCTTCCGATCGTCGTGGCGATGCCGTCGCTGGCTATTGGCGAAGAGGCGACAGCCGACGGTGCAAAGAAAGAAGGGGATAAAGTCGAGAAGGGGCGCGATGTCTACTACAAGACTGAAGGTGTTGTGGTGGGTGCCCCTGCTCCTAAGACTACGGACGGTCCCAAGGACTATCCGCGGTACAACTTTGAAAGCCGTGTCCTGCTCTGGTTTGCCAACCAGCAGCACCTCTATTACGGCAGCTTCGTGTTGGCCGTCCCGATCTTCTGCATGATCATCGAGTTCATGGGGGTCGTGACCAAGGACAAGGCCCTTGCGAAGCGGTACGATCAGCTGGCCTACGACTTCATTAAGATCAGTTTGACGGCCTACTCCTTGACGGCCATCCTGGGCGGTATTTTGATCTTTACGTTCTTGACGCTCTATCCGGCGTTCTTTTCGTACTTATCCAGCATCTTCCGTCCGGTCATGCACATCTACGCGTTGATGTTCGTCGCGGAGAGCGGAACCCTCTACATCTATTATTATGGTTGGGACAAGATGAAGGAAGGGTTCTTGAAGTGGATTCACTTGAGCATGTCTGTCATCTTGAACATCATCGGCACCTTGCTCATGTTCCTGGCGAATTCCTGGATCGGTTTCATGATGTCGCCGGCCGGCGTGGATGAGCAGGGCCGGTATCTCGGCAACATCTGGCACGTCATTCATACCGCGCTGTGGAATCCGCTTAATCTCCATCGTATTTTGGGCAACATGGCATTCGGTGGCGGTGTCGTGGCGGCCTATGCTGCGTACAAGTTCCTGGCGGCAAAGACAGACGAAGACCGTGCGCACTACGATTGGATGGGCTATATCGCCATGGCCCTCGGTGTGGCGTTCCTGATCCCGCTTCCCTTCGCTGGGTATTGGCTGATGCGCGAAGTCTATGCCTATCGCCAGCAGATGGGGATCACGCTCATGGGAGGTCTGCTTGCCTGGTTGTTTATCATTCAGGCGACGATGATCGGCATTCTGTTCTTGAGTACGAACTATTATCTCTGGCAGGCGATGGGTCGGATGCGAGGGGCTGAGAAATATCAACGTTACATCAAATACTTGGTCTTCTTGCTCGCCTGCGGCTATATGGTCTTCATTACGCCGCATACCATGGTCATGACACCGGCGGAATTGAAGGCGATGGGAGGACAGCAGCATCCCGTGCTTGGGAATTATGGGGTTATGTCCGCCAAAAATGGGGGCATCAACGTCATTATTACCACCACCGTGCTGAGCTTTGTCTGGTACATGCGAGGGAATAAAGTCTCGACTGTGTCATGGGCGAAGTTCGGCAATATCTTTATGGGTGTGTTCTTTGCGTGTGCCTACATTAACATTATAGGCCTCGCCATCTATGGGTATTACATTCCGGCGAACGTGCGCGTCGGCCTGTCCGTCCCACAAGTCACGACCACCCTG
>JABMDG010000062.1:0-2116 GCA_015904045.1 Nitrospira sp.
ATTTGAAGAGCGGCCCATACATGTGGCCGCTGCCGGTGAATGCCCTAAGGGGTGAGGGGTAAGGGGTGAGGCGATGGCGAAGTGACCTTCGCCTAACGTTTCACGGACGAAGACTATGCCGAAACACGAACTGCTCCTGCTTAAGAATATGTCGCAACCCGGTTATACGGGATCGCTGGCCGACTACGAAGCGACTGGCGGCTATCAAGCCCTGCGCGCGACACTCGGTAAGACCGCCCCGGCGGATGTCACCGCGGCAGTCCGCAAATCGGGGCTGCGCGGCCGCGGCGGCGCCGGCTTTCCGACCGGCGTGAAGTGGGGATTTCTGCCGAAAGACTACCAAGGCCCCCGCTATCTCTGTTGCAACGCCGATGAAAGCGAACCTGGGACATTCAAAGATCGCCAGCTGATGGAGCGGGACCCGCACCAAGTGTTGGAAGGCATTGTCCTGGCCTGCTATGCCATCGGCGCGGAATCAGCCTATATTTATATCCGCGGTGAAATGGTCCTGGGCTCGAAGATTTTGGAGCGGGCGATCAGCGAGGCACGCGCCGCCGGATATATCGGGAAGAACATTCTGGGCACGGGCATTCATGTGGACGTCTGGGTGCATCGCGGCGCGGGCGCCTATATCTGCGGCGAGGAGACGGCGCTCCTGGAATCGCTCGAAGGCAAACGGGGCCTTCCCCGCATAAAACCCCCGTTTCCCGCCACGCACGGCCTGTATAACAAACCCACCGTGGTGAACAACGTTGAGACACTCGCCAATCTGCCCCACATTCTCACGCGAGGCGCCGAATGGTTTGCGGCGATCGGCTCGCCGCCGAAGAGCACCGGCACCAGAGTCTTTTGCGTCAGCGGCCATGTGAAGCGGCCCGGCAATTACGAAGTCCCGATGGGGGTGACGTTCCGTGAGCTGGTCTACGAACATGCCGGCGGCATGCGCTCGGATAAACCGATCAAAGCCTTCATCCCCGGCGGAGCGTCGGCGCCGTTTCTGACGCCGGATCATCTCGATGTCAAACTGGACTTCGAATCGGTAGCGGCGGCCGGGTCGATGCTGGGCTCCGGAGGCGTGACCGTGATGGAAGAAGGAACGAGTATGGTCTGGGCAGCGCTCAGGCTGATGGAATTTTTCTACCATGAGTCCTGCGGGAAGTGCAGCCCATGCCGGGAAGGCAGTTCCTGGCTCGTTCAAACGATGCGCCGCATCATGGCCAAACGAGGGCGGATGGAAGACCTTGAAACCTTGTTGGATCTGTGTAAAAACATCGCCGGCCGTACCGTCTGTGCCTTTGGCGACGCAGAGGTCGCCCCGATTCAGAGCACCTTGAAATATTGGCGGGACGAATACGTGTCCCTGATCCGCGAAGCAGAAGCAGCCGACCTCATCATGCCGGAGGCAGCAGGAGTACGACATTAAACGCGAACCGTTATCCGCCGGCATGCTGCGCTCGCCTCGCGGCGAAGCCGAGGGTGTAACGGTTCACGGCTAACGAACAACGACGACGATGCCTGACGCCACAAGAACAACCGTACGCCTTACTATCGACGGAACGCCGATCAGCGTTCCCAAGGGGACGCTCGTGATCGAAGCGGCCCGGCGCATCGGCGTCATGATTCCGCATTTTTGTTATCACCCGAAACTGAAGCCGGATGCCAATTGCCGCATGTGCCTCGTGGAAATCGAGAAGATGCCCAAACTTCAAACCGCGTGCAGCACCCTGGCCGATGAGGGGATGAGCGTGCGGACGGCCACCACCGTGGTCAATGACGCCCACAAATCCGTGCTCGAGTTCATTCTGGCCAATCACCCGCTCGACTGCCCGGTCTGCGACCAGGGTGGCCGGTGCGACCTCCAGGATTTCTCCCATCAATATACGCCGACCACCAGCCGGTTCGTGGAGACCAAGCGCATTTTCCAAAAGGACTACTTCAGCCCGCTCATCGAGACACAGATGAACCGCTGCGTCCAGTGTCTGCGCTGCGTCCGCTACTGCGACGAAGTGATGGATGTGAAAGCGCTGGCCCCGGCCGGGCGCGGCACCATGACCGAGATTAAACACTTCGGGCCGCACCCTCTCAATTGCGAGTTTTGCGGCGGCTGCGTCCAGAT
>JABMDG010000062.1:2216-6291 GCA_015904045.1 Nitrospira sp.
TCGCGTCGGCGACTTCGGCTTTCTGCTGGGCCTCCTGCTGGTCTGGTACAGCTTCGGCTCGCTGAATTATCACGACATTTTCCCGGCCGCGCATGAGGCCGCCAATCAGACAATCAACCTCTTGAGCCCCCTGGGCGGGATATGGGACGTGTCGGTGTTCACCCTCATCGGCCTTCTCCTGTTCACAGGAGCGATCGGCAAATCGGCGCAAGTCCCGTTGCATGTCTGGTTGCCCGATGCCATGGAAGGCCCCACTCCCATTTCGGCCCTCATCCATGCGGCCACGATGGTGACCGCCGGTGTGTTCATGGTCGCGCGTCTCGCGCCGCTGTATAACCTGTCTCCGGTGGCCATGCAGGTCGTCGCCCTGGTCGGCGCCGCGACAATGGTTGTGGGTGCAACGATCGCGTTGACTCAGACCGACATCAAGCGTGTGGTGGCCTACTCGACGGTCAGCCAGCTCGGTTATATGGTCATGGCCTGCGGTCTCGGCGCCTATGCGTCCGGCATGTACCACTTGCTGACCCATGGCGCGTTCAAAGCCCTGCTGTTCCTGGGCTGCGGCTCCGTCATCGTGGCGCTACACCATGAACAGGACATCCGCCGCATGGGCGGACTCAAGGACAAATTGCCGGTCACCTACTGGACATTCGTAATCGGATCGCTCGCCCTGGCGGGCTTCCCCCTCACGGCGGGCTTCTTCAGCAAGGATGCTGTCCTGGTGGCCGCTTGGCTGTCAGGGCCGCTGGGACAAGCGCTCGCGGTGCTGGGGCTGCTCACAGCGCTCATGACGGCCTTCTACAGCTTCCGGCTGGTGTTCGTGACATTTTGGGGACCGTCGCACGTCGATCCGCACCATGCGGATCATATTCATGAGCCTTCACGGACAATCACCGTGCCGCTTTTAATCCTGGCTGTCCTCAGTATTCTGACCGGGTACCTCGGCATTCCGTCATTCCTTGAGCCGGTCTTTTCGACGGGGGACGAACATTCGGGGGAACATGGCGCAGCAGGCCTGGGCATCATGATTGCGGCGACCGTGATGGGGCTTGCGGGCATCGCCGGAGCGTACTACGTCTACGTATTGAATCCGGATCTGCCGGATCGATTCGCCCGGCAGTGGGAGAGTCTATACAAAGGCTCGTTGAACAAGTGGTACGTCGATGAAGCGTACGATCGCGCCTTCGTCAAGCCGACCATGATGGCAGCCTCTGAATTATGGAAACGCGTCGATGTCGAAGTGATCGACGGCGCCGTCAACGGCGTCGCCCGCGGCGTCGCCTGGAGCGGATGGCTGCTCCGGCTGGTCCAAAGCGGGCAGACGCAGCATTACGCATTGGCAATGGCAGGCGGCATCGTCGTCCTTGTGACGATGCTCATCCTGTTTTAGGAGACCGTCACTGGTCGTTGGGCCATGAGAACACCGACCGCTTGGCCTCCGGCGAATGATAATTAACGAATGACACATTCCTTTCCCTGGCTCACTCTGCTCATCGTCCTTCCGCTTGCCGGAGCGGTGGCGCTGTGTTTTGCAAAGGATTCCAGCATCCGGTTGATTGCACTCGGCATCACCGCCGCCGATCTGCTGCTGTCGCTCCCTCTCTGGTGGCTCTTCGACCCATCATCAGGCGGCATGCAATTCAACGAAACCGCCCTGTGGATCTCCACCCCGCCGATTCACTACCGGCTTGGTCTCGACGGCATCAGTTTGCCGCTCGTCCTGATGACGACGATGCTGATGCCCCTTTGTGTGCTGATTTCCTGGCGTTCGATCGACCAACGGATCAGAAGTTTCATGGCCATGCTGCTGGTCATGGAAGGCGCGATGATCGGCGTCTTTGCCGCGCTCGACTTCGTGCTGTTCTACGTGTTTTGGGAAGCGATGCTGATTCCCATGTATCTCCTGATCGGCGTGTGGGGTGGACCAAATCGAATCTACGCCGCGGTGAAGTTTTTCTTGTACACCCTGGTCGGAAGCGTCCTGCTCCTCGTCGCGATTCTTGCGTTGTACTTCCAGAGCGGCCATACGTTCGACATCGTTCAATTGAGCCAGGCCGCCGTCCCGGCGTCATTGCAATTCTGGCTCTTTCTCGCGTTCTTCGCCGCCTTTGCCGTGAAAGTTCCGATGTTCCCATTCCATACCTGGCTGCCTGATGCGCACGTGGAAGCGCCCACCGCCGGAAGCGTGATCCTCGCCAGTGTGCTGCTCAAGATGGGGGGCTATGGATTTGTGCGGTTCAGCCTGCCGATGTTGCCCGATGCCTCAATGGTCTTCGCGCCGCTGATGATCACGCTGTCGATCGTTGCCATCATCTACGGCGCCTACATGGCGCTGGCCCAGGCCGACCTGAAAAAGCTCATCGCCTATTCGAGCGTCAGTCATATGGGATTCGTCACCCTGGGCCTGTTCACATTCAACATCCAGGGTATCGAAGGTGCCGTGATGCAGATGGTCAACCACGGCATCACTACCGGCGGCCTCTTCCTCTGCGTCGGCGTGATTTATGCCACATGTGGACTCCCGACGTCTATCAAGGAGCGCCAACCTCCGTCACGGCATTCATGGCGGTGGCGTCCAAAGCCGCCAGTTTCGGCGCATTTCTCCGGGTCTTCGTCGAAGGGCTCGGCAGTCTGAAAGCCAATTGGTCTGCCATCTTTCTGCTGTTGTGCATCGCCACTCTGGTGTTGGGCAATATCGTGGCGCTGGTACAGACCAACATCAAACGAATGCTGGCCTATTCCAGCATCGCACATGCCGGCTATGCTTTGATCGGTGTCGTGGCGGCAGGAGTCGCCGGCACCCAGACCGGAGAGACAAATGGCATCACCGCCGTCATGCTCTATCTGGCTCTGTACGCCTTTATGACCTTCGGCGCCTTTACCATCGTGGCGATGCTGCGCAAAGGCGGGCTCGATGGCGACGAGATTGAGGATTTCACCGGCCTTGCCGCACGCCATCCTCTCGCGGCACTGCTGATGCTCGTCTTTATGGTGTCGCTCGCCGGAATCCCTCCCACGGCTGGGTTCATCGGAAAATTCTACGTGTTCATGGCCGCGGTGGAAGCGGGACTGACCTGGCTGGCGGTCCTGGCCCTCGTGTTCGCGGCAATCTCGGCGTACTACTATCTGCGCATCATCATGGTCATGTACATGCGAGAACCTGACCGACTGACAGCAGCCTCACCCCGTCTCATCATGTCGCCGGCCCTGTCCATTGTGCTCGCCTGCGCAGTGGCGGGCGTGGTGTTTTTCGGCCTCTACCCCGGCCCCCTTGTCAGTCTCGCCGGACACGCCGTCTTAACGTTCAAATAAATTCCTATCCTGTAAGAATGAGATGCGCGGTATCGCAGCTCATGCTACGCTGCCTATATGCAAGTTCTACAACAAGGCTTCCGTTTCCTGAGCGATGTGTTCCACGCGTTTCTACGTCATGGCTGCGCCAGCCTGGCCGCATCGCTTGCATTTTTCTCCCTGCTCTCGCTCTTTCCACTCGTCTTCCTGCTGTTGTACGGCATCAGTTTTCTGGTCAGCCAGGATGTGATCGGCGAACAGTTCCTCTTGAGCTTCCTCAAAGGATTCCTGCCCTCGTTGGGCGAACGGCTGGCCCATGAACTCCACCGTGTCAGCGAGCTGGAAAGCGTGCGATGGGTGGTGTTCCTCTCGTTCTTCTGGTTCGGAGGACTCGTCTTCTACGAATTGGATTATGCACTCAACGTGGCGTTCGAAAGCACCCGCCGCCGGCACCCGTTGATCTCCACCGCGATATCGGTCGCCTTGCTCGGCGCCACCGGACTCTTGCTCATCATTTCCTATGTCGCAACACAAACCCTCAACTTTTTGACGGCCTATGCGCCGAGACTCTGGGGTCTGGATCTCGTCGCCCTCGCGGCTCATGACTTCCAGTTGACCTATACGTTGCCGTTTGTCCTTGCATTTGTCGCCGTCGGTTTCCTCTACCGGTACGTTCCCCGTCGCCGGCCCGAATGGCGGGAAGCGATGGCGGGCGCCATGGTATTCGGCGTCCTCTGGGTCTCCGCCAAATTACTGTTCGTCACCTATAGCAGCTACGCGACGG
>JABMDG010000062.1:6391-16268 GCA_015904045.1 Nitrospira sp.
TCTTCATTGACGCTCCGGACGGCTACGAGATTGAACTGATCGAACGACCGGCCGGCGTGAAGATCGTGTAACGAGACATTCCACAAGGAGATAGCCGATGAAGAACGGGTTTTTCCGCGGGCATGGGCTCGGCAACGACTATATCGTCATGGACCCCAAAGAATTGACCTTTACGCTCACACCCAAGAACATCGAGCTGATCTGCAACCGCAACTGGGGCCTCGGCAGCGACGGGATTCTGGCCCTGGTCCCCTCAAAAAAAGCCGATTTCGGGCTGCGCATTTTCAACCCGGACGGCAGCGAAGCGGAAAAATCCGGGAACGGCCTCCGGATCTTCGCACGCTATCTCCACGCGACCGGCAAGACGAAGAAGAAACACTTCACAGTGGAGACAAAGGGCGGGCTCGTGACGATCGCGTTGCACCTGGATCGCCATGGCGACGCCGGCGCGGCGACCGTCGAAATGGGACAGGCCACCTTCAAGCCGTCCGCGCTTCCCTGCACGCTCGATGTCCCGGAATTGATCCAGCAGCCGATCGACGCCGCAGGCCGCGCGTTGACCTTCACCGGCCTGAGCGTGGGCAATCCCCATTGCGTCGTCTTCAAGCCAACAGGCGAGTCCTGGTCGCGGGAAGAACTGTTGGCCCTCGGACCGGCGTTGGAGAACCACCGCCTGTTTCCGAAACGGACCAATGTCCAGTTGGCTGTTCCGACTGGGCCGAAGGACATCTTTATCCTCATCTGGGAACGCGGCGCCGGAGAAACCCAAGCCTCCGGCTCGTCGTCGTGCGCCGCGGCCAGTGCCGCGGTGCGTCTGGGACTGGTGAACAGCCCCGTCACGGTCAACATGCCGGGCGGCAGGCTGAACATCGACGTGGCTCCTGACTTCAATCTCACCATGAAAGGTCCCGTCGCCGAAGTCGCACGGGGCACATTAAGCCCGTCATTCGTGCGATCGCTGAAGTAGCCTGCCTTCAGCAAACAGCCGTCAGCCCTCAGCTTGAATGGTATCCTCCGGATTGCTCGCCACCGCTCCGCACCGTACAATGTCAGGTATCACCCTGTTGTTTCTCTTACCTGAAAGCTGAAGGCTGATCGCTGATGGCCGCCTCATCGGATTTACAATCCAAACTCGCCCATCTGCCCGACAACCCCGGTGTGTATCTGTTCAAGAACGCGCAGGGAGAGATCGTCTACATCGGAAAAGCCGCGGTGCTCGCCGACCGCGTCCGGTCCTACTTTCAGAAAGGCACCGACCAGAGTCCCAAAACCGCGCTGCTCGTCGGCCAGGTGGCCGACCTGGAAACGATGGTGACCCGATCCGAACTCGAAGCCCTCATTCTCGAAAGCAATCTGGTCAAGCGCCACAAACCCCGTTTCAACATCGTCCTGCGGGACGACAAGCAATACCCCTATGTGCGGCTGCCCATCAAGGATGACTTCCCGCGGTTGTCGATCGTGCGCCGCGTCCAGAAGGATGGTGCGTTGTACTATGGGCCCTATACCCCGGCCAACGCCTTGCGCGAAACCTTGAAGGTGATCAAGCACGTCTTCCCGTTGGCGACCTGTACCATCGATATCGACGGGACCGCCGATCGCGCCTGCATCGAGTTTGAAATCAAACGCTGTATGGCCCCCTGCACCGGCAACCAGTCGAAGGAGGAGTACCATCAGATCGTCAAACAGGTCCGACAATTTCTCGAAGGACGGGACCATGAGTTGTTGGACGGCCTTCGCGCCAAGATGGAGGCCGCGGCCGAGCGGGAAGAGTTCGAGGAGGCCGCGCGCGTGCGGGACCGCTTATTCAAGATCGAACGGATGCTGGAGAAACAGCGTATCACGCAGACCTCGGCGACCGAACAGGATGTGATCGGCTTGGCCCGACAAGGCGCCGGGGTGGATCTCCAAATCCTCTTTGTGCGCGGTGGGTTGCTGATCGGCCGCAAGGATTTCTTCTGGCCTCAATCGGCCGATGTGCCGGATGAGGAACTGGTTCGATCCGCTATCGAACAGTTCTACAACAAAGACGGCCAGCCGCCGAAAGAAGTCCTGATCCCCATCAATCTCGAAGACACGGCGCTGATCGAACAGTGGCTGTCCGACAAGCGCGGAGAATCCGTCCGCGTTCTGGCGCCGGAACGCGGCGTGAAACATCAGTTGGTGTTGCTGGCCGAGGAGAATGCGGCGGCCGCCGCCGCCGGCCATTTGCGCGACGAAGAATTGGATCGGCAAGCCGGTGAAGAGCTGAAACGGCTGCTGCGATTGGACCAAGCCCCGCGTCGGATTGAGGGTTTCGACATCTCCAATACCCTAGGCAACCAGTCCGTCGCCTCAATGGTCGTCTGGGAAGACGGCCAGTTGAAGAAGGCAGATTACCGGCGGTTCACGATCCAGACGGTCGAGGGAGCCAATGACTTCGCAAGCATGAAAGAGGTGGTTACGCGGCGCTACGGACGGGAGGAGAACTTGGTTCAGCCGGATCTGATCCTCATCGACGGTGGACTCGGCCAACTAGGTGCCGCATTGGAAGGGCTGAAAGAGACCGGGCACCAGACCTTGCCGATCCTCGGATTGGC
This sequence comes from Nitrospira sp., assembly GCA_015904045.1. The sequence goes on from JABMDG010000062.1 coordinate 8,968, forward strand.
GAAGGCCCGCGGCGATAAGGAGGAGCGGGTGTTTCTGGCGGGGAGAAAGAACCCGATCATACTCAAGCCGCACTCCCCGGCCACCCACCTGCTTCAGCGGATTCGCGACGAAGCGCACCGCTTTGCGATCACCTTCCATCGGAAGCTGCGGGGGCAGGCGCTCCTGGGATCGGTGCTGGATCAGATTACCGGCATCGGGGCGAGGCGGCGCAATCGGCTTCTGAATCAGTTCGGAAGTCTTGAGCTTCTGGCAGCGGCCAGCGACGATGCCCTTCGTGCCGCAGGATTGAGCACCGACACCGTTCTGCGCCTACGGGAGGCGTTGAAACACCCATCTGCGCCATCAGGAACTGCACCGACCATCCAGGTACGCTCCAAATCCCGCTTAAAATAAATATTTGAAGCTGAACGTGCCCAGATGAATGCTCGCATCGTAGGATCCATCGACCGTCGGATTCACATTACCGGCCACGCTGAATGAGTCATAGACCCATTCTTGAAAGGCCGCATCGAATCCAATCGCCTTCGGCCACAAGGCGGATTCACTGCCGCACGGAATCAGTCCAAGGAACTTTCCCGGCCCCTTGCAAAGAAACCCCATCCCAACGGAGAGCGTGTGGGCGGAAAGGGAAATTGTGGCAGGGTTGAATGTCGCAGCGGGCACAGGGTTTTCTGTCCTCGTATAACCGGATCGCACGGCGATGTCCCAATGCGGGAGCCAGCTCGGATCGAGCCACTTGTACTCAGTCCCGACCGCCACGACCGGGACGTTTTTCCATCCTGCCGGTTGTGGAATCATGGCTCCGTTGGACAACTGCACATCGAGATTCCGAAATGAGCCCCACCCCACAAACTCGGCATTGACCTCGATTTTCCACTCGCGATCAGAAGTCCGAACCGGCCACACCGCGACAGCCCCGGTCACGAGTTGGGGAAGAGAAACATCCCGATGAAGACCACCCAGCTGCCGTTCGATGCCATCGAGGAATCCAACTTGCCCATCAACGCCCCGACAAGTACCGTAAGCCCCAGCACACCAAGCAACACGCCGAATCCAAGACCGACGACGGCCGCCTGTTTGGTCGCCCGATAGAAGTCCTTCCCCCAGGCCCAGAGTCCTGCGCGTAATACCCGCCCCCCATCCAAGGGAAATCCAGGAATCAAATTGAAAAGCCCAAGCTGGAGGTTCACCATCCCCAACAAGGCCCCAAGCATGACCACGCCTTGAATATCGCGCGGCGATTGAATCGATTCAGCGAGCGCGGCCAATCCGAAACAAGCCGCCCCCAGCACAAAGCTCACGATGGGACCAGCCACGGCAATGAGAAATTCCGCTCGGGGAGTGGGGGCTTCCTTCCGCATATGGGCCACACCCCCGAAAATGAACAGGGTGATCCGTTCGATGGGAATGCAATAACGTAGCGCCACATAGGAATGGCCGAGTTCGTGCAACAGAACGGAGAGAAACAAGAGAAGCGCAGCAACGCCGCCCATCGCCCAATAGCGCGTGGGCGAGAGACCCGGCAACTCCTCCGGCAAATACCCGGTCGCCAACGTCCAGGTCACGAGGAGAAAGATCAGAAACCAAGACGCATGAACGCGAATGGGTATCCCCAATGCGCGACCGATTTGCCAGGAGGGCCATTGCATAAACACACCGTAACAGTTCATAAAAAGAGGGTCAATTTATCGCGCCAAGCCGGGCTTCAGGTATACTAGCTCTCATGGTCCTGCGATCCCCCACATGGGTTCTCAGCCTCCTGCTTATCGGCAGCTGGCTGCTCGGCATTCCAGCCACGAGCGCAGCCCAAGTCATCAAGTCCGGTCCACCTGCCTGCCCGGGCGTTGCACTGACGTTCGACCTCTGCCCTGTCAAGAAGGGCTCAGGCTATGACAAGCCACTGATGGAGTTTTTGATCCAACACCGAATCCCTTCAACCTTTTTCATGTCCGGCAAGTGGGCGGCCAAACACGAAGAAGATGTACGCCATCTGCTCGGCATAGAGTTTTTTGAAATCGGGACCCATGGCGAGGTACATGCCCATCTACCGATGCACGATGCTGCAGAACAGCGGGCTGAAATTCTCCGCCCTGTTACGATGCTGCATGAGCGCTATGCCCACACAGCCACGTTGTTTCGCCCTCCCTATGGTGAATATAACGATGTGACCATCGATGTTGTGAAAGCACTTGGCCTCCGGTTTATCCAATGGAACATCGAGTCCGGCGACCCGGACCCGACGCTATCGGCCGATCAGATCCTGAGCCGCATTGAGCAACGCGCCAAGCCGGGCAGCATCGTGGTGCTGCATGCCAATGGGAAGGGGAAACAGACCAGAGCGGTGATCGAACGATTGACGACGGACGTGCTACCCCGCAAAGGACTGCGGCCCATGACCGTCAGTGATCTGTTGAATTGCACACCACCAGCCCCATGAACGATCCCCGAATCAGAGCCATGCAAGCCGAAGACCGCGCTGAGATCGTTCAGCTGTTGGGCGAATCCGATCCTTGGAGGACGCTGGGCTACACGATCGCCGATTGGAATCGGATTTTTTGTCCCCTGCCGCAAGGGCGGGACAGTTATGTGGCTGAACTTGACGGGCGCGTGGCGGGTGTCGCCCTTGTGAAGCAGAAGTTTCTGCTCGGTGACTATCTGGAACTCCTGGGCGTAGCCGAATGGGCCCGCCAAAAAGGAATCGGCAGCCTGCTGCTCAAACACGTTGAACAACTTGTCTTCGAACGAACAAAAAATCTCTTCGCTTGCGTCTCGGACTTCAACCAATCGGCGCGAGACTTTTACAAGAAACAGGGCTATCAGGAAATCGGTCCGATGCCGAACTTTCTGATTCCAGGCAGCGCGGAAATACTCCTGCGCAAAACGGCGGGACCAACTAGAAAAACGCCATAACTCGTCACCGAGCGCATGTCACACGCAAGAGACTCACTATGGAAAGCAATTTCCCCGTTGCGATTGACTCATGACGTGTGCCGGAAGTACAAATCCATACGATGAACGTCACAAAGCTTCTTCATACCCGCATGCGCGTGAGCGACCTGGATCAGACGATCCAATTCTATACGAGCGTGCTGGGCCTGGAAGTAATCGAGCACAAGATCTCGCCCCGCGGGTCGCAGCTGGCTTTCTTAAAGGTCCCCAACAGTGACGAACTCATCGAGTTGACCAGCTTCCCTCCCAGTGGGCCGGTAACAGTCCAGGAGGATCTCGTCCATCTTGCCTTTCAAGTCGAAAGTCTCGAGCAAACAATCGCATCGCTCAATGCGCAGGGGATCAAGATCACCGATGGTCCGACGAAGACTTCCTCCGGCAGCCAGTTTATCTTCATCGACGCCCCGGATGGCTATGAAATCGAGCTGATCGAACGCCCGACCGGTGTGAAGATCGTCTAGCCCCATAGTCAAGGGTCGGAATTTCTCTATGATTAATACCCCTTGACTGCTGACCGCCTTTCCCGCAGCTATTGACCATTGACCACCACCCCAGTAAGGTTTCTCACGCTTCACGAACGACGAGATGCAAAGGAGGAGAAATGAAGAACGGCTTTTTCCGCGGCCACGGCCTCGGCAATGATTACGTCGTCATGGACCCCAAGGAGCTGAGTTTCAAGCTGATACCAAAGACCATCAAAGCAATTTGTGACCGGAATTGGGGGCTCGGCAGCGACGGGATTTTGGCGTTGGTACCCTCCAGGAAGGCTGATTTCGGCCTGCGCATTTTCAATCCGGACGGCAGCGAAGCGGAAAAGTCCGGAAACGGACTCAGGATCTTTGCCCGCTATCTCCACGCCACCGGCAAAACAAAGAAAACGCATTTCACGGTCGAGACGAAAGGCGGACTCGTCACCATCGATCTGCACCTCGATCGGCATCGAGATGCCGGCGCCGCCACCGTTGAAATGGGGCAAGCCACGTTCAAGCCGGCTGCCCTTCCCTGCTGCGCGACAAGAAAGGATTCCGTATTCTGAACGGGTTTCGGCATTCTGCACTCAATGCGCGTTCGAATCACGCGCCATGGCCTTCACAGCGCACGGAACGCTCGTCCGTCTACCGTGAAAGTCCAGGGATGGAGGATCCGATGGATACACTCCGGGCGATGGAACAACGACTGTCAGCCTTGCTGGAAGACCGCACCCATATCGGACGCGATCTTCACGACTGCATCCTCCAATCGCTCTACGCAATCGGCTTGAATATCGAGGCCGAGTGGCGGAAGCACCGCCACACCACTCCGGAATCGGAACAGACTCACGCCCACACCATTGAGCAGATCAATCGGCTCATTCACGACATACGCCAGATGATTCACGGACTCGATGAGGGTGTTGTGCAGGAATTCGACCTGATGACAGAACTCCAGACGTTGAAATCGGCCTACGATCAGATTGGCCACGTGCGGATCAGCTTGGATCTTCACCCCGCTGCCATTGAGGTTCTGACCAAGGAAGAAGAACGGGAGATTCTAAGCATTGCGCGGGAGGCCCTTAGCAACTGTGTCCGCCATGCCAGGGCTGCCCATGCCGCGATCTCGATCCGCAGGCGCGGCGACAGAATCCGTCTGCAGATCAGCGACGACGGACGAGGCTTCGCTACGGGAGATGGCCGGCCGCAGGGCTACGGCCTTGCCAACATGACCGCTCGCGCAAAAAAGATCGGCGGAACATTGCGCATTCAATCCGAGGAAGGCCGATTCACCGATATCATTGCGGAATTCTTGTTGGAGCCTATTCTGACGCCTGTATGAAACGCGCTATTCGCATTGTAATTCTTGACGATCACGAACTCGTCCGGAAGGGGCTCCGTACCTTCCTCGATCGTGAACCGGACCTCCTGGTGGTGGGGGAAGCGGGGACCTTGGCTGATGCACTGCCACTCGTGGCGCGTCTTCATCCACATCTGATGCTGCTCGACATGAAGTTACCCGATGTCTCCGGTATAGAATCCTGCCGGCGGCTTCTTGCTGCCGCGCCCAATCTACGAGTCCTGGTCCTGACCGGTCATGCTGAGGCCACCACCGTTTCCGCAGCCATCAAAAGCGGCGCCCATGGCTACATTCTGAAAGACGTGAAACTAGACGATCTCGCTCAGGCCATTCGAACAGTTGCAGCAGGCCGCGGCTACCTCGATCCTCGCGTTACCCAGTATGCGTTACATTGGATTCGCACCGGGGTATCCCAGACATCCCTCCTTCAGGGACTGAGAGCGCTGTCGCCCCAGGAGCGCCTGATTATGCCCCTACTGGCACAGGGTAAAACCAATAAGGAAATTGCCGTTCAGCTGAAGCTGAGTGACAAAACCGTCAAGAATTATCTCGTCAACATTTATACCAAGCTCAACGTGAACCGCCGCACGGAAGCCGTGGCCTGGTTCATGCGCGAATGTCCTTCCAGCGAAGCCGAAAATCCCATCAGCCCGTCTGCCTGACGGCGATCCGTACAACATCACGGTGTATTCACAATATTTCCGGCTTCGAGTCGTGAACTACCGGACATTGATCTGTTAACGTCATGGTCTGATTGTGCAAATCGCACGTTCCCACCGCATAGGGAGAAGTCTCACCGTAGGAGTAGAATCCGACCTGCTGCGTCCCTTTGGGCAGCACATCGGCAGTGGCCTCGATCTCCTCTTCCGTCCTTCCGCCTAACACCAGACGGCGCCCCACACAACTGATGGCGATGGCGAGCGTTGAGCCGGTGTCGTCGGTCGGCCACCGCGTGGAGGATGCCGCCCCCGAGGCCCCTTGGACCAACCGGTCGAAATTCGCCTCCATCAGTTGCGCGAAAGATCCTTCCGGAATATCTCCCGCGAACGTCAGCGATTGGTCATCTTCGTTGACCGCCAAGATCGTCCTGACCAGGCTCTTGGGGTCCGTGAGGCTGGCCCGCAAGGACAGCGGGAAGAGGAGCCCTGTGGCCGGCAGTCCGGACGCTCGATCGCCCAGATATTCCTTGTAGAGTTGAAGCGCGGGGCGATTATCGAGTTCGAAGAGAACATTGCCTTTGGACCGTGTGACCAGGCGCTCAGGACCGAACCGATCCCAGCCGCCTTTTGAGCCATGACCGATCCGAATCCGATCGCCGTACAAACCGACGGCCGTCACAAAGCCTGTTTGAGGCCGCCGGTCTTGCAACACCCAGGTACGGCGGAATCGGTCTCCATCGCCGGCCAATCCTCCGGTTACCACAACAGAGGCGGATACCACCGCGTTCAGCCCCCGCACCAATTCGCTCCCATTCACGCGAAGGCCGTCGGAAAGAACGAGGACGCCTTTCAATGTTGGATCATTAAGCTGTCGCGCGATAGTCTCTCCAGCCGCAAATGAATCCTCCGAGGACTCGGCCGGGGCGCTGGCGACCCTAACAGTGGTGTGATCGAACCGTACAATGGCCGCGCTGAGACTTTCATCGAAAATCTGTGTTCCGAAAATTTCTCCGGCTGTTGAACAGCCGATTACCGTGGCCTGAGGATATCTCTCGATAAACTCGCTGATCGGGTCCGCCGAATCGATGAAACTGGACGATCCGAACAGCACAATCAGCGTCTGCCGGGAATCGAGCTGTGGCCAGTCCTTGACGGACTACCGGTCCTTCCGATCATAACGAAGCGTATGGATCTCCATCGCGTGATTTCCTTTTCATCTACATCCTAGACTGCGCGGCCAACTGACTCCCCGGCCGCAGGCCGCTGCCTATCACTGAGCCGTAGGGCAAACCAATCCCACGATGGCGTCGCAGTCATTCCTCACTCTCCAGTGAATGACCTTGAGGAAGGGCACCTCAGAGCCGCAAGACAGGGCTCAGGACCGACCGCATGAACGGATGCCGCAATAGATACATCGCCATTCGTCGATTGCGAACCGAATTGCGAGCAAACCAACTCGGTACTATGTCGGTTTTCAAATCACAAAACTTGATGGGAACTAGAGGAGGAAATGTACGACAGAGCTATTCCGTGCGGCGTGGGGGGAAACCTCCGTCAGACAGCGAGATCCGATCAGCCCAGATCCATATCATTGCCAGGCAGGCGTCAGCTGCCCATTGCGATCCCGCCAGTGAGGAGTCCAGACCAGCGCCACAAGTTTGACGGCAATGTTGGCCTTGGTAGGTTTGATTGAAATAGTTTCAAGCTTTTCGTTCAAGGGATCAGTTGCCGCAGCCAGTGCGTCACTCTCCGACTTGAATTGCGCTTCAAGATCGGCCAGCTGCTGTTGAAGCACCGCCACGTTTTCTTCCGCCGCCCCGACATCCTGAGACTCTTTCATGACCCGGCCTGCACTCCGGACC
>JABMDG010000063.1:0-6960 GCA_015904045.1 Nitrospira sp.
GTGGAGAAGCAGCCGGGCCAGAAGGTAGTGGGAGCGACCGTCAACGGAACAGGCAGTTTCGTGATGCGCGCCGAGCGAGTCGGCCGGGAAACATTGTTGTCACAAATCGTGCGCATGGTCAGTGAGGCACAGCGCACCCGCGCGCCGATTCAGCGGCTGGCCGATGTCGTGGCCGCCTATTTCGTGCCGATCGTGATGCTCGTGGCAGCTGTCACCTTCGTCCTATGGGCGATTTACGGTCCTGAGCCTCGGATGGCCTATGCGCTTTTAAATGCCGTGGCGGTGTTGATCATCGCGTGCCCCTGTGCACTGGGGCTTGCGACTCCCATGTCGATCATGGTTGGGACCGGCCGCGGTGCGACGGCTGGTGTGTTGATCCGCAATGCCGAGGCCTTGGAGACGTTGGCGAAGGTCGATGTGTTGGTCGTCGATAAGACGGGCACGTTAACCGAAGGCAAGCCGCGGTTGATGACCGTCGTTCCTGTGTCGAGCGTCTCGGAGACAGACTTGCTTCGGGTCACCGCTGGGCTTGAACAGAACAGTGAGCACCCGTTAGCCGGAGCCATTGTAACCGGTGCTCGGAAGGAAGGCCTCACGCTGGCCAAGCCCAAGGACTTTCGCTCGCTCACAGGGAAAGGGGTCACTGGTATAGTCGAAGACCGAGTGGTTGCCGTGGGAACGGTGCCGTTTCTTCGCGAACTCGGTGCGGACACAGAGGCACTCGTGGCTCAGGCTGAACCGCTCAGACAAGAAGGGCAGACAGTCATATTTGTGGCCATTGATGGGAAGCCGGCCGGTTTGTTGGGTGTCGCGGATCCCATCAAAGCCTCTACACCTGAGGCGATCGAGCTGCTCCATCAGGAAGGTCTACGGATCGTGATGCTCACCGGTGACAGCAAGACCACGGCACAGGCGGTGGCACGACGACTTCATATCGATGATGTGCAGGCCGAAGTGCTCCCGGATCAAAAGACTGCGGTCATCAAACAGTTGCAAGCCGAAGGCCGCATCGTTGCCATGGCGGGTGACGGAATCAACGATGCGCCGGCCTTGGCACAAGCCCAGGTGGGAATCGCCATGGGAACCGGCACGGATGTCGCGATGGAGAGCGCGGGTGTGACATTGGTGAAGGGCGATCTGCGAGCCATCGCTCGGGCCCGTCGGTTGAGTCGAGGGACGATGAAGAACATCCGGCAAAATCTCTTCTTTGCCTTTATTTACAATGTGCTCGGCGTTCCCATTGCTGCCGGCATTCTGTACCCGTTCGTCGGAGTCCTTCTCAGTCCCATGATTGCGAGCGCTGCCATGACATTCAGTTCCGTGTCGGTGATTGCGAACGCACTTCGTCTGCGCAGATTGGCTCTATAAACAAGCTTCGTTCTCTCGTATGAATAACGAGGTGATTTCGAGGCGCCTCCTCTTAAAGCGGATGGGGGCATTGGGGCTGCTGGCTTCGATACAGCAGCTCCTCCCCGCCTGCGCCGGCCATGCATTACTCCCTGCGACTCTGACTGGTACTCCTGCTACGTTGAGCGGCGAGCTGATCGATCTGGTGATCGGCGAGCACTCCTTCACAGTGGACGGGCGGACCGGAACCGCCGTGACGATCAACGGGACAATTCCAGGCCCGCTCATTCGCTTGAAAGAAGGGCAGCAGGCAACGATCCGCGTGACGAATCAGCTGACCGAACACACGTCGATTCATTGGCACGGCATTCTGCTTCCGCATGAGATGGATGGTGTGCCGGGAGTCAGCTTTGCCGGCATCGAGCCTGGCGCGACCTTTACCTATCGCTTTCCGGTGAGGCAGAGCGGTACCTATTGGTTCCATAGCCATTCGGGCGGCCAGGAACTCATGGGCATGTATGCGCCCCTGATTCTCGATCCCATCGAACCGGAGCCATTTCACTCTGAGCGGGACTATGTGGTGATGCTCTCGGACTGGAGTGTCGAATCGCTGGACACCATGCTGGCGAACCTCAAGAAGGCCGGCGGCTACTATAACTTCCAGAAGCGGACGGCGGGCGAGTTTGTGGCAGATGCCAGGCGTCTGGGGTTTTGGAGGGCGCTTCAGAACTATGTGATGTGGGACCAGATGCGGATGGACCCGACGGACTTCGCGGACGTGACCGGCCACACCTTCACCTATCTGATGAACGGCCTGTCGGCTGCCGGTAACTGGACGGGGTTGTTTCGCCCTGGCGATCGTGTACGCCTTCGGTTGATCAATGCCGCCAGCATGACCTTTTTCGATGTGCGGATTCCGGGGCTGACCATGACGGTGGTGCAAGCCGATGGACAGAATGTCCAGCCCGTCGTGGTGGAGGAGCTTCGCATAGGGGTGGCGGAGACCTACGATGTGATCGTCCAACCAGACGAAGATCGGGCCTACACGATTTTTTCCGAAACTATGGATCGGAGCGGGTATGCACGCGGCACGCTTGCGCCACGAGCCGGGATGAGCGGTGAAATCGCGGAACGCCGATCCCGACCGCTCCGCACGATGGATGACATGGGCATGTCCATGGAAGGCATGACAACGGACGGCACGGCTCCGTCAGGCGGGATGCCGATCGGGAGCCATGAGGGGCATGCGCATCAAACGGAGCACGGGCACCATGGTTCCGACGGGCATCCGATGGCAGCCAAGGAGCAGGCTGGAACAGGTCGGGCGGGCATGGCTGCCGGCGAGCCCGTTAAACATGGTCCCGACGATCATGGCTCCGGTAATCAGATGGTGGCCGAATATTCACGAAACCGGTTGGCGGAACCAGGGAAAGGGTTGGAGGACAGTGGCCGGCGGGTACTGGTCTACGCCGACTTGAAAAGCCTGGCGCCCGCTCATGACCGACGGGAGCCGGAGCGGGACATCGAGATCCATCTCACGGGCCACATGAACCGGTATATGTGGTCCTTCGATGGGAAGAAGTATTCAGAGGCTCGTGAGCCGATTCGCTTCCGCTATGGCGAGCGGCTGCGTCTGACGTTCGTGAACGATACCATGATGGAGCATCCTCTCCACCTGCACGGGATGTGGATGGACCTGGAGAACGGCACGGGCGAGTACCTGCCGCGCAAACACACGGTCATCGTCAAACCGGCGGAACGGTTGTCCGTCGCTGTGACGGCCGATGCTCCGGGGCGGTGGGCCTTTCATTGCCATCTGCTGCTCCATATGGACGCGGGCATGTTCAGAGTCGTTGAGGTGGCCGACAATGAGCACGGCGGGCACTCGTGAGCGCGTATCGACAAGTCGTCGTGGCTACAGCAATGGCGTGCCTCCTCAGTGCCGGAATCGATCCGACGTTCGCTCCTGCGCAAACTGTAGGAACGGTGGACTTGATTCCTCTGAAGACCATGGCCCCCCAGCAAGACTGGCCCAGTCCGGTGAACGATCAGGCGCCGCATCTGTTCACACTCGTGGACGTCCTTGAATACCGTCCGCGCAGCGGTGCCGGCCAGCATCGCGATGACTACCGGTGGGATATCGAGGGCTGGTACGGGGGCGACTATAACCGGCTCTGGTTCAAAAGCGAGGGGCAGCGGGATACGGCGTTCAAGGCAGATTATGATGTGGACTTTCAATTGCTGTACGGCCGGTTCATTCAGAAACATTACGATCTGCAGATCGGCTCCCGCGTCGAGACGCAAACGTTCCGCGGACAGAACGTCACACGTGGGTTCGGCGTGATCGGGATACAGGGGCTGGTGCCCTATAACTATGAATTAGAAGCCGCTTTGTTCATCGACCTGGGTGGTAAAGTGTCGGGGCGATTTTCGTTCACCAAGGACTTTCTGCTGACACAACGGCTGATCCTCCAGGGCCGGTTTGAAACCAATGTGGCGGGGCAACGGGTTGAGCGGTTCACCACCGGCTCCGGCCTGAATAATCTGGAACTCGGGGTACGGCTGCGGTACGAAATCCGGCGGGAGTTTGCTCCCTATATCGGTCTCTCGCTTGACCGGAGTTTCGGCGAGACCGCCACGTTGGTGCGCGATGAGGGCGGCCATCCGAGTCAGGTTCGATTTGTGGCGGGACTCAGGATGTGGTTCTAACTCTTTCAGCAGAGCAAAAGGAATAACCGTCCGATTCGTATCGTAGTAGACACATCCCGCTTAGTGTTCAATCCGCAATGTCAGATCATCGAAATAGGTTACGGCATCGGATTTGGTCCAAAGCCCAACCTGGCCCGTCGTAAAAGTCTGATCGCACAGATCAAACACCCGTTTTCCATCAAAAAAGACTTGGACTTGGCATCCGTTTGTGATGACGCGGAGGGTATGCCACTGCCGGATATCAACGATCTGATCGAAGTTCTGAATGAGGTGCCGCACGCCCTTGACGACGCGGTAGATGCGGATGTTCTGTTCCAGCGGATTGGCCCTTGTCAGGTAGTAGTTGCGGTCGTCTGCGGCCCGCCAGATCAGACCGCCTCCCATATCGGCTTTGCCCTCGATCGGCAAGAATGAGACTTCAAGCTCGATGTCGGATGCCTTGATCCCGTCGATAAGCACCATTTTATACGCATGCTCCGCGCCCTTTCCCATGAGCTGTCCTAGCACGCGGGGAGGACTCTTTGCCCGATCAGTGTCAAGCACCTTCCACTCCCCGGCAGGTCTCCCATCAAACAAGGTACCTACCTGGAACTCAGCGGGAAGTGTCTTCGGTGGATCATGGTCAAAGGTCCAGACGTGGGTTGTGCTCTCAACTGCGTGCCCATTCACCGGCACAGCTATCGCCGTAATAATCAGCAGGAGAATGGGTTGGAGGGATGTCCCCATTGCTTACCGCCAGGTCACTTCTTCCCAGCAGAGATGGACGAAGGTCTCAAACGGAGGAAAGTTGTTGGGATTTTGCGCCTTCGAGCGGACCCACAAATCGATTTCCATCCCCGCCGGGTCCGTTTCGCCTCCCGGCAGCGTGCGTTTAACCGGGTATCGGACCTCATGGGTCTTGGGGTCACGCGTCATCGGCAGTATGGGCAGGGCTCCGGCGTCATCGCGTCCCCGGACGGCTACATCATTACCAACCATCACGTCGTCGCCGACGCCGTCGATGTGGAGGTGATTCTGGCCGATCGCCGTCAATTCAAAGGAAAGGTCGTCGCCACTGATCCCAAGACGGATGTGGCGGTGGTGAAGATCCAGGCGGTAAATCTGCCGGCTGCCGTATGGGGCGATTCAAGCCAACTGGCCGTCGGCGACTTCGTATTGGCCATCGGGAACCCGTTGGGATTGAGCCGCACCGTGACATTCGGTATCGTGAGCGCGGTCGGTCGCGCAGACGTGGGTGTCGCCGACTTCGAAGATTTCATTCAGACGGATGCGCCGATCAATCCCGGGAATTCCGGTGGCGCCCTGGTGAACATCAATGGGGAGATTGTGGGTATCAATACTGCGATTGCCAGTCCGACCGGCGGAAGCGTCGGCGTGGGCTTTGCTATTCCGAGCAATATGGCTCGCGCCGCCATGCAGAGTCTGCTCAAGACCGGCCGAGTCGTGCGCGGATTTTTGGGAGCCTCGACGCAGGACGTGAGCCCTTCGCTGGGGAAAATTTTCCGCCTGCCTGATGTGAAGGGCGCGATCGTGACTGATGTGCAGACGAAGGGATCGGCGGAGCGGGCCGGCCTCAAGCGCGGCGATGTCGTCGTGCGCTTCGACGGGCGGGACGTGATGGACAGCGGCCAACTCCGCAATCTCGTTGCGCAAGCTCCGATCGCCAGCAAACATCGCCTGGAGCTCATCCGGGACGGGAAAGTCTATCAAACCGAACTGACAATTCAGGAGTCGCCGCGCGAACGCGCAAAAAAGAGCCAGGCGGCTTCCACCGCCTCGACCGTACATCCTCTCTCGGGCGTGGTGTTCGACGACATCACCCTCCAGTTGGCCCGGCAGATGGATCTCTCGGTGAATAACGGCGTTGTCGTGACCGACATCGAAGAAGGCAGCCTGGCCGAAGCATCCGGCTTGCAGCCTGGTGATGTGGTCTTGGAACTCAACCGGCAGCATATCAGCAGCTTCACGGTCTTTCAGCGTCTGGCCGATCCGTTGAAACCGACCGACCTCGCGCTCCTGCTCGTCAACCGGCAGGGGAACGTGCTCTACATCCCGATTCAGGGCGAATAGCCACCGCATCTGATCTTTTCGCGATCTTCCTCGCTTGACCTGACTGCCGCAGTAGTGCTACGTTTTTAAAAATCGTAGCACGTGAGAAGCATGAAAAAGCTTGTTCGATTCGGCGTGTCGCTTGATCACCATTTGCTGGATGCGTTCGATCACCACATCGAGCGGCGCAAATACACGAATCGATCGGAAGCGCTTCGCGACTTGATCCGTGACAATCTTGTCGGGCAGGAGTGGGATGAGAATAAAGAGACCGTCGGTACGATCACCTTCGTCTACGATCACCATGTGCGCGATCTGACGCGCAAGCTCACCCATATTCAGCACGAATTTCAAGGCCGCATCATGGCGGGTATGCATGTGCACCTCGATCATAACCATTGCCTGGAAGTTCTTGTGGTCAAAGGGAAGGGATCGGAGATCCGGAAAGTGGCCGATGCCTTGGTGAGCGTGAAGGGTGTGAAGCATGGCAAGCTGACGACGGCCACCACGGGTAAGGGATTGAGTTGATCGTCGAGTGAACTATCGCACGCAGGGTCTCTTCCTCTTCGCACTGATCTGCATCCCCTCTCTGGCCGGCGCTCACGATCCGGATGAGCCGACGCTGGAGGTTCCGGAGATTGCCGTGGTGGGCGAACGTCCGATCGCCGCTTCCTCCCAGCAATTCATTCCTGACAAAGAAATTCTTCTGCAGCCTCAAGGCAGGCCTGCTCAAATTCTTCGTCTGATTCCTGGTTTCCTGGCCGTTGAACATTCGGGCGGAGCTGGGAAAGCAGACCAATACTTCCTCCGAGGGTTTGACGCGGACCATGGGACGGATGTCGGCTTCTTTCTCGA
>JABMDG010000063.1:7060-11734 GCA_015904045.1 Nitrospira sp.
CGATCAATTTGCGTACCCATGCGCATGGACAAGGCTACACAGATCTTAACTTCATCATCCCGGAGACGATCGAAGTCGTCGAGGTTCACAAGGGCTCGTATTTGCCTGAATATGGAGATTTTGCCACGGCGGGAGTAGTGAACTTCCGGACGCGCGATGTAGCCAGAGAAGGAGTTCTCCAAGGGGCCGGCGGAGAATACGACACGCAGCGGTACCTGCTCATGCTCTCTCCGACCAAAGACCGGGTGCGCACATTGTTTGCCGCTGAGGGGTTCTATACGAACGGACCGTACCAAAACGACAATCAATATACCCGGACCAATCTGATGGGAAAGGTGACGACACATCTGACAGGAAGAGATGAGATCAGTCTGAAGGCGACCTTCCTCCATTCCAAATGGGACGGCTCCGGCGAGATTCCTCTGCGGACAGTGAGCAGGGGGGCGCTCGACCGCTTTGGCTCCATCAATCCGTATGAAGGGGGACACACGCTCCGGACGACCGGCCAATTAAACTATCACTACGATACAACGTCAGGCGGCCAGTTCTTTGCGAACGCCTATGGCCAATATTACCGGTTGGATCTCTTCACGGATTTTACGTTCTTCCTCAATGATCCCGTCAATGGCGACGGTTTTGCCCAGTTCGATCGCCGTGTCATCTATGGCGGCGATATCGGATACAAACAGCGTGCAGAGGTTCTGGGGATGCCGATGATCGGGACCGTGGGGTTTCAGACGAGAGTCGACGATGTTCATGCGAAATTGGGAACTCAGACGTTGAGGATTCCGACTGGTACCAGGATTGATAGTGATGCCCTCACTCTGTCCTATTCTCCGTTCGTCAAAGCGGAGGTCGAGCCGTTGCCGTGGGTCAGGTTTTCAGGGGGAGTGCGTGGAGAATATTTTACGTTTGACGTCAGTAACCGCTGTGCCGCCTGTGCGGAACGACCGGCCGGTCAGAAAGGTTCCGGCATGGTCCTTCCCAAGATGAGCATGATTCTTGGACCGTGGGCGAAAACAGAGTTGTTTCTCAACTATGGAGAAGGATTTCACAGTAATGATGCCCGATCCGCTGTGGCATTCGGCGCGTCACCGCTCGCGAGAGCGAGGAATTATGAGGTCGGAGTCCGTTCCAGGCCATGGGGACCGCAAGGCATCGAGTTGATCGCTACGCTGTGGCGATTGGATTTAAAATCTGAACTTGTCCTCGTCGGCGACGAGGGGACGACGGAGATTCGTGGAGCGACCAGACGCCAAGGCGTGGAAGTGGCTGCCCGGGGCCAGGTCTGGGGGCCGCTCTATGTCAACGGCAGCTTCACCTGGACGCACGCGGAATTTCGCAACGGCGACGCCATTCCGTTAGCGCCGGAATATACCGCCTATGGCGCGGCTATCCTGCAATGGCCGGAAGGACTGACGTCCCAATTCCAAGCCACGTATCTTGGCGTTCGACCGCTCGTCGAAAATCGAAGCATCAAGTCGCCCTCCTGGATTACGTTTGATGTGTCGGAGCGGTATCGCATACCGGTTAAATTGTCCCATGGACGGTTGGAGGCATTTCTGTTCGTGCAAAACTTGTTCAATACCCAATGGGAGCAGGCTGTTTTTGCGTTCGACTCGCGTCTGCGGAACGAGCCTGCGGGGGTGACGGACATCCATTTCGTGCCGGGAAATCCGCGCACAGTGATGGGTGGCCTTGCCTGGTACTTTTAGGACGCCTTGCGATGTCCACGATTCTCACCCGTGCATTTTTCAATCGTCCGACGCTGACGGTTGCCCGTGCCCTCATTGGGAACTATCTGGTGCGGGAAAATGGGAATGGACGGGTTGCCGGAAAAATCATCGAGGTCGAGGCCTATGTGGGCGTTCACGATAAGGCCTGTCATGCATCGAAAGGGCGGACGGCCAGGACAGAGGTCCTGTTTGGCCCTCCGGGAGTCTCCTATGTCTATCTCATCTACGGCATGTATTACTTATTGAATGTGGTGACAGAACGGACTGACTTTCCTGCCGCGGTGCTCATTCGAGCGATTGAAGTTGAGGGAACATTGATCGATGGACCGGGGAAGATCTGCCGGGAGTTGAACATCGATCGGTCGTTGAATCGACTCGATATGACCGAGGGGCGGCACGTGTGGTTCGAAGACCGCGGAGCGAGAGGCACTCGAAAAAAGATCGGGACGTTTCCAAGAATCGGTGTCGAGTATGCCGGTCTCTGGGCGAAGAAACCCTGGCGGTTCAGATTGATTGACATCAAATAAGAGTCGGGGCTTGTTCGGATAATAATTCCGTGGCGGGAAAAGAAACGGGGCCGTCCTGTATTTCAGGACGGCCCCGTTATGTACAGGCCGAAAGAGCGCGTTACTTGATCTTTCGATCAGGGGCGATCTTCGTTGCGGAAGCGACCGGAGGCGCAATCTTGATCTGGGGGCCTTGCACTTTCGGCAGCCGACCGGCTCCCTGTCCTTCGGTGATCCGGGCATTGTCGAGTTTCTGCAGATTCTGTTCGGCATTCTTGACCGATTCCGCAGACTTCAGCAGCGAGGCTTCCCCACGGGCATCCGATTGGCCGGGATCGTTGGCCGTCGGTTGGCCGGTCACGGGGCTTCCAAATGCCACTTGAGGAGGCGGTGGAGGAGGTGGAGGGCAGATTGATAAGACGGTAGATGACGAGCGCGAGCACCGGCAGGTGCATCAGCAGTCCGCTCAGCCCCATGAACCATTCACCGATCCAGAAGGTCATGCCGAGATTGAAGGCCAGCACTCCATAATAGAGGCCGATGCCGAGCAAGAGCCGGTACGTGGATGCCTGATGCGGCGGGAGGGCAGGGAGCCGTCGGTCCAATGGGAAATAGATGGCAAGAGAAAGGAATCCCACTACAGCCCAGCCGATATAGTTGGCCATCGGCACGCCGAAGTGCCAGCCAGGGTCGGGATAGTAGTAGATCTTGCCCAGGAACCAGCGGTCGCCGCGCAGGGCCACCGGGTCGATGACCATGTCGATGAAGGTAAACAAACAGGCAGTTACAAGCAACAGGGGCCAGCCTGTTCGTGCCGGGACATTGAATCGCAGGCGTTTTACCCCGATTCCGGTGGACGGCGTGGATTGTTCGGTGGGAAGGAAGAAACAGAGCGCCACACAGTAGGCGGCATAGAGGAGGAAACTGAAGGAGATGGAATCCATAAACGGCACGTTGGAGAAATACAGTTCTTGTCCGTTCGTCGAGCCGTTGTAGAAATACCAGCCGAACGGAATTCCTGTGCGTGTCGAGGAGTACTCGCACACAAAGGCCGTGATCCAGCTGATCAGCCAGAAGCGCCATGTGCGAGGCCACCCGATCAGCTTGATGGCGGAGAAGAGAAATGCAGCAAGGAAAATGAAAACATAGGGACGGAAGAGAATGGTCTTAAGGAAAAGAGAGAGTACTTCCATCTTTTGCTGCTGTGCCGATAGTCCTAACTGTCTTGAACTCGCTCCAGTTGAGCAGTCTCATACCCACGAGCTGGGCAAAGGTTCTTATGCGTACTTGTGATCACGAAACCATTTCACGGCCTTTCCCAGCGCGACCTCCGGCGGGGCTTGGGGAATGCCGAGTTCGCGGATCGCCTTGCTGCAGTCGTAGTGCATTTTGTACTTGGCCATCTTGACACCTTCGAGCGGGATGCGCGGTGGACGCCCGGTCAGGTTCGCGAGCCAGTGGTTGGCATACGCGAGGGGCAGCACCGCGGATCGGGGCAGCTTGATAGAAGGCGCCTTGATGCCGGTCAGCTTGCTCAGGATCTCGAACACCTCACGCAGCAATAAATTCTTGCAGCCGAGGATATAGCGTTCACCAATACGGCCTTTCTGCATCGCCAGCAGGTGGCCTGCTGCAACGTCATCGACATCCACAATGTTCATGCCGGTTTCAATGTAGGCCGGCATGCGGCCCTTCATGAAGTCGACGATCATCTGTCCCGTCGGCGTGGGTTTCACGTCGCCTTCGCCGACCGGCGCGCTGGGATTGACGATCACGACCGGCAGCCCTGCTTTGGCCATCCGCAAGACTTCCTGCTCGGCGAGATACTTTGATCGTTTGTAATGCCCCGCCATCTGCGACAGCGAGACGGGCGTGTCTTCGGTGCCCGGGCCTCCATCGGGAGGCAGTCCGATCGCGCCGATCGTGCTGCAGTAGACGATGCGCTCCGTGCCGACGTCGCGCGCGGCTTCCAGGAGATTCTTCGTGCCCTCGACGTTCACATCATAAAAAATAGCAGGGTCTTTGGCCCAGAGGGCGTAATGCGCGGCCACATGGTAGAGCTGTTGGCAGCCGGTCAGCGCGTTGTGCAAGGAGACGTGATCCCGAAGATCGCCGTAGGCATAATCGACGGTGAGTGACTGAAGATTTGAGACATCGCTGTCGCGACGGGAGAGCACACGCACGTCGACGCCGGCTTTGATCAACGCACGGACAACCGCCGCTCCGACGAATCCGGTGGCGCCTGTGACGAGAGCCTTCATTGGGGAGTGATGGGTGATGAGTGATGGGTGATGAGTCGGAAGATTACGATGGCAGTTTTGTTCATGTCACTCATCACGCATCACTGATTACTCATCACGCTACCTGCGGCGGCTTGTGATATATCGCGCGATTCCGCGCAAGGCATCGGCGGACGGGCCGAACGAATCCAG
>JABMDG010000064.1:0-3299 GCA_015904045.1 Nitrospira sp.
TTGGCCAATTGCCAGGCCAATGCTAGGACATACCGGGCTACCTCAAACTGACCCCCTCAACCCCCACGCTAGATACACTGCTGTTACTACGTACGGTCAGGAGGCTTTGTTTGCTCTGATCGTGGATGTTCCGGTTGACATGGTCAAGGGAATCCTGGAGGCGCTCAGCCGGTCCCGTATCAAAGGACGGAAGGTCCCGGTGCGTGTCGTCATGAATTAACGGGGTGTATGCTATCGCACGGTTGTGCGGTTTCATGTTCCATCAGTTCTTGGACCCTCTGCCGCTTGCCTCGGTCGATTCGACAGGCGTAAGATCGCCTATCCTTCCTTACCTGTAGCTAGAGGAGGTGCTATGGCTGTTCGCACCACTCCCCCGACACAGCGGGTTTCCCTTGATCGCAGCATCGAACGGATGCGGAAACAGCTCGCCGAATTCGCCTCGTTCCTAGGCAGGGGCAAGCCGACGCGCAGCCTGGAAGAGTTCGACCTGGAGACCGAACGGCTGATCGGCGATCTGCTTGGGCAGACCTCCGACTTACTGCATGCCTATGAATATGCCGAGCTGGGCGAGGCGGCCGGATTGGTCAACATGACGGATGAGGCACCGGAAGGCGGCGGTCTGGATAGCCAGCGGCAGAGCCTCTTGCAGCGCAGCCGCGTACTGGAGAGTTGCGTGTCGGAATTGGAGGCGCGCCGATCCGTCGTGTCGGAGAAAACACAAATCGGACGAACACTCATCGGTCCGCAGATTGCCGAGCACATGTCCACTGAGATCCGGAGCGTGTCGCAGGACGCCAGTTTGCGGGAGGCCGCGCAGTTGATGCAGCAGTGGAAGCTGGGCTCGCTGCTCGTGACAAATAGCCGAGCCTACGTCGGCGTCTTGACCGATTCTGCTCTGGCCCGCGATGTGGCTGCCAAAGGGCTTGATCCGCGTACCACAACCGTCAAGCTGTGCATGCGCACGCCGGTTGTTGGCATCGAAGGAGACCGACCCATTATCGATGCCGTGCGCATGATGAAAGAACAGGCCACCCGGCATCTGGCGGTTACACAAGACGGACAAATCATCGGCGTCATTTCAGTCTCCAATATTCTACGGTATTACTCTGGGGTGGTCTGATCCGCCTCAATCCAACCGGGGAGGTGAGACATGGGTCCGACGAAAGCTATTGCGCATGGCAACGCACTGCATGAAGCCGTGAGCGGGAAGCTCATCAAGGACGGATTCGCGAGCCGGCGGGATCTCGAAGACTATGTGAATCATCACTATCTAGCCCTGCCGGTCGCCGACAATGCCGGCCGACTCTGGCTGCTCGACGGCAGCCCCGTCTATTGTTTCCACGGGACGCAGTACGAAACCGTCGACGATCGGAAGGTCCACCTCGCGCGCTGTTCCGATTGCGGCGGCATGGGAATCCGATCGGATGAATTCACGGTCGAATCGGATTGCATCCGCTGCACGGCCTGCGGACACGAATTCGATGCTCGACTCGAGATGATGGAAACCTGACAAAAGAGAGTGCAGATGAGGGGAGCAGTTCGTGACCTTGCACATGGCGAACACGCTCTGCTGCTGGGACGAGAGCGGGTGCGACTCGATCGCCCGCTGAATGTGCGAGACCCGCGAGGGCGAGATCTGAAAGCGAATTACACAGATTGTAACGGCTCATTGGCGACACGGCGCAGCAGTTACACCACGGGCTCCTTCGTGAGATTCACGGCGCATTAGCCAATTGCCAGGCCAATGCTAGGACATACCGGGCGACGGACTTCAGAATCTCCGGGTCGATCGTGTCGGCTGTGTCGGTGGGCTGGTGAAAGTGCGGATGAACGCCGCCGCTGACGACCGTGACCGTCGGCACGCCGGCTTCTTTGAACGGCACGTGATCGCCGCCGGGGAAGAATCCATAGAGATCGAGCTTATCGCTCAGTCCGGCTGTCTGGCCTGCTTCCGACGCCACGCTCTTTTCGAATCCCGTCACGCCCACTGTGAGCCGGCCGTTGCCGACGCCTGCATGGTCGATATTGATCATGCCTACCGTCGAGGTCAGCGGCGCGATCGGTTGGGTGACGTAGTGCCGCGAGCCTAGCAGCCCCTGTTCTTCCCCGCTGAATGAGATGAAGAGGATGGAGCGTTTCGGCGCTGAGGGGGCCGAGGCCAGGACTCGCGCGATCTCCAGCATGACGGCGGTGCCCGAGGCGTTGTCGTCCGCTCCCGCAAAGAGACGGCCGCCTTGCAGCCCGAAATGGTCGCGGTGGGCGCCGATGATGAGGGTTTCATGGGCGCGCGGCGAATACCCTCGGATGAGCGAGGCGATGTTAAAGAGCGTGCCCGTTGAGGACAGGGTGGTCCAGGCCAGTCGTGCCGTGACCTCGGTGGCGAAGGAGCGGGACGAAGGGCTGCGCGTGATCGTTTCTTGGATATCCTTGAGCCGGCCTTTTCCGGCCGTCGCGTGGGTGATGATCGACTCGGCGACGGCTGTGCTGATCCAGGCACCCGGCAGTTGATGCGTCAGGTCCGTGTCCGCATAGAAGGCGGTCGGCGTGCCGGTGACTCCGCGGCGCAGTTCGTATGGGCTCAACACCGGTCCAGTGGCGGTCAGATACGCGACCGCCCCTTTCTCCTTGGCGATCCGCACCTTGTCCGCATGTGTGACGGCGCTTTTGTAAGGTTCCGGCTTGCCGCGCAGAAACAGGACGATCTTGTTTCGGACGTCCAGACCTGCATAGTCGTCGATGTGCTGGGCTGGGTCTGCGATGCCGTATCCGACGAACACAATCGCTGCCAGAATGTCGGCTGACGGAGAGTCCAAAATCGGCAGGAAATCCGGTCCAATAAGGAGGGGTGGACGGTCTTCGATCTGTATGAAAGGATCGGGTTGGATCGTCTTGGCGACAACCGGCACGGTTTGTTTCCATTCCCGCTGAGGCAGGGGATTGGTCCGGCTTTCCGGGGGAGAGGCGGTTGAGCGGTGCAGCCGAAGCGCGCTAAACCGGTCGGCTACGAATGCCGCCGACTCCCGATCCTGATCGGTGCCGGTCTGTCGTCCTCCGAATCGTGGGCTGCTGAGTTCCGAGATATCCGCCATCATCCGCTCCGTGGAGATCTGTTCCAAACCACGTTCAATCCAAGTACCCGCTGAGATGGTTGAATCGAGCGTCGATTCAGATGCCGCGGTTCCTATGAGGAGGGGGATGGTGCAGACGGAGGCCAGAGCAATCGTGATCCGTTTCATATGTTTCCGCTGGCTCCGTGGAGGCCCGCGAGACTATAGCATAGGCAGCGCAATCCATTGCAC
>JABMDG010000064.1:3399-32539 GCA_015904045.1 Nitrospira sp.
TGGCGGGACCATGTCGATGTCGGCATGCCCCTTGCTTTGTCCTAGTCGTAACTTTGTGTCAATTAAGGATAATTCTGAGATGCGTGTGAGTCAGCTGCTGGATACAAGGGGTTTTACCCTGATTGAAATGATGATTGTGGGGGCCATTCTTGGCATCACCGCAACGATCGCGGTGCCCTCGATTAGTCAATGGATGGCAAAATATCAAATAAAGCAAGCCACGACGGAGTTGGCGGGAAATCTGAATCTCGCACGCGCGGCATCAATGAGCAGAGGGGCTGGCATAACGGTGACGACCTCGATGACGAATGGGAGAGCCACAGTGGCGTTCGGAGGCATATTTCCTCCCGTCACACTCAACCAGAGCATCTCAAACATTACAGCGGCCACGGTTGGCTTCACCACATTCGGGTTGCGCGCGGGCGGCGGTGCGACCAACACACTGATCGCTTTGTCCCAAACGCAAGGCACGACCTATTCGGTCGTGGTGACTCCTGCGGGAAGGGTCGATTGGTGTGCCACGGGGACCTGTCCGTAAGGTCATCGCAGAGGATAATGGTTGTCATGAAACACCTGGGTACGATCGACAATGAGCGCGGCTTCACGATGGTTGAAGCGTTGATAGCTGGAGCGATTCTGACCATCTCGCTCATGGGGCTCGCCGGATTTCAAGCTGTCTCTTTAGCAAGGAATGCCGAGTCGAAGGAAAAAACCGGGGTGACGAATTTCGGAGTCGAAATGGTTGAGCGGATACAGAGTAATCGGCAAAGGGTTTTAGACTACCATGGCATTAACACAGCAGCCTCAACGCCTTGCCCACAAACGACCACGGCGCAACGACAGGCTCTCGCCGATTGTCAGCAGTGGCGCACTGCCCTGACGGCGTCCGGCATCAACGGTGTGCGGGGCACTGTGACATCCGTCCGAATCGACCCAGATCCGACCACGGGGGTGCCGTCCTTAAATCGTTTCGATGTGACGGTCACGGTGACATGGAACGCGTCAACGGCGGGGGGCACGTCAGTTCTGTCCAAGAGCGCGATCTTTCGGACCGTTGTCGCTCCAGAGTGATCGTAGGGGGAGATTGGATCGCATGAAACCTGATAGGGCGCCTAGGGGCCACATTAAGCATGACTCCGGTATGACGCTGATTGAGTTGATGATCGCCGTCTCCGTAGGGCTGGTCATCATTGGCGCGGCGTTTTCCATGCTGATCATGAACCAAAAAGCCACCACGGTGAACGACCAAGTGGTCGAGACCCAACAGAATGTCAGGTTGGCGATGGAACTGCTGGCTCAGGATGTGCGGCTGGCCAGCTATAACTATGTGGGAAGTGCTCCTGGTGCACCGACAGTCGGAGCGTGCAGCATTCCTAATGGGACGATTTCCCGCCCGGCGGGAATTCGCCCGTTGGATAAGAATCCTGCAGGTGCCGATAATGGCCCCGATAGTATTTCGATGGTCGTGCCGGTACTCGCCGACGTGGTTACACCCTGGGTGCTTTCGGCCAATGTAGGGGGAACAGGGATTGACCCGGTTCCCTTTAATTCGCTGCCTATGGCCGCGGCGGCTATCACCGACATGGTCAGTCAAGGGTTAGTCGTCGGGTCCGTGGTCTCAATCGGGGGAGGCGGGGTCAGGGCTGTTGCCGCGGTCAACGCAACCTCACTGACGCTCTCCAGCAACATTGAGGGGAAATTTCCCGCGGGGTCGCGGGTGTTCTTACTGCAATGCGTGACCTATGCGGTTGCCACCTCGACGGCGACGTGCGGAGCAGGAAACACGGCTTGCTTGACCAGGAACGGAGTGGTGTTAGTCGACGGAATCGAGGACATCCAATTCTCGTACGGATGCGACGGCTGCAGTACGGCCGCGCCGAATCCGCTGTCGCCGGATGGTCTGGTCGATGAAATAGATGGCGTCAATCCGACGAGCGGGCCATCGATCAATGACTTTGTCACGAACAGCGCCTGGAATCTGCCGCCGATGTCGCCTGAGACCATCAAGCAAATCCAGATCAGTGTGGTGGGCAGGCAGATGATGCAGGACCAAGGATTCAGTGAAATCAATACGCCGGGAGTCAATAGTGGACCGGTGATTGTCAGCGACCACAACCCCTCAGCCGATCCCGGGTATATCGCGTCGGACTACTCGAAGCTGAGACGCAGGGTCGTGGTGCGAATTCTTCAGCCAAGGAATATGTGAGGGCATGGATGATGGGGTCAGCAGAAAATAGCAGTGTGCGGGTAGCGAGTCACGACGCGGCAAGCGAGCACGGGATGGCGTTGCTGACCGTCATGATCATCATGCTGTTGATGGTCGTGCTGGCGATCTCCGCGATTACGGTCACCGGGCTGGAGACACGAATGTCCGGATTCGTCGCCACAAAGGAAGCGATGTCAACGGCCGCAGAGTCTTGCGAGGGGACGGCGGTGAACATTATTCAGCAAGCGCTGTACTATGGAGAGTTAAAGCCGGAGTTTCTCAGCAACGCGACTCCCGCGGGACCGATTCCGGCGGCCAACAGCGCCACCCTCTTTAGTGAAATTTCCGGTCAGCCGCTTCCTTCGCCCGCCCCTCCGAACACGATCGGGGAAAATTATGCTGATAGCCCCTTAACGGCTCCCAACCTGCAAATCACGAGCATTCCTGGACTGACCGTGAACGGGGATATCGATCGCTTGTTCAAGCGACGCAAGGAAGGTTCGGGGCAGCTCAAAGAGATTGTCTACCGCATCACGTGTGTCGCCAGCAACGCCGCGGCAGGGACCTCGAGCACGGTCACGTCCGTCTATAGCTGTACCGTCGGTGAAACCTGCATGAAACAGATCGGTGCGTCCTAGGAGGTGAAGTGATGATCACGGCGAGACTGCATAAGGGGTATGTGATCGCAGCGTTCGTTCTAGGGGTGTCCTGGCCGATCGTTGCGCCATCCGTAGGAGCCGAGATGTTGCCCGCCGCCCTCCTGGCAAGCTTCAAGACGGGAAAGGTTGATGCCGTCTTTACATCGTCGATTAGGATCAGCGGGACGGAATACCGAGTCCAGTTTGACGCGAAGATCATGGACCACAAGGGGCAAGAGATCGCTCTGGAGGAGGTATTCCTGCGATCCGATGCGCAGTTTCACCTTAGCAAGACCGGAGATATCGACATGTTGGTCGTGATGAGGCCTCAATAGAGGCAGCGAGCTCAATATGAATTGCGAGACCGGTTTTCATAAACCTTGCGCCTGCAACTTTGACACAAGGTGTGCGGCTGAGCAGTAGGAGGACGACATGACAAAACGGTGGACCATCAAGACGTTTGCGACCATGACATTCGTCGTATGCGGAGCCTGGTTCGTGCCGAACGTTGTCCAAGCGGTCGTGCCCGTGCGCGTCAATGCTGACTATACTGCCTCGCCTCCGTTCGTCTCAAACATTGCGACACCGAACATCCTGATCGTGATGGACAATTCGGGAAGTATGAACAACCGGGCCTGCGAATCCGCGAGCTGCGGACTGTTGTCGGACGGGACGACATCCACGGTCACGACCTTCGTGGCTACTACTCGGTACAACGGCTTTGCCGATCCCCTGCGTTGCTATGTCTGGGACGTTGGCGACAACCGGTTTGAGAACGGTACGGTGAAAGCCGCGCTCAATACTGCCTGCCCGGGGACGGAATATGACGGCAATTTCATCAACTGGGCTACCTTTCGACGCTTCGATGCGGTCAAGAAGGCCATGACGGGCGGCAACTGCTGGCACCCGACCGCGTCGCCGGTCCGCAATGCCGATGGGACCTGCAAGCCCTCCGGCACCCCCTCGTTGCCGACCGTGAAGGCGCAGAACCTTGGTACCAGCGTTGAGACAACGCCGGCGATTCCCTTTGCCGGTGGTACCGGCAATACGACCTATGTCGGGCGAATCCCGACCGCGACGCACGCGACGAATCCAGCCAATCTCTTCATCCACTACGAAGGCGACGGGGATATGTGCATTGACGATGAGAACGGGACCACCTGCGGCAACCCTGGGTTTTCGGATGGAGATGCCTTCGTCGAAACCGAACTCAATGAAATCTCCTTCGCCATGTACAGCGAACCGACCGGGGTGATTCAACAGATCGGGGGCAAGGCCCGCTTCGGTCTCGCCGTCTTCAACGGCTCGGCGACCAACGATGGTATCCGGATATTGACCGGCATCGGCTCGCGGCAATCGATCAATTACAGTGGCACCACGGTCGAAACGTTCAACACGAACACGGCGGCCATGGTGGATTCAGTCGATGAATCCTTCCCGGACACCTACACCCCGCTCGCGGAAAGTCTGTACGATGCGGTTCGATATGTGGCCCAGATCAACTCGGCCTATTATCCGACCAGCTATGTATTCCCTATCGCGTTTTCCGGAGGGAGCTCGAACGGCGTCGCGTTTCAAGGGACCGGTGTCGGGTCGGTCGGGGCCAGTGAAGTCTCCGCACTGATTGGGACAGAAACCTGTCCGGCCGGCTACATTGCCAACGCCTGCGGACGCGATCCGTACTTCTTCGCGGCCAATCACACGCCGGCCTGGGCGAGCACCTCCCAAGTCGTCAATTGCTGTAAGACCTTCGTCCTCATCTTTACGGACGGAGAACCGACAGAGGATCAGAACATTCCGGTTGGTTTGCGGGACAACCCCCACAACGGGGTCGACTGTGTCGGCAGTGATCCTGCGGCACCTCCCCGTCCGATTGACGGGACTTGCAATACCCATATATTGACGCCAATCAGTGACTTGTTAGGAGAGCATAAGACCGTTTACCCGACCAATGGCAGCGGCTATTTGGACTCCGTCGCCTATTGGGCGCACACCAACGACATGCGTCCCTGCAGCGGGACCGGTGATGGGACGATCGCCGTGATCGGTGTCACCGGCCACTGCTTGCCCGGCATGCAGAACGTGACGGTGTATACGTTCTTTGCCTTCGGGAATATCAACGGGCGCGGTATCCTGGCGCAAACGGCCAGATTAGGTGCGTTTGAGGATGCCGATAATGACGGAGTTCCAGACCCCGGTGAGTATGACAAGGAGAACAACTATACCGGAGCGTCTGGCGCGGATGGCATCCCCGATGCCTATTTCGAGTCGTCTGATGTCGATGACATTCAGGATAAGATGCTGGCGACGCTCTCCAGTATTATCAGGAAGAGCACTTCCGGCGCGGCAGTTTCAGTCTTGGCCACCTCCAGCACCGGTGAGGGCGCTCTCTATCAGGCCTATTTTTATCCAAGCACTTTAGAGAGCCTGACGAACAAAGACGTGACATGGACCGGGTACACCCAGAGTCTCTGGGTCGATGGGTTCGGGAACTTGCGGGAGGATACGATCAGTGACGGGAAACAGGATTACAAGCTCGATCTCATCGTAAAAACGCGCCTTGATCCCTCAACCAGTATCGTGTATGTCGACAAGTACACAGACGCCGATGGGAACGGGATTGCGGACGACACGAACTCGGATGGAGTGATCACTCAGGCGGACTGCACGATATGCAACCAACTGCTCAGCGATATCAAGCCGATCTGGGAGGCGGGGAAACAACTGGCGCTAAAGGACGCGAGTGCGAGGACGATTCTGACCTGGGTCGACACAGATAATGACGGCGTGGTCGACGCCGGAGAGGAGATAGCGTTCAGCACGGCCAACTCCGCGACGCTAGGTCCGTATCTTCGGGCCGGAGCGGCTCCCTACACGGCCGACGCCATCATTAACTTCGTCCGTGGGTGCGAAGTCGCCACGTGCACGGATCAGGGGGCGTTGCGGGATCGGCGCCTACAGGTTCCGGTGACAAGCGGGACACTCAAGGTCTGGAAGCTCGGCGATGTCGTTGATGCTCCTCCGACGATCGTGGCCGCCCCAAGGGATCGCTATGACATTATTGAGGGAGATCCCAGCTATTCGGCGTTCTTCGTCAAATATCGAACGCGCCGGCAGGTGGTCTATGTGGGCGCCAATGACGGCATGCTCCACGCCTTCAATGCGGGCTTTTACCATCCGGGAGACGATCCGAGCACCACGACAGCGACCGAGCACGGGTGGTTCACCCGCACTCCGACAAACAACAGTAGTGGTCCATTACTGGGCGAGGAACTGTGGGGATTCATCCCGTACCAGCTGCTCCCGCATTTGCAGTGGTTGACGCGGTCGGACTATCAGCATGTGTACTACGTCGATATGCCGCCCGTAATCAAGGATGTCAGGATCTTTGCCAATGATACGGACCATCCGAACGGATGGGGCACAGTGCTGATCGGTGGGTTCCGCTTGGGCGGCAGTTGCGGAGCCTGTACGCCCGGAGGCGGCGGGCCGCCGATGGGTGTGACCATCAGCGGGACCGACCGATACTTCTACAGTGCGTACTTTGTCTTGGATATTACCAATCCGGAAGCCCCACCTAAACTGCTGTGGTCGTTTTCGGATAGTACCCTCGGGCTCACGACAAGTGTGCCCACGGTGGTTCGGGTCAATCCATTTACGGACTACCACACGAACAATGCCAATGCTAAGTGGTATCTGCTCGCCGGGTCCGGGCCTACCGGATACGATGGCCGTGCGACGCAAGCCGCCAAGGTGTTCGCGGTGGATATGCAGACAGGGCCAGGGAGCGCCAATAGCCTGGTCACCAACTTTCAGACCGGGTCGTGGGCCTCATTTATCGGCGACATGACCGAGTTTGATCGGAATCTCGATTACCGGACCGATGTGGTGTATTTCGGTCGGACCATCAATGATGGAAGTCTTCCCTGGAGAGGCAAGGTCTATCGATTGACCATGGGAGCTGCGCTTCCGTTTGGAGGAGAGACGGCGGCTGCTTCCTGGGGAATCGATTGGGGAGGAATCCAGGTACCGACGGAAATGCTTGACGAAATTGGATTCTCTACGCCGGTCGAGATGGGCCCCGTTATTGCCGCACCAACTGTTACCGTCGACGATGCAGCAAAGGCCTGGGTCTTTGTCGGCAGTGGGCGGTACTTCGGGGCCTCGGACAAAACCGATAAAACGACGCAATATTTTGTCGGGATGAAAGATTCGGTCATCAACGGAGATTGCGTGCAGTACGACGTGGCGGATTGCCACGATAGCAATCTGGTCGACGTGACGACGGCGCAGATCTGTGTCGTGGGATATGGCAATTGCGGACAAACAGCCGGGACGAACCAAGTGACCGGTGTGACCGGTGTGAGCACCCAGGCACAGCTGATGAGCCTTGTCGGTTCCTCAAGCGGGTGGGTCACCAGGCTTGTGCCCGCGTCGGGCCCTGGAGTGGGTGAACGGGTGCTGAGCGCCGCCACGGTGTTCGGCGGCATCGTGTTCTTCCCCACGTTCACGCCGACGGACGATGTCTGCGCGTCAACGGGAAGCAGTAACTTGTATGCGCTCTTTTACAAAACGGGCGGTCCCCATACGGCGCCAGTCGTCGGGACGACGAGTGGAGCCGGAGGGATCGTGAATGTGAATAAATCCACATCCCTCGGTTCAGGGTTAGCGTTCGGGGCTGTTCCACACGTCGGTTCTGGCGCCGACGGGACCAGTCCGTACAAGCTGTTCATCAATACCAGCAGCGGTGCGTTGGATGGACGGGATGTGAACTTGGCGATCGATCCGAGAGCGCATTTCGCCTCATGGATCAACATGTAACCAGACCGCGCGTTTTGTGCAAGGCAGGGGGGGAACGTTCCCCCTCTGCCTTGTTGGATATCCCTTCCATGATCTTTCTGTTCTTGGTCGTGTTGATCGCCTTCTCCGGTTGTTCACGACATGATGACAGAGCTCCTACACCTGTCAGCCAGCAGGCTACCGGCCAGCTATCCTTCCCTGGAATCAGACAGGTCACGATTGCTCCAAACCCAATAATCCGCACCACACCGTTGACCGTTTCAATCGAGAAGGACGGGGCCCACGGAGAGACGTCCTCCTATCGGTATCAATGGTTCCTGAACAAGATCGCCGTACAAGGCGCGACCGGGCCATCCTTCGATTCATCGGCCCTTCGTCGGGGCGATATGATCCACGTGGTCGTGACGGTTCCCGGTGCCACAGGAGGCGGTGCGTCATTCCAATCATTACCCGTAACAGTCCCGAACGATCCGCCCGTCATCAAGAGCATCGTGATCGAACAGGACTTCACCTCGGCAGGGAGTCGTCTCTCGGCGATGGTGGACGCGTTCGATGCCGATCAGGATGCTATCCACTTCGAGTTTCGCTGGTTGCGGAACGACAAGGTTGTATTGGAAGGATCGGAAAGTACGGTGGCCCTGCCGGAGGTCGCCCAGAACGATAGGGTGACAGTCGAAGCCACGCCGTATGACCATCATGGTGCGGGGACACCTCTGCGTGCGAGGCCGCTCGTCGTCGGCAACAATTCTCCGAAGATCCTCTCGACGCCGATGATGATGTCGAGTGCGGAGCGGTACGAATATGACGTCCGGGCACAAGATCCCGACGGGGACACGGTGTCGTTCGAATTGGAGCAGGCACCGAGTGGGATGACCATTGATCGTGTCGCTGGGCGGCTGGTCTGGAAGCCGGATGCCGGCACTAGCGGGATACATCACGTCAAGATCATCGCGGCCGATGGGAATGGAGCGAGGGTGTGGCAGGAGTTTGATTTGTCTATCCCTCCACCGTCGCAAACTCCGTAAGAGCTGCCATCAAGAGCTACTCTCCAGCAGTTCGCAGAAGAGGCACCATTGCCACATGCGTGTGGGAGTTGTTCTCTTGTTCGTGCAATCCTTAATTTGATACAGTACGCATGCCGGAGGATGTGAGGACTGGGTGTGCGCAAGCTCAAACTTCGAGAAGGCACCAATACCGCCGTGCTCTTCGGTCATCATGACCGGCACTTGAAGTTGATTGAAGCAGAGCTGGGTGTGCGGCTGTCGGCGCGCGGAGAAGAACTCACTCTGGACGGTCTCCCCGAAGCCGTTCGCCAAGCGGAACGCATTCTTCTCGAACTCGCCTCGCTGACGTATGAAGGTGTCACGCTGCAGGCCGAAGATGTAACGCAGGCGCTGAACGCGTTACGGCATAGTCCCGATGCCTCTGTGAAGGACGTGCTCGGCAGCCAGGCGGCGATCGTCACAAACAAACGGTTCATCGGTCCTAAAACTTCCACACAGAAAGCGTATATCGACGCGATCGAACGGCACGATGTCGTCATAGCCATCGGGCCGGCCGGAACGGGCAAGACCTATCTCGCCATGGCCATGGCGGTGAGCGCGTTGATGAAAAAAGAGGTGAGCCGGATCATCTTGGCCCGTCCGGCGGTCGAGGCCGGAGAGAAACTCGGCTTTTTGCCGGGCGACATTTACGAGAAGGTGAACCCCTACCTGCGGCCGCTCTACGACGCGTTGTTCGACATGATGGACATGGAACGGGCAAACCGCCTGATTGAGCGGGGCGACATCGAAATCGCGCCGCTGGCGTTCATGCGTGGACGTACGCTGAACGATTCATTCGTGATTCTGGACGAGGCGCAAAACGCCACCGCGGAGCAAATGAAGATGTTTTTGACTCGGCTGGGCTTTCACTCGAAAGTCGTCGTGACCGGTGATATCACACAGGTGGATTTGCCGAGTGATCGCGTTTCCGGGCTCATCGACGTCAAGGACATCTTGTGCGATATCGAGGGCATCGCCTTTGTCTATTTTAACGAAACGGACGTGGTGCGCCATCGGTTAGTCCAGGAGATCATCAAAGCCTACGATCGCCATCAACCGGACGCCGGCAGCGCCCCCAGGCCAGCTGGACGACACGGGGTTTCCTCCATGACCCGCAAGTCGTCTCCACTCAATCCACCGCATCGAGACTCCTCGAGCCAATCTCACTAGCTCACATTATTCATGAGCGATTCTACTGCAA
This sequence comes from Nitrospira sp., assembly GCA_015904045.1. Next base: position 13,288 of record JABMDG010000064.1, read on the forward strand.
CCGCCGATACGCCGCTACGACAAGCCTGGCCGCGATCTTCGCGCGGCCAGGCGGGCAGGCTCGCCCCTCGTGACCTCAACATACTGTTTCAAGTATGCCTCGGCCTCTCGGGGCTCCGCGCGCCCGTCTCGCCTGGCGTCTGGGCGGTTTCGTCACGAACCGTCATGAATAATGTGAGCTAATGGCTGTCTATCTCCGCGTACGGCTTCGGCGATTTGCGAAGCGGCAAGCATCGGTGTCGCGCGCGGCGGAGTCCATATTGGCGTCCGTCGGGGAGTCGCAATCGGAGCTGAGTCTGGAACTGGTGGGCGACCGCCGTATGCGCCGATTGAACCGTATATACCGCAAGAAGGATCGAACCACGGACGTCCTGGCGTTTCCCATGCGGGAGTCGCATAATCCCTGCCCGACGCTGCTGGGTGACGTTGTCATCTCAGTTCCAACGGCGCTTCGCCAAGCCAAAGAGTCCGGACGATCGGTGAGTGACGAACTGGCCGCGTTGCTGGTGCACGGGGTGTTGCACCTCTGTGGGTATGACCACGAACGAAGTGCGCGAGAGGCGGTGCGTATGCGCCGTCGCGAAACGGCGATCGTCAAGATGCTGAACCCTTTGCCGCGTCTCGTCATCCGCCGCGCCCGCCGGCGTCCTCGGAGGCGCTAACCGTGGGATGGTTCCAGCGACTGAATGAGGGGCTCAGCAAGACCCGGTCTGCGGTGCGGCAGTCGCTCGATCGGTTCTTGGGACGCACGCCGGAACCGGCGCTGCTGGAAGAGCTCGAAGCGGCGCTGCTGGGCGCCGATCTGGGCGGTCGCGTCGTCGATCGGCTCATGCGGCAGGTCAAGGAGCAAGCCCGTGGCGAGCATGCGGCAACCGCACAGGCACTTCAAAACGTCCTGAGCCGCAGCCTGTACGACATTCTCACACAGGTTTCCGGTCCTTCATTCGAACAGCTGGTCGAACAGGGCCCCAAGCCGTTCGTCACCTTGGTGGTTGGAGTGAACGGAGTCGGAAAAACCACGACTATCGCCAAGCTGGCCCAACGCCTGACGCAGCGTGGACGACAACCCCTGCTTGTGGCCGGTGATACATTTCGCGCGGCGGCGATCGATCAATTGCAAGTCTGGGCGGATCGGGTCGGGGTTCAGGTTGTTCGCCAGCGTCATGGGGCCGATCCGGCGGCGGTGGCATTCGACGGCATGGCGGCGGCCAAAGCGCGATCGGCGGACATCGTGCTGATCGATACCGCCGGCCGTCTGCATACGAAGGCCAATCTGATGGATGAACTGCGAAAGGTCAAACGTGTGATTGACCGCGAACTTCCCGGGGCACCGCATGAAGTCCTGCTGGTTTTGGACGCCACGGTCGGGCAGAACGCATTGGCGCAAGCCCGCCTCTTCCATGATGCGGTGGGCGTCACTGGTCTTGTTTTGACGAAACTGGATGGGACGGCGCGAGGAGGCATTGTCGTGGCCATTGCCGAGGAGTTCAAGATCCCTGTCCGGCTTGTCGGGGTTGGCGAGGGTATCGACGACTTGCAAGATTTCAACCCCGAAGCTTTCGTCGCGGCATTGTTTGGACAATCCCCGGCCGGATCCTAACCCCGCATTTTGCTTTTGGCTTTCCCGGGTCCATGCTATTCTTTTGCCGTCAGGGCTGGATCGGCTGGTCTTTCGGCCTCGGTTATCGGTTAAGCGAAGGAAACGTATGGCGATGTTTACGATCTTGATTGTCGACGACGATCAAATGAACTGCGATTTGCTCCAGAACGTATTCACCCGCCACGGGTATCGTGTTCTTACGGCCACGAGTGGGATTGATGGGCTGAATCTTTTTCGCAAATATACGCCGCGAGTCACCCTGTTGGACTTGCGCATGCCCGAAATGGACGGCTTGACGGTGTTGAAGGAGATCCGTGCCATTGATCCCCATGCGCCGGTGATCGTTCTTGGCGGCGGGGCTACGGAGGTCCAAGAGAACCAAGCGCGGGGTTTGCGTGTCACCGATTTTATCCGCAAGGGGTTGTCGTTGGATGTCCTGGTCGAGGCCGTGCACCGGGTCTCACAGCTTCCAGCGCGACCGAGTGCGGCATCGGTTGCGTCAGGCAACGGCCATGCGATGAAGCCGACCGATGAATCGGTGCTCGTGATCGACGATGATCCGCTGGTGTGTGATCTGCTCGTCCAATTTTTGAGTTTACGCGGCTACCGCGCGCTCGGCGTGAATGACGGGCAAGACGCCCTGCGCATGGCCGAAGACGTGTCGCCCGACGCAATCCTGCTCGATCTAGTGATGCCGGGCATGTCGGGGGTGGACGTGTTGCGTGCCTTGCGCGAGAAAGAATTCTCCGGTGGCATCATCATCATGACTGGGAGCCACAATGAAGAGTTGCTGGAAGAAGCCTGGTCGTTAGGCCCTCAAGAAGTGTTGCTCAAGCCGATCGACCTCGAGCGTCTCTTAACGGCAATCCAGCTTGTACTCGTCTGCCGCGAGTGCTAAAAGTTTCCCGATGTCCTTCGGGAAATACTGTGTCCCTGCAATTGTCGCCCTGTTCCTCATCGGCCCCGGTATGGCCCGCGGCGTGGCTGCGTCGCCTGCTGAGGAACGTCCCCTGATTCTCAGCCACGATCTTGTCGTCGAACTGCTCCCCGGCGTCCACGAGTTGCTGGCGAGAGATGAGATCGTCGTCGAGGCCCCGATCGAGACGGCGGGGCTTGCCTTTACACTTGCACCGTCGTTGCACGTCGAATCTGTGACAGTCCTGGCTCCGCCGGGGCAGAGCACGCCTCGCCCTTCGGATTCGACGATGACCTTTACAACAGAACTGTTCGCGCAACAGTCCCGCCAAAGAATCCTCGTCACACTCCCCAAGGCGCATGACAGGCGTGTGACACTGGTCTGGAAATACCGAGGCCCCATTGACGACCCGCCGAAAGAGCCCCGCCACTTGCGATTCGTGACGCCCAGCGAGACCGCCGGTCATATCGGGCCGGAAGGGGTGTACTTGGGGGGCGAAAGCCAATGGTATCCGGACATCGAGGGGTCATATAGCACCTACCGGCTCACGGTCCAGGTCCCTCATGGGTGGACTGCAGTCACGCAAGGGCGAAAAAAGGAAAGCCGAACGGAGGCCACAGGAGTGATCTCGACGTGGGTCGTCATGGACCGCTCCGAGGCGCTGACACTGGTCGCCAACAGGTTTGTGGTCAAGTCGCGCGAATGGACAAGCCGTGATGGGCAGCCTGTCGAGCTGGCGACGTATCTCTTTCCCGACAATGCTCATCTGGCGGATGAGTATCTGGACGCCACGGCCGCATATCTCGACGCGTACATTCCAATCTTGGGCGCGTTTCCCTTCGAGAAATTCGCGGTCGTGGAAAACTTCTTCGCCAGTGGGCTCGGTATGCCGTCGTTCACCCTCCTCGGCAGCGGCAGTATCAAACGGCATTACGTGCAACCCTATGCGCTGGGGCATGAGATTGTGCATTCGTGGATCGGCAATTCGGTTTTCAATCGAGATGGCTCAGGGAATTGGGTCGAAGGGCTCACGACCTATCTGGCGAACTACTATTGGCACGAATTGAATCATGACGACAAACAGGCGATTGAGCAACGGCGGATGATGCTCCAGGGGTATAGTGTCTATGTGGCCCCGGACCAAGATTACCCGGTGGCGCAGTTTGTCAGAAAGAGCGATGAGAGGGACAATGCCATCGGCTATCAGAAATCCGCCTTTCTGTTTCACCTGCTGCGGCGCGAGATTGGCGACGAGGCATTCTGGCGGGCATTGAAGACGTTTGTGGGCCGGTATCGCGGTCGTCCCGCTGATTGGGGAAGCATCGAGGCCGTTTTTACGCAAGAGAGCCGACGGGATCTGCGGTGGTTTTTCGAGCAATGGGTTGAACGGCCCGGCGCGCCGGCCTTGTCGTTTGGTGAGGCCCATGCCCATCGCGTCACCGACAAAGACGGCAGGAGTACCTGGCAACTGACAGTGCGTGTCCAACAGACCGGGAGGCCGTTTCGGATGGCGCTTCCTGTCGCCATTGTCACCAAAGAGACGATAGAAACCAGATGGGTGTCGCTCGACTCCTTGCCGGAAACCGGAGCGGAGGTGACCGTGTCAGATCAGCCGATCCTGGTGCGGCTCGATCCGGACTTGATGGCATTCCGCCGGCTGACACGCTCCCAATTGCCGCCCATGTTGAACGGCTACGTGACAGATCGGGACAGGGCGGTGGTGCGGGCATTCTCTGATGAGGCGTCACCATTGCAGCAGGTGATCGCTCGCGTGGCCGGCCAAGAGGCACCGTTGCCGGAATCTCGCAAGACCAAAGTGCTGCGTGGCGCAGGAGAGACGCTTCCGTCGGCCGGGTCGGTGCTGGTATTGGCGGGTGTGGACCAGGAACGAGTCGTCCAACAGCTGGTGAGAGAATCATGCGGCAATCTGGTTTCGTTGAGGAACACAGGCTTTGACATCGACGGCCGGACCTATGAAGGATCGGAGATGGCGGTGTTGTTTTCCTGTCATCGGACACATGTGCCGGGCAGTGTTGTCACAGTCTTGTATGGCGTTAGCCCCAAAGCGGTTGCCAACGCCTCACGATACTTGTTTTATTACGGGTGGCAGAGTTATGTGATCTTCAAGGATGGAGCTGCGATCATGCGCGGCGTATGGCAGAATCAGCCGGAGATGATGGAGGTGCGGATCGATGCGACTCGGTAAGTCTGTGAAGAATCTGGCATGGAGCCTCTGCACCGTGGGATGCCTGCAGACAGGAGGATGGGCTGCCGATATGCCGAAGGAGCCGTCGAAGGCCGTCTCCGGTTCCGCCGAGCGCCATCTGGCTAACATTCGCCAGTTGACCGTCGGCCGCCAAAATGCCGAGGCCTATTTTTCCTTCGACGGTACAAAGCTGATTTTCCAATCGACCAATAAGTGGGCAAAAGACTCTTCCACCTCTACGCGCAAGCCGGCTGAGGCTGGACTGGGCTGTTATCAAATGTATGTCATGGACGTGGGGGGCAAACAGGTGCAACTGGTCAGCACCGGCGAGGGCGCCACGACCTGTGGCTACTTCTATCCCGGCGATCGCCGTATCCTCTACTCCTCGACGCATGCGGCTGGGCCCAATTGTCCCCCTAAGCCCAAACGAGACGGCGCCTACCGATGGGCGCTCGATGATTACGATATCTATGCCGTGGACCTCGACGGGCGGAATCTCCAGCGATTGACGACGACACCCGGTTATGACGCGGAAGCGACCATTTCATATGTTTCCGCTGGCTCCGTGGAGGCCCGCGAGACTATAGCATAGGCAGCGCAATCCATTGCACGATCTCAGCCGGACAGGGTACTATGCACAGCGTGCGGGCACGCAGTACGGAAAGGGCAAGCCATGGCAGCCGGTGCGTCAGGCAACGGACTCTACGACTATCTCTACAAGCGATTCTTTGAGCAACGTGACAGCCACGAAGGATACCCGTTTCAGCAAGCGCCCGGCGGCAGCGCGCCGACACGGATGGTGACTTTCCCTGATAAATTGCGGTGGTGGACATGGGATCGCTGGAGGCGGCGGAAGCAGATTCTCGCCGAGCGGGATCGGTTCCAGCAGGACATTCTTCAAATCAAGAAGCCCGGGCAGTCACAGTAGGTCCACCGGGTCTTAGGGGTCCTTTGGGTTCAGACACGAGGGGGTTTTGAAACTTGCCTTTTTTCGCCTGTCTGGGGTAGCATGCAGCCGCTTGGTTGCGAGAGGCCTGGCAAGCAAGCGCGGAGAGTGACAAGGCCTGAACGGATGTTGTTTTGGTCCAGCTCGGGAACCATCTCGGAAGCCAGAGCTCGGTCGCCACTGTGCCCATGATGTCTTCGGCCCGTTCCTTCCTCGTTTCTTTCGCGCGTCCAAAACAACACCACTGTGTCAAAGGAGGAGTCTGATGGGTGCGAAGATATATGTCGGCGGATTGCCATATTCAACAACCGAGCAGCAACTGAGCGATTTGTTCGCCGCGCACGGAGCCGTGGCGTCGGCGCGGATCATCACGGATAAGTTCACCGGGCAATCCCGGGGCTTCGGATTCGTAGAAATGTCGTCCGATTCTGAGGCCCAGGCGGCCATATCCGCGCTGAACGGGACACAGTTCGGCGGTCGCACATTGACGGTCAACGAAGCACGCCCTCAGGAACCCCGTTCCGGTGGCGGAGGCCGTGGAGGATTTGGAGGCGGTCGGAACTGATCCGACCACACTCCGCTCGAATGAAGGGGGTTGCCGGGCGTTCCGGCAGCCCCCTTTTTTTCTGGGAGCTCTTCACCCGCATGCGTGTAAACACCTCTTCCGTCATGGCCGATCAGAAATCAGGTCTTTCCCGCTCGTATCTCGTGAAGCGTGAAGCGCAAGCCGGAAGGCGTGCCTCAATGTCGTGTATCTTTGTCTGCGAGATACGCGATACGCTTCACGAGATACGCGATTGAGTGTTTGGTAAGATGATCGCCGGAGCGCCCTATGCCGCCGTTTAAGTTGGAAGCACCCTTCAAACCCTGCGGGCATCAGCCAGAGGCAATCGCCAAGCTGGTGGCCGGCGTGGAGGCGGGAAAAAGACATCAAGCCCTGCTCGGCGTCACCGGATCCGGCAAGACATTTACCATGGCCAATCTTGTCGAGCGGGTGCAAAAACCCACGCTGGTGCTCGTCCACAACAAGACCTTGGCCGGGCAGCTCTATCAGGAGTTCAAGCAGTTTTTCCCGCGGAATGCGGTCGAGTATTTCGTCAGTTATTACGACTACTATCAGCCGGAAGCGTACATTCCGCAAAGCGATACCTACATCGCGAAGGATGCGTCGATCAACGACGCCATTGACCAGATGCGGCATGCCGCGACGACGTCGTTGCTTCAGCGCAACGATGTGCTGATCGTCTCGTCGGTCTCCTGCATTTACGGGCTCGGCTCGCCGGAGGTCTATCACGACATGCTCGTCTATCTGGAAGAAGGGGCCGAGGTCAGGCGGGAGAAGATCTTGGCCAAACTCGTGGAAATCCAGTATGAACGCAATGACGTCGATTTTCATCGCGGGACGTTTCGCGCGCGCGGGGACGTGGTCGAAATCTTCCCTGCGTCGTCGGAGGCCAAGTCGGTACGGATCGAGCTGTTCGGCGACACCGTGGAGGCCATTCACGAGATCGACCCGCTGACGGGGAAATCGCTGGGCAAGTTGCCCAAGGTCGCGATCTATCCCAATACGCACTACCTCATCGCGCCGGACCGCTACGAACGGGCCATCACGGGCATTGAAGAAGAGCTCGATGAGCGTCTCGCGGCCTTGAAGCGGGCAGGCCAGCTCGTGGAAGCCCAACGGCTCGAACAGCGCACGAAGTTCGACCTTGAAATGATTCGCGCGATGGGCTATTGCCACGGGATTGAGAACTATTCGCGCCACTTGAGCGGGCGCGCGCCGGGTGAGCCGCCGCCCACGTTGTTGGATTATTTTCCAAAAGATTTTCTGTTGATCGTCGACGAATCGCACGCGACCATTCCCCAGGTCGGAGGGATGTATGAGGGGGACTATTCCCGGAAGCGCACACTTGTGGACTACGGATTTCGCCTGCCGTCCGCCGTCGACAACCGCCCCCTGAAATTTGCGGAGTTCGAACGGTGCTTGAATCACGTGGTGTACGTGTCAGCGACGCCGGGTCCTTACGAGCTGGAACATGCCCGGGGCGAGATCGTGGAACAGATCATCAGGCCGACCGGCTTGATGGATCCGCTCATCGAGGTGGTGCCGGCAAAAGGGCAGGTGGATCACCTGTTGGGACAAGTGCGCGCCGAAGTCGCCAAGGGAGGGCGTGTGCTCGTCACGACGCTGACGAAACGCATGGCCGAAGACCTGACGGAGTACTACCACGATCTCGGTGTGAAGGTGCGGTATCTGCATTCCGATATCAAGACGCTGGAGCGGGCGGAGATCATCCGGGACCTGCGCCTGGGGACATTCGATGTCCTCGTCGGAATCAATCTGTTGCGCGAAGGCCTCGACCTGCCGGAAGTGAGCTTAGTGGCCATTCTTGATGCGGATAAGGAAGGGTATCTTCGCTCCTATCGCTCGCTCATTCAGACGGCGGGACGGGCGGCGCGCAACATTGACGGACGAGTGATTTTCTACGGCGATCTCGTGACGGATTCGATGCGGTTGGCGATGGAGGAAACGGACCGGCGGCGCCGGATTCAGGCAGAGTACAACCGGGCACACGACATCACGCCCGCCAGCGTCAAGAAAGGGATTCCAGCGCTGGACTATGCCGTGGCCGATCTGGATTATGTTCAATTGGAGTTGGCGGCCGAGTCGGTCGAGCCCTATGGAACGGCGGGGGCGACGGAGCAGCGCATCGAACAGCTGGAGGCGGAGATGAAAGCGGCGGCCAAAAAGCTGGAATTCGAACGGGCCGCGGAACTGCGGAACAAGATTCGGGCGTTGAAGTTGAAGGACCTGGAGGTGAGATCGTAGGTTGTTACACGTGTTTGTAGAGGTAGATGCCGACGAACATGCCCAGGATGCTAAGGATGTTGATCTTGATCGTGAAGCCCAGCGTGAGTTTGACCAAAATCAGGTCGAGCGTGAGGGGTTGGGTGATACCAAGCGAGAAGTGGGTCGAGAAGATGTTCTGGATTGTACCTTGGGGCGCCATGACATGGAGAATTTCTCCGAGAATCCCGCCGAGCAGCCCTCCGATGAGCAGAAAAATGAACAGAATCCAGGGCGATTTTCGCACAAGAACCGTGCTCCTCTTGTCTTCCTCGCGCCGATCGATGCAGAAACTGATGGGAACCATATCGGAAGGCTCACGGCAAGTCAATAAATCCGGCCCTTTCGGTCATGGGTCTGTTCCCAGCTTCCCAGGCCTCCCCATTCTTGACTTGGCCGCAGTGGTTCTATAAACTGCACGATGCTCTTTTTCTAGATTTTTCGAGGCGATCGGAGATCTGGCGTAAGGCTTCGATGGCCTCTTTCTTTGTGGTCCTATGTTTGATGCATTGAGCGACAAGTTCGAGAATATTTTAAAGAGGCTTCGAGGACAGGGTGTGCTCACGGAGCAAAACATCGCCGAGGCGCTCAAGGAAGTGCGATTCGCGCTGCTTGAAGCCGATGTCAATTTCAAGATCGTCAAGGATTTCATCGAGCGGGTCCGCCAGAAGGCTGTCGGTCAGGAGGTCATGCAGAGCCTGACGCCCGGTCATCACGTCGTCAAAATTGTCTGGGAAGAATTGAGCGAGATGATGGGGCGCGAGCGCGCGGGGCTTGCGCTCAGCTCCCGTCCGCCCACCGTGGTGATGATGGTCGGATTGCAGGGAGCCGGCAAAACGACTACCTGCGGGAAGCTGGCCCGCTTGTTCAAGAATCAAGGGAAACGTGTCCTGATGGTGGCGGCCGATCCACGGCGGCCTGCGGCCGGTGAGCAGCTCAGTTCCCTGGGGCGTGACCTTGGGGTCGAGGTCTACCGCGCGGATCAGGCGCAGGCTTCCCATGCGGATGTGGTGCGCATCTGTCGGGCCGGTGTTGAACAGGGGCAGGCGCAGGGGTTTGATGTGGTGGTCTTGGACACCGGCGGGCGGTTGCACATCGACGATGACTTGATGGGGGAGCTGGTCGCGGTGAAAGAGGCAGTGGCGCCGCAAGAGGTGCTGCTCGTTGCCGATGCGATGACCGGTCAGGATGCCGTCACGATGGCGGGTCAGTTCGACCAGAAGGTCGGTTTGACCGGCGTCATCCTGACGAAGGTGGAAGGCGACGCGCGCGGCGGCGCGGTGTTGTCCATCCGGGCCGTCACCGGCAAACCGATCAAGTTTCTCGGTGTGGGGGAAAAACTGGATGCGTTGGAGGTGTTTCACCCGGACCGCATGGCGTCGCGCATTCTGGGCATGGGCGACGTGCTGTCGCTCATCGAAAAAGCGCAAGAAACGCTCTCTCGGGAACAGGCCGACGCGGCGCAGAAACGGCTGACGAGCAACACGTTCACGCTGGAGGATTTTCGCGCCCAGCTGGGACAAATGGGCCGTCTCGGCTCATTGGATCAGATCCTCGGTATGTTGCCCGGAGGGCAAAAGCTCAAGAGCGCGATCGAAGGGGACAAACCGGAGAAGGAAATGGGCCGGGTGGCCGCCATCATCGATTCGATGACGATCCGCGAACGGCGGGATCACACGATTATCAACGGCAGCCGGAAAAAACGGATCGCGCGCGGCAGCGGCACCAGCGTGCAGGATGTCAATCGGTTGATCAAGCAGTTTTTGTCGGCGAAGAAACTGGCGAAAGCCATGACCGGCGCAGGCGGGCGGCGGCAGTTGGCCCAACTCATGCGGTCGATGTGATGAAGTAGGTTTAGGGCAAGGCTGAGGTCGAGGTTGAAATCGGCTTCTCACCTGAGCCTCAGCCTGAACCTCAACCTTGATTTTTCAGAAGGAGGAGACAGTGGCTGTTCATTTGAGACTTGCTCGGACAGGAAGACACAAGCGCCCCATGTATCGGCTGGTGGCGGCCGATTCACGAAAAGCGCGGGACGGACGGTTCCTTGAAATTCTTGGGACGTTCGATCCGTTGAAAGAAGCCGGCGTGCCGGAGCTCAAGCAAGAGCGTGTGCTGACCTGGCTGCGGCAGGGCGCGCAGCCGTCGGTGACGGTGCGAACCTTGCTTCGCCGATCGGGCTTGTGGAAACAGTTCGAGGCGGAGAAGGCCGGACAAAAGGGCGCCGCCGCCGCGAAGTAACATGCGTGGATGATGGTCGGCTCGCTTGAGACGGTCACGGTCGGGCAGATCGGGCGGCCCTTTGGGGTCAAAGGGCAGGTCAAGGTTCGACCCTTGAGTGACGTACCCGGCCGATTTGAAGCGTTGACGGACGTACAATTGGTGGCGAAGGACGGTCGGATGCTGGAGACGAGCGTCACCCATGTGCGGCGTGCGGGAACGGAATTTATCATGGGCTTTGCTGGTCTGGCGACGCCGGAAGAGGCTAAGGTCTGGTCCGGTGGGCTGGTGCAGGCTGCTCGTGGCCCCGCCCCCGCGCTTCCGATCGGACAGTACTATAAATGTGATTTAGTGGGCCTGGAAGTACACTCGGACCAAGGGCTGCCGCTCGGTGTGCTGGAAGAAATTTGGGACCTGCCGGGTAACCACGTCTTCGTCGTTCGGCAGGGCTCCAAGGAAACCTTGATTCCTGCGGCCAAGGAATGGGTGACCGGCGTCGATCTCGATCGCCGGCTGATGACTGTTCGTATACTGGGTGGGATGGACGAATAAGATGTTGCGGTTCGACGTGCTGACATTGTTCCCGGACATGGTAGCTCCCGTCCTGGGACAGAGCATGCTCAAGCGCGCCCAGGAAAAGGGGCTACTTCATGTTACGGTGCGCAATCTGCGCGACTTCACCGATGATCGCCACAAAGTGGCGGATGACGTGCCGTATGGCGGCGGTGCCGGGATGGTGATGAAGGCGGAACCGATTTTGCGCGCGGTCGATGCGCTGAGGGAAGAAGCGCAGGCCGATGGTGAGACAATCCTGTTGCTGTTTCCGTCCCCCCATGGCCGGCCCTTCACGCAGGAGTATGCGCAGCGTCTGGCGGGTGAAGCACGTCGCATGGTGATTCTCTGCGGCCATTACGAGGGGATCGATGAACGGGTCAGAACGGCCCTGGCACCGGAAGAGGTGTCCGTCGGCGACTATGTGTTGACCGGTGGCGAACTGCCGGCGCTTGTCTTGATCGATGCAGCGGCTCGGTTGGTCCCAGGCGTGTTGGGTGATCCCCAGTCCATGGTTGAGGAATCGTTTGCGGATTCTCTCTTGGAGTATCCGCACTATACCAGGCCGGCAGAGGTGCGTGGTCTGGGTGTTCCGGCAGTACTCTTGTCCGGGCATCATGAAGCGATCCGCCTGTGGCGCCGGAAGCAGGCGTTGCGCAGCACCTATCTGAGACGGCCCGATCTCCTGAGGGATCGAGTGCTCACGAACGAAGATCAGCGGTTGTTGAATGAATTGATGAACGAAGGCGTTTCGATGGCGCCCGTACGTAGCGGGGAGGAGGGATAAGTCGATGAATCAGTTAGAGCGCATTCAGCGGTCCTTGACGAAAAAGTCAACGCCGAGCTTTGAAATCGGGGATGTCGTCAGAGTCCACGTCAAAGTCGTCGAAGGGGATAAGGAACGCATCCAGGTGTATGAAGGAACGGTGATCGCCCGCAAGGGATCCCTGAATACGGAGACGTTCACCGTCCGGAAGCTATCCTATGGCGTCGGTGTGGAACGTATTTTCCCGGTGCATTCGCCGATTGTCTCGAAGGTTGATGTCGTCCGGCAAGGACGTGTGCGGCGGGCGAAGCTCTACTACCTGCGCGGAAAGAAGGGGCGGTTCGCCAAAGTGGAAGAGCGCGAGTTCGTCGGGGAGAGTAAGTCGTCCCCCCAGTCGGCTGCCGCTCAACCCGCTCCGGAAGCACCCGCGAAGGCCTAGACACCCGGTTGCCCCGGTTTCGCCGAGTGCAGGGGCCGCTTGTCTCACACAGAGCCGTGATCGGGAGCGAGCCTGATGGGGCCTGCCGATGAGTTCGAGCAAGAAGCCCGGCGGCGCGGTTATCGCCGTGTTGCCGGCATCGACGAAGCGGGGCGCGGGCCGTTGGCCGGTCCGGTCGTCGCGGCGGCGGTGATCTTGCCCATCCATGCCAGGTTGACCGGTGTCGACGATTCGAAACAACTCCCCGCAGCTGAACGGGAACGGCTCTATCACGCGATCCTGGACAAAGCGGTCGGCGTGGGGATTGGGTCGGCCGACGCCGGCGAGATCGATGCCCTCAACATTTTAGAAGCGTCCCGCCTGGCCATGTGCCGGGCTATCGCCAACTTGGATCCCGCTCCCGATTATCTCCTGACCGATGCCGTTACGCTCCCGGCACTCCATGTACCGTTGCGTCCGATCATTAAAGGTGATGCGCTGTCTCTCTCAATCGCTGCAGCGTCGATCATCGCCAAGGTCACACGGGATCGTCTGATGGTGGCGTTCCACGAGACGTTTCCGCAATATAATTTCCTTTCGCATAAGGGGTATGGTACGGCGGAGCATCTACGGATGCTGGCGCGTTTCGGGCCCTGCCCCATCCACCGGCGGACGTTCGCGCCGGTGCGGGACACGATTCTCTCGGCACGGACCGCTGAACTCAGCCTCGCGGGGTCGGCCGGGTAACCACACCGATCTCCATGAGCAGGGCTAATTCGAGGGATCCCCGCCATCAGTTCGGACAAGCCAGCGAATTGTTGGCGGAGCGGTTCTTACAGGCCAAAGGCTATCGGATCTTGGCGCGCAATCTCCGGACCTCGCTGGGCGAGCTGGATCTCGTGGCCGAAGACCGCGGAGTGCTGGTCTTTGTCGAAGTGAAGGCCCGGGCGACGGAGGCTTTCGGTGGCGCGGTGTTGGCTGTGGATCGAAAAAAACAGGCCAAACTCGTGCGGCTGGCGTCTCAATATCTTACCCAGCGCCACCTGTCGGATCGATCGTGCCGATTCGATGTCGTGGTTGTGCAGGGGCACCCGTCTTCGCGAGGCCGCATCGAACATCTCCAGAATGCGTTCGATGCCGACGAACGAGGGATGTCCTAGACGGTTGGCAGGGAAAGTCGGCAGAAGGAAACGATGATCCAGCTGATCCATGTTTCGAAGAGTTATGACCGCCGTGTCGCCCTGTCCGACCTCACGCTGGAAATTGGGAAGGGAGAGTTCGTGTTGCTCATGGGGCCGAGCGGAGCGGGGAAGTCGACGCTGTTGCGCATGCTGATCGGGGAGGAGCGGCCGGATCAAGGGCAGATCTTTGTGCAGGGCAAGAACGTCGGCCAGTTGAGACAGTCGGAGGTGCCCTACCTTCGGCGCAAGATCGGGACGGTCTTTCAAGACTTTCGCCTGCTCCCTAAAAAATCCGTGTTTGAAAACGTCGCGCTGCCCTTGATCGTGCAACGGTCTTCGACGGCGGATATCCGCCGCAAGGTCACGGAAGCGTTGCGGGCGGTCGGTGTCGAGCATAAAAAAGACCAGTCACCCGCCAGCCTCTCGACGGGGGAGCAGCAGCGGGCCTGTATTGCGCGGGCGATCGTGAACGGGCCGGTTGTGCTTCTGGCGGATGAGCCAACCGGTAACCTCGACCCTGAACGGACCGCGGAGATTATCGAATTGTTCAAATTGATCAATGCACGAGGAACGACTGTGGTGGTCGCCACGCATGATCCTCATGTGATGTCGCTGGTCAACCGGCGTGTGATCACGCTGATGCAGGGGGTTCTCATGCCTGAGCGGCAGGGAGGGGACAACGTAGGGGTATGAGATGGCTCGTGTATCTCTTCCGTGAAGCGTGGGCCAATCTGCGGACTAACCGCACCACCACGGTAGTGGCTATTGTGACCACGGCGTTCACATTGGCCTGCGTCGGCATTTTTCTGCTCTCGTATGTGAACCTTCGTCATGCGGCGAATTGGCTGCAAGAAGACATCAAGGTAATCGTCTATTTGGATGACCGGCTCTCGCAGGACGTGATCCACGATCTCGAAGGAACGCTCAAGGCTGATCGAATGGTGGGGGGCCTTCTGTATATCTCGAAAGAGCAGGCACTCGGCGAATTTCGGGCGCAATTTCCGTCCGATTCTCATTTGCTCGAAGGGCTGGGAGAAAACCCGCTGCCTGCCTCGTTCGTCGTCACGCCGGCGCCGAATTATCGGTCGCTGGACGCGGTGAATCGGTGGGCCGAACGGGTCAAAACGATGGCCGGGGTGGCGAAAGTCGATTACAATCAGGAGTGGATCGACGCATTGGCCGGACTCATTCGATATATCGAGCTGGCCGCGATCAGTGTGGGGGTGATCCTCTCCATGGCCGCTGTCACCATTATCGGAAACACAATTCGGCTCGCGCTGTTCGCCAGACGGGAAGAGATTGAAATTCTTCGCCTCATCGGGGCGACGCGCGCGTTTATCCGCATCCCCTATTTCATCGAAGGAGCCGTATTGGGTGTCTGCGGCAGCGCGCTGTCGCTGGGCATTCTGAAGCTGGGCTTTGAGTTGTTCCGGCAGCAGATCGGGTCGGTCGGCCGTTTCCGCGGCATCGAAAACCTGGTATCGTTTCTCCCGCTGTCCATCTGTGTGGCGTTTGTGGCTGTGGGAATGGTGCTGGGGGTGGCCGGCAGCATGGTATCCCTGCGGAGATTCGGGGAGGGGCGAGGGTGAGGCTGTGGCTTGCGGTTATCGTCTGGTGTCTCCCGGTGTGGAGCGGGTGGGAGTCTGCCGTCGTCGCGGCCAATGATCCCATCGCCGAAAAGATCGAGCGAGAACGTAAAACGCTCGAGCAATTGAAAGGAAAGATCGAAGAAAAGCGAAAGCGGGCGGAGGAAGTCGAGAAGAAACGAGAATCGGTGCTGCAAGGCATCCAATCGTTGGACGAACGGCTGGTCCGCCATCGCCATGATCACCAGGAGATCACGAAGAAACTGCGCAAGAAGGACCGGGAGATCGATGACATCACGGAGCACATCGGGGTGATACGCGCCGGCATTGAAGAGCGGCGCGATGCCATCCTGGCGCGTTTTCGCGTGCAATATATGGAAGGACGGTTTGGGTATGTGAAAGCGTTGTTGGCATCGGGCTCCTATGCGGACTTTCAGCGTCGCCAGCAGTACGTTTCTACGCTGTCCCAAAAGGAGTATGACTTGCTGAGCAGGTTTCGGGAGGATATGACCCGCATGGAGCATGCCGAACGCCAACGGGCTGAGGCGCGGGCCGGCATGGTCGCGTTCAAGGAGAGTATCGAAAAGAAGCTCACCGACATCCGTGCCATCCAAAAAGAGAAAAAAGTCTACTTGGCGAAGATCACGCAAGAAAAAGACGCATACAATCGAACGGTCGAGGAACTCGAACGTTCGGCGGCCCGAGTAGACAGTTTGCTGCAGGAGTTGGAAACTCGCCGCCGAGCGTTGGCGAGCAAGCCTCAGGCGGTGCCGGCTCCCTCACGCGGGGTCAGAGGTGCTCTGCCCTGGCCGGCCGACGGGCAGGTTGTGTCGTTCTTTGGCCGGCAGAAACATCCGACCTTCAATACCTATGTGCAGCGCAAAGGCATCGAAATCAGGACGAAAGAGGGCAGCTTCATCCATGCCGTCATGCCCGGTGCCGTGGTCTATGCGGACTGGTTGAAAGGCTACGGACTCGTTATAATCTTGGACCACGCCAATGGGTTCTTCTCCTTGTATGCCCACGCCGCCAGGATTCTGGCCAAAGTCGGCCAGCAGGTCGCCGAGGGATACCCGATCGGAGAAACCGGAGATACAGGCGTGACCGGAGAAAATACTTTATACTTTGAGTTACGCGAAGGGGCCGAGCCGGTGGACCCGATCCAATGGCTGGCCAAGCGGTAATCTAACCGCGCCATATGCCACCGGAAGGTTAAACGCAAAGAAGGGATATCGACGATGAAGGATCAGCAGGCGCGGCGAAAGTCTTGGGTGGTCGGACCGATGATTGCGATCGCGCTCCTCGGCGGGGTCGTGATCGGCAAGGGTTGGGAGCGGACGGGCCACGCCAGTGAAACCTATGAGGAGCTCAAGACCTTTTCCGAGGTGCTCAATCAAGTGCAAAGACATTACGTGGACGAGACGAAAGCGAAGGACCTTATCCAAGGGGCGATTCGCGGAATGTTGGCCACGCTGGATCCGCATTCTGCGTATATGACTCCCGAAATGTATAAGGAGATGCAGGTCGAGACGAAGGGGGAATTCGGCGGCGTGGGGATACAGATCGGCGTGAAAGACAACCGGTTGGCCGTCATTGCCCCGATCGAAGGGACGCCGGCGCACCGGGCCGGCATCAAGGCCGGCGACTTTATCGTGAAAGTGAACGATGAAACGACGAAAGACCTCACCCTGATGGATGCCGTCCAGAAGATGCGCGGGCCGAAAGGCAGCAAGGTGAATTTGACGATTCAACGGGACGGCACGCCGGAACCGCTGGTCTTCACCTTGGTGCGCGACACCATCAAGATCGAGAGCGTGAAATCCAAGATGATCGACAACCTCGGCTATGTCCGGCTCACGCAATTCCAAGAGGCGACGGGAAGAGATTTGGCCAAGGCAATCAAGCAGTTCAGAGAACAAAAAGCCCAAGGCGCGATTCTGGATTTGCGGAACAACCCTGGCGGCCTTCTGACGGCGGCTGTCGATGTCTCCGAACAGTTTCTTCCGAGCGGGAAGCTCGTGGTCTATACCAAGAGCCGGGATGGCAAGAAGGACGAATGGTTCGCCAAATCCAAGGATCAGCTGGAAGATTTACCGGTCATTGTGCTTGTCAACGAAGGTTCGGCGAGTTCGTCCGAGATCGTCGCGGGCGCGCTGCAGGATTGGGGGCGGGCGGTAGTGGTCGGGACCACGTCGTTCGGCAAGGGATCAGTCCAGACGATTTTGGCGCTTGGAGACGGATCGGGTCTTCGCCTGACGACCGCAAAGTATTACACCCCGAAGGGGCGGACCATCCAGTCGACTGGTATTACCCCTGATATCGTGGTGAAGCTCCCTGCGCCGCCCGCTGCGAAGACCGGTGAGGGCAAACCGGGTGAGAAAGAAGCGGAATCAAAATCTGCCAAGCCCTCCACTGGGAAAGACGTACCCCCATCCGGTGTCAAGCCTCCGGACGAGGCGGGTTCTAAGAATGGGACGCCTCCGCCGGCTCCGTCCGCCGAGGCACTGGGCGAACCGTCTCTTGAACAGGATGCCCAGTTGCAGAAGGCGGTTGAGTTGCTGAAGAGCTGGAAGATCTTCAAGGAAATGAAACCGTCGTAACGGTTAGACGGTTAGATAGTTTCGTCGAGCTTCTGGATGGCTTCGAGCAGAGCTGTTTCCGAACCTGAGAAGCCCGGAAGAGTTCTCAGCAGGTGCGATTCGATCAGCTGCTTCAGGTCGGCGACTGTGCGGATGCCCAGCCGGAAGTACAGGTAGGTGACAAGCGAATCGGAAAGCCCCGGAAGTTTTGACCAGTCCTTCACCTCCGGCGGGAGCGGGGCCTTCAGTTCTTCGTAAGCGCGAATCGTCCCGGTTTCAAGAAACTCCAAGATCTTTTGGGCAAGGTCCTTTCCAACCCCCTCGATGTCTTCCAGGCCTCCGCGCTGCGCGACGGTCGCCACATCGTCCTCCATGGCCAGCAGCGAATCTGCAGCGCGCCGATAGGCGCGAACGCGGTAAGGGTTTGCCCGTTGAGTTGCGAGCAGATCGGCCATTGATCGGAAGAGCTCCGCGACCTGCTGATTATGTGTGTGCGTCATCGTCATTCCTGTGGGGCCATTGTGCGATGTTCCCGGCCGTTTGGGCAAGGGGGCCTTGATTGACAAGGTGAATTCGCGTCTCATAGGATGTCGGTCTATGCAAGAGCCAATTCGAATTCAGGTGAACGGCGAGGCAAAGGATTGGCGTGGCGGCACGACGGTCGCCGATCTGTTGCGGGAGTTAGACATTAAGATCGAGCGAGTGGCGGTCGAGTTGAATCTCGAAATTCTGGATCGCGCCATGTTCGGGCAGCGGTCTCTCAAGGACGGGGATCGGGTAGAAATCCTGAGCTTCATCGGCGGGGGATCATTCTAAGAGGATACTATGGCAGACGATCGGTTGATGATCGCTGGACGTGAGTTCAAGTCCCGGCTCTGGGTCGGAACGGGCAAGTACAAGGATTTCGTCGAAACGCAAAAGGCTATCGAAGCGTCCGGTGCTGATGTCGTGACGGTGGCGGTGCGCCGTGTGAACATTACCGACCGCTCAAAGGACAACCTGCTGGACTACATCGACCCTAAGAAGTACACCATCCTGCCCAACACGGCCGGTTGTTACACGGTGGAGGATGCGGTGCGGTATTCCCGTTTGGCCCGCGCAGCCGGTGTCTCCGACCTGATCAAACTGGAAGTGCTCGGCGATGAAAAAACCTTGTTCCCCGATACGGCGGGTCTGATCGAGGCGGCGAAGATTCTCATTAAAGAAGGATTCATTGTGCTGCCCTACACCAATGATGATCCGATCGTGGCGAAGAAACTGGTGGACATCGGCTGTCCGGCGGTCATGCCGCTGGCCGCGCCGATCGGGTCCGGCCTGGGCATCCGAAATCCGTATAACCTGAAAATCCTGATGGAGTCCGTCAATGTGCCGGTGATCGTCGATGCCGGCGTCGGGACTGCGTCCGATGCGGCGCTGGCGATGGAATATGGAGCCGATG
>JABMDG010000065.1:0-4798 GCA_015904045.1 Nitrospira sp.
GAGACCGACTGATCCAGCACTCGGTAGTCAAAGCCCCTCAATCTGATTCTGATCCGCTGATCGACTTTCACTTCATTAGCTCCTCAGCTGTCAAACGACCCCTGTCCCTCTTACGCCAGAATTTCCGTCACGACACCCGAGCCGACCGTCTTGCCGCCCTCGCGCACAGCAAACCGCAACCCCTGATCCATCGCGATCGGACTGATCAACTCCGCCGTCACACTGACGTTGTCGCCCGGCATCACCATCTCCACCCCCGGATTGAGTTGGACGACGCCCGTGACGTCCGTGGTCCGGAAGTAGAACTGCGGCCGATACCCATTGAAGAACGGCGTATGCCGCCCCCCTTCTTCCTTCGTCAACACATAGATCTCCGCCTTGAACTTCGTATGCGGCGTAATGGTCTTGGGCTTCGAGAGCACCATGCCCCGCTCCACATCTTCTTTCTTGGTCCCGCGCAAGAGCACCCCGATGTTGTCGCCCGCCTGCCCCTCATCCAGCACTTTGCGGAACATCTCGACGCCGGTCACAATGGTGGTCTGCGTGGGCCGCAGGCCCACAATCTCAATTTCATCGCCGACCTTGACGATGCCCCGCTCGCAGCGCCCGGTCACGACAGTGCCCCGCCCGCTGATGGTGAACACGTCTTCGATCGGCATCAGAAAGGGCTTGTCGATCGGCCGCTGTGGGGTCGGAATGTAGCTATCGACGGCATCCAGCAACTTCATGATGCTCGGCACGCCCAGCGGCCCCTGATCGCCTTCCATGGCTTTCAAGGCGCTGCCGTGCACGATCGGGGTCTTGTCCCCGGGGAACCCGTACTTGCTCAACAGCTCCCGCACTTCCAGCTCAACCAACTCCAACAGCTCTTTGTCATCGACCTTATCGGCCTTGTTCAAAAATACAACAATGTAGGGCACGCCCACCTGCCGGGCCAACAGGATATGTTCCCGGGTCTGGGGCATGGGCCCTTCGGCGGCGCTCACCACCAGGATCGCCCCGTCCATCTGGGCCGCCCCGGTGATCATGTTCTTCACATAGTCGGCGTGGCCGGGACAGTCCACGTGGGCGTAGTGCCGCTTGTCCGTCTCGTACTCCACGTGGCTGATGGCGATGGTCATGATCTTGGTGGCGTCGCGGCGCCCTTGGCTCTCGCTCGCCTTGGCCACTTCGTCGTAGCTGATAAACTTCGCCATGCCCCGATCCGCGCAAATCTTGGTCAACGACGCCGTCAACGTGGTCTTCCCATGGTCCACGTGCCCGATCGTCCCAATGTTGACATGCGGCTTCTTCCGCTCAAACTTCGCCTTCGCCATAACTCCCTCTCCTCGTCAGAAAGATATCCTTAGCCAATAGTCATTGATCGTTCAGATGACCGAGCAACCCACACACAGTCGATGACTGATAGATGACCAATGACAGCCTTCCTTTATTCACCACGATACTTCGCGATAATTGCTTCCCCGATTTGCCGGGGAACCTGATCGTACCGATCGAACTCCATGCTGTATGTCGCGCGGCCCTGAGTTCGAGACCGTAAATCGGTGGCATATCCGAACATTTCCTTGAGCGGGACGGTTGCATCAATAGCCTGGGCGCCGGCGCGCACTTTCATCCCCAGCACTTTACCGCGCCGCCCGTTCAGATTGCCGATCACATCACCCATGAACTCCTGCGGCACCAAGACCTCGACCTTCATAATGGGTTCAAGCAACACGGCATCGGCCTTCTTGCACGCATCGGAAAACCCCATCGATCCGGCAATTTTAAACGCCATTTCGTTCGAATCGGCTAAGATTTCCGTGACGACGCCGGAGCCGACGGTCTTGCCGCCCTCGCGCACCGCGAACCGCAACCCCTGATCCATCGCGATCGGGCTGATCAATTCCGCCGTCACACTCACGTTGTCCCCCGGCATCACCATTTCGACCCCCGGATTGAGCTGCACCACCCCCGTCACGTCCGTGGTCCGGAAATAGAACTGCGGCCGGTACCCATTGAAGAACGGCGTATGCCGCCCCCCTTCTTCTTTCGTCAACACGTAGATCTCCGCCTTGAACTTGGTATGCGGCGTGATCGACTTCGGCTTGCAGAGCACCATGCCCCGCTCCACGTCTTCTTTCTTGGTCCCGCGCAACAGCACGCCGACATTGTCCCCCGCCTGCCCCTCATCCAGCACCTTGCGGAACATCTCCACCCCGGTCACGATGGTGGTCTGGGTCGGCCGCAACCCCACGATCTCGATTTCATCGCCGACCTTGACGATGCCCCGCTCGCACCGCCCTGTCACGACGGTCCCGCGCCCGCTGATCGTGAAGACGTCTTCGATCGGCATCAGGAAGGGCTTGTCGATCGGCCGCTGCGGCGTCGGAATATACGAGTCCACGGCATCCAGCAGTTTGAGAATGCTCGGCACCCCCAACGGTCCCTGATCACCTTCCATGGCTTTCAAGGCACTGCCCTGCACAATGGGGGTCTTGTCACCAGGGAACCCGTACTTGCTCAACAGCTCCCGCACCTCGAGCTCGACGAGATCCAAGAGCTCTTTGTCATCGACTTTGTCGGCCTTGTTCAAAAACACGACGATGTACGGCACCCCGACCTGCCGGGCCAACAGGATGTGTTCGCGGGTCTGCGGCATGGGCCCATCCGCCGCCGACACCACCAGGATGGCGCCGTCCATCTGAGCCGCCCCGGTGATCATGTTCTTGACGTAGTCGGCGTGGCCCGGACAATCGACGTGGGCGTAGTGCCGCTTGTCGGTCTCGTATTCGACGTGGCTGATGGCGATGGTCATGATCTTGGTGGCATCCCGGCGCCCTTGGCTCTCGCTGGCCTTCGCCACTTCGTCGTAACTGATGAATTTCGCCAGGCCCCGATCCGCACAAATCTTCGTCAACGACGCCGTCAACGTGGTCTTCCCGTGGTCCACGTGCCCGATCGTCCCGATGTTCACGTGCGGCTTCTTCCGCTCAAATTTCGCCTTCGCCATACGTCTCTCCTATACGTCTCTCCTTTTCTCAATACACTGGAGGTGTTATCCCGTCTCGCCTCAGCACAATCACCCCGGGTCGAGCACCCTATATTTTCACTAATAGGAACAAGACCTATCCGCGCCCATTTGATCGAAGGGCGCGGCCCAAGCGAAGCTTGGTATGGAGCCCACGACGCGGATCGAACGCGTGACCTCGTCCTTACCAAGGACGTGCTCTACCAACTGAGCTACGTGGGCCTCTCGACTCCGTCTCGCGTCGCTCGTTATTCGTGAAGCGTATTGCGCTGACATCCGATACGTCCCCTTCTCCTGCGCTTCACGAGCTACGCTTCACGTCACACGTCTTCTATTATTATGGAGCGGGCGATGGGATTTGAACCCACGACAGCCAGCTTGGAAGGCTGGAACTCTACCACTGAGCTACGCCCGCCTTCTGTTCATTGTCCGTACACAGTATCCGGCTTGCCCATGCGTACGCTCGCTGGCATGAGCGACGCGATAAAAACAGACTTGCGGGTTTTATCCCGTCGCCAAGAACCATCTGAGTGGTTCCGGGTCGAGCAAGCTGAATCAGAACACCGGCGGCTTTTATCCGGCTCACTCCATTTTGAGTTCGCCGGCCCACGCACGCGCGGTTTGGTGGGCAGGCAAGGATTCGAACCTTGGAAGACATCAGCCAGCAGATTTACAGTCTGCCCCCTTTGGCCACTTGGGTACCTGCCCGCAACACCCTACTGGTTTTCCCGGCACCAAAACCTTCTGAGAAATTCTCAATTTGTTCTCGCGCTCTCCGCGAGAAAATATGCACAAGCCTCTCCGCACACAGCTCTCTCTTCCTCAATCTGAGGATTGATTTGCTGATGTGCCGGACAAGCCGATTTGGAAATGCTGGATTCTATTGATGAAGTCCTGTCATGTCAAGAGGGGATTGGGCCTATCTGTTTTTTTCTTCCGATCGTGCCTCACCCCTCGCAAGCCGGTGAGGTATCTGTGAACGTTGATGAGCCAACCGCTCGCTTGATCAATTGAATAGATTCTTCAGTTAAACCAAATACTTGCCTCAGTAGCACCTCTGCCTCACGCCAGGTCAGTTGGGACTGCTTGGCCAGAAATCTCTTGTGAGCAATCCGCCGTTCAGAACTATCCTGTGGCACATAATACCCGCGAAACTCTCCGTTCAAAAACGCGGCCTCAAGGCGGCGTACCCATTGCTCCCTCTGACGAGAATGCTGCCACAGCGACCCTCGACCCTTTTGTTGCACCTCAAGCTGATTCCATACCGCCCAGCCGATAAAGACCGCCCATGTTTCGTTGAGTGCTTCCCACGATTCTGCTTGGGTTAAGTAGCGCACCTCCACCTCATGGGGGCGCTGCGCAATCGGCACGATGGTCACGTCTGCATACCGGCAGACTTGCTGTGACCGCGCAAAAGCCATCAGTCCATTCGACCCGTGTCCGGTTCCCGCCGTACGCGTGTCGGAAGCGGCAAGCGAGTCCATATAGGCGTGAAACAGTTCATGATAGAGGACTTCCAGCTCCTTATGCGTCATCTTGGCAAGCGGCTTGAGCGTCCTTGCCGCACCATTAAACGATAGCGAGCGATTGAGAACCATGCGATGCTCATCGGGATGGTACTCCGCCGCGTAGGTCTGAAGATCGTCGAATTCAAACTGAATAAAATCCGCCGGAATCTCCTTGAGAAAAATCGTGGGGAGGTGAAGACGGTCCGCTTCCACCACCAGCCGCTCCCATGGTGAAGCCTTCGAAGCCCCTCCATAGTCCGATGGCAGCGAACCAGCCTCG
>JABMDG010000065.1:4898-7238 GCA_015904045.1 Nitrospira sp.
CAGATGAAGCCGGTCCGCTTCCACAACCAGCCGCTCCCATGTCGAAGCCTTCGAAGCCCCTCCATGGTCCGATGGCAGCGAACCAGCCTCGGCGGCAGCTCCGCCGACCCAACAACTCCACACGACTACAAATCGAATGAGATACGTCATGCCTGCCAAAGGAGCGGACAATGGATGCCGCGCCCGCGAAGACTTAGCTGAGAGCTGATCGATGATCGCAACTAGTAATCCTGGAACCGGGACGCTCCCCAATCCTCTCGTCCACCTTCTTCGACCAGCGCGAGAACATCGAGAAGATCTGAAGACACAGGATCGAGGAAGCGGGAAGGTTTCGAGAGCAGCATCCCGCTGGCTTTGTCGAAGACGTTGATCGGATAGGTCATGAACAAATGCCGTTTGGCCCGCGTCACGGCCACATAGAACAACCGGCGCTCCTCTTCCAATTCCTGGTCCGTGACAAACGAATAGGCGGACGGGAACCGGCCATCGACAACCCAGATCACGAAGACACATTGCCACTCCAGCCCTTTGGCCGAATGAATCGTCGACAGCACCATCCGCTCATCGTCACGATCCGGTGCCTCGACATCCACCGCACTGCCGTCCGGCGGTTCCAGCGCCAAGTCGGCCAGAAATTCGTCGATGCCGGAATAGTTTTCGGCTATCGTGTGGAGATGATCCAGGTCTCTGGTCCGTTTGGGATAGTCGTCGTACTGATCTTTCAAGATCGGGAGATAATATTCATAAACGTGATTCACTTGTTCAGACGGCGACCGGTCGTCGGCACCGGCTAGGCCTTCCAATGTGTTCGCCAGATTCTTGAGTCCCTGCCCCGAGCGGCCGGAGACCCCGCGCAAGACATCGAACGGCCGATCGGCCTTCACGATCGCGGCAAGAAGGTCCTGCGCCTTTTTCGGCCCGACTCCCTCCACCAGCATCAGCACCCGGTGCCAGCTCACCGCATCTAATGGATTGGCCACCACCCGCACATGCGCCAGCAAATCCTTGACGTGGGCCGTCTCAATGAACTTCACTCCACCGCGTTTCAGGAAGGGCAGTCCTCTCCGGGAGAGTTCGATCTCCAGGTCGAACGAATGGAAACTCGAACGGAACAGTACCGCCACTTCGCTCAACGGCACACCCTCCTCGCGCAATTCGAGAATCTTCTGCGCGATGAACCGCGACTGCGCATTTTCTCCGGCCGCCTCGACCAGCGCCGGCAACGGTCCGTCGATCTTTCTGGTAAACAGGCGCTTCGTATACTTCTCCGCCGCCGCCTCGATAATGCAATTTGCCAGATTCAGGATCGGCTGCGTGCTGCGATAATTTTCCTCCAGCTTGTAGACGGTCGTGCCGGGGAAGAGCGTCGGAAACTCCATGATGTTTTTGAACGTGGCGCCTCTGAACGCATAGATCGATTGCGAATCATCGCCGACAACCATCACGTTGTTGTGCGCATTCGCCAGCAGACGGATCACTTCGGCCTGCAGCCGATTTGTGTCTTGATACTCATCCACCAGGAGATAGCGGTATTGGCGGGAAATCGTCGCGCGGGACGCTTCGTCCACCGACAACAGCTGCCGTAGCATCACCAACAAATCGTCGTAGTCCAATAATTGCTTCTGCCGTTTTGCCGACTGATACGCCTGCTGCAACCGCTTCACATCTTCCAAATGATCGGCAAAATGACTGAACTCCTCCATCAGAATGTCATCGAGACTGCGGAGCGTATTCTCGCTCTTGCTGATCATTTCCATGATCGTCCCCTTGCGGGGAAACCGCTTGTCTTTTTCGTTGAGCCCCAACTGCGCGCGGCACAGTGCGATCAGATCTTCCGCGTCGCCGCGGTCCAGGATCGTGAACCCCGGTTCCACGTTGACCGATCGGCCATAGCGCCGCAGCAACATGTTCGCCACGGAATGGAAGGTACCGCCGCACACCCGCTGGCTTCTCGCACCAATCAAGTCGCCCGCACGCTCCAGCATTTCCTGCGCCGACTTGCGCGTGAAGGTCAATAATAAGATGTTCGAGGGATCGACGCCGGAATCGATCAGATAGGCCACACGATAGACGAGCGTGCGTGTCTTTCCGCTGCCGGCGCCGGCGATCACCAGCGCCGGTCCGTCTCCCGCAGTGACCGCGGCCAATTGTTGCGGATTCAATGAAGCGGCGTAATCGATGGAGAGCGCGCGGGGCACAGCCTCATCGGCTGGCCTCTTCAGCACGTAGGTCTTGACTTCTCGTTCCATGAAATTATGCAACGAACACGTTCGGCAGATGGATCATACCGGAGGAGCCGTGTATATCACACTCTGATTCCCCATTCCTATCACGGGACGA
>JABMDG010000065.1:7338-9381 GCA_015904045.1 Nitrospira sp.
GCTGTCGATGGTCGCAGCGCTGGCCCCCAAGAAGACACCCGCCGAAGGGGCGCCTCGTCCGGCCATCGTAGTTATCGGCAACTCCACCTTTGCCACCAACGCCTTTTTCAACTTTCCCGGAAACAGCGACTTTTTTCTCCATACGACCGGATGGCTGGCCGAGGAACGCGACTTGATTTCCATTGCGCCGAAAGAACCGGCCCTGAGGCCGTTCACACCGAACCCGACGCAAGAACGGGTGCTGCTCTATATCCAAGTCATCTTTCTCCCGCTCATGATGTTCCTGACTGGCCTGATAGTCTGGAGAAAGAGGCGGCGATTGTGACAAGCGTTCGAATCTGTGACAGGTTCGTCATACATCATCCGTCATCCGTCAAACACGCGAAGAACGGAGCCGGTCTCCTTCGATTCACTTGTCACCGTTCACGCTTCACGCTCTGACTATGCGCTACTGGCCGACAGTCCTCATGCTTGTCATTCTGGCGGGGCTCGGAGGCTATCTTTATGTGGTGGAATTCCCCACCACGCAACGCGAGATCAAACAGGAGGCTGAACAGAAGCAACTGCTGTCGTTTCCCGAAACGGCCATCACAGGACTGGCCATCACGACGGCTCAAGGCCCCGTCGAGCTCACACGCACCGACTCGGGAAGCTGGACTATTACCGCTCCCTTGCAGACCGACGCCGATATCCGCGAAGTTCAAGCCCTCGTCCGTGCATTAGTGACGGGCAGAGTAACCCGATCTGTCGCCGAACGATCTGCCGGCCTGGCCCCCTTCGGGCTGGAGCAGCCCGTAACAACCATCACCGTCACGGCCGGGGAGCAGCAAGACACCTTGGCGATCGGCGACAGCGGTCCCCTGTCCAATACCCTGTACGTCCTCCGTGGATCGGACGGGAAAGTCTTGCTGACCGACCTGGCCCCTAAAGACTTTGTCAATAAATCGCTGCTGATGTTCCGGCGAAAGGACCTCCTGCGTTTTGTTCAGAACGATATCGAACGGGTAAGGCTCAACTATCCTCCGACTGAAATCGTGATCTACAACATGGCCAAGGGCAAACCAAAGCCGTCCTGGAAGATCCGCTACCCGATCGAAGCCGAAGCCGACCAAACGGAAGTCCGCTCACTGATGTTCCGTCTGGAAGACCTAAAGGCGCTGAGCATTATCGACCCGGGCCCTGAGCGGGATGCGGTAGCCAAAACCCTGACCACCCCGAAACTAAAGATCACTCTGCATACGGCAGAGGGCGACCAGAACGTCCAGCTCTACCAGCCGGACCCTCAAAGCGGCGATGCAATCGCACAAACCACGCCTGAGGCCCCGCTCTACCGTGTCAGCCCGACAGCAATCAAAGACCTTACGAGGGACCTCTTCACACTGCAAGACAAACGTCTGCTCGGAGTGGACTATACGGATATCGCCATGTTGTCGGTCCGCACGCGCGACCACCAGTATGTCCTCGTCAATGACAATGGAGAATGGGTGCTGGAGGACCACCCCACGGAAAAACTCAGCCAGGAAACGGCGGATCTCTTTGTGAGCCGGGTGGCAAATCTTCCGGCGGAAGAGCGGGTGCTCAAACAATCCTCACCACTCGCACCCTATGGACTGCTGGTACCGGCTGCCGAGTTCGTGGCCACCGGAAAGGACGGAAGGGTCGCCGGCAGGCTCACACTTGGCAACCGAGTAGGGAACTTGATCTATGCCACTGGCGATCGTCTGCAAGGCATCTTTCAAGCTCGTCCCGATCTTCTGACACAGATTCCCTCTAGAACCGACCTCCTTGCCCAGCCCCCAAACAAACCCTAGTCCGCATTATTCATGAACGCTTCTGCTGCAATCGCCGATCCGCTGCTCCGACACGCCTTCGGGCGGCGGGCTCGCCCCTCGGTCCCTCGACGTACTGCACGAGTACGCCTCGGAACCTCAGGCCTCCGCGCGCCGCTCTCGCGACGCGGCTCGGCGATTTCGCGACGAACCGTCACGAATAATGCGGGCTAAGCGGGAATAGCTGGATGCCGGTCTTCGTGAGATCGCCCAG
>JABMDG010000066.1 GCA_015904045.1 Nitrospira sp.
ATGCAAGCCGGACCATATACGGCAAGGTGGCATTCGTCAACGCCAGCGTCGACGTGCGCGGCACAATGCCGGGCATATTGGCGACGCAATAATGGACCACCCCCTCCACGACGTAAACCGGCTCAGAATGGGTCGTCGGCTTCGTGGTTTCGAAACAGCCACCTTGATCCACAGAGACATCCACCACAACGGCCCCGGGTTTCATCCGCGAGACCGTGGAGCGCGAAACCATCTTGGGCGCTTTTGCGCCGGGGACAAGCACGGCGCCGATCACAAGATCCGCCTCACACACAGCCCGTTCAATAGCAGCCGGACTTGCCACGCATGTCACGATACGGCCTCGATACAAATCGTCCAGATACCGCAGCCGCTCGACGTCCAGATTGATGACAGTCACTTGGGCCCCCATTCCCACGGCAATACGAATCGCCGACATTCCCACGACACCGGCGCCAAGCACCACCACCTTACCAGACTCCACACCCGGCACCCCGTGCAACAACACACCCCGGCCGCCATGCGTCTTCTCAAGGTAATGCGCGCCGACCTGCACCGACATCCGCCCTGCAATTTCACTCATCGGTTTAAGCATCGGTAAGCTGCCGTCTTTGGCCTCGGTGGTTTCGTAGGCAATCGCCGTCACCTTCTTATCCATCAATGTCCTGGTCAGATCGGGGAACGAGGCCAAATGCAGGTAGGTGAACAGGACCTGGCCGGGGCGAAACAGATGACATTCGGCGAGCAACGGCTCTTTGACCTTCACAATCAAACCGGCCTTCTCAAACACCTGCTCCTTCGATCCGGCGATCGAAGCCCCGGCCTTGCGATACTCGTCGTCGGCAAACCCGCTCCCTTGCCCGGCCGTCGGCTCGATCCACACTTCATGTCCGGCACGGCACAACGCCGAAACTCCCTCCGGCGTCAGGCTGACGCGATATTCATGATCCTTGATTTCTTTGGGAACACCGATAATCATTCTGCACCTATTCAGCAGGTCTGAGCGGTTGGCCTGTGACCACTTCGTACGCTTCCGCCAGCGTCGAGACTTCCGTCACTTTTATAGATCGTGCCATTCCTTTGTCGGTAATAGCAAACGTTTGCTGGCCAGCCGGCAACAATAATTCATGAAATTGCGGGAACAGATGGCAGCCCTCGATCTTGTGCTCCAATCCGCCGACCGGACCGATAACGAGATCCTCGTCGATCGTTCCCGAAAAGCACACGTCCGATCGCAAGGGATCTCCCAGTAACGCCGATGTCACCGCGACCGCCCATGCCGCCCCTGCGCTCGGCCCATCCACACGCGTTCCACTGTGAAAGGACCCGGCAACCATGGGCATCGTCAATTGGACAGTAAGAAAACGCGGGTCGTACTGAGTCGCCTTGGCCGCCGCCATCACGGCCACGGCGAGCGCCTGCCGAGCCCCTTCCATGAAATGATGGTCGGTCGCAACAGACGGGCCATTTCCTGCCGAGCGATAACTCACATCCACCTGTAAAATTTGGATATCACCTTTATTGGGAATATTCCACCCCTCTTTCACGATGTTCGTCAGTTGCAGGCCTTTCCCAAATCGTGCGCCGACTGCTGACATATCTCTCACGTTCCAGGAGCGCAGCGCCTTCCGGTGGGCACACATCAGATCCGTCCAGAACTCCCCCACACACCCGGCGACATAATACGTATAGCGGTCCAGATCATCGACCGTCTTTAGAGCCGTGAGATCCTCGACGGTCTGTCCGGGGAAGACGCTCAAATCCATTTCCATTCCCTGTGTGAGCGTGGTCATCAGCCGCTGAACCCGGCGCCGATCCTCCGGCGAAAAATCCAGCAAAAGCCTGAAACACTGATCCAAACGTTCCAGCAGCACCCGCTCGGCTGAATGCTGCTGAAGCGGCCCGATCGCCCGCTGAATATCCTGAACCTGTCCCCAGACGATCTGATCGCCTATAAATTGCCCTTTCAACTGGCTGAGAAAATCCAGACGACGGTGCCGATCGATCAGGTCCGTATCGGCAATCGTATCGGCGGCGCGAGCGAAGAGATAGGCGAGGCTGACTTGATCCCGGACATCCGCCGGCACCACGGCCAGCGTCGTATAGAACAGCCGGGAGACTTGCTTGAGGAGATCGCGGAGCAGCTCCTGTTTGGAAAGATCTGTGCGCGTGATCACACCTACTCGACTTCGAGAGTACCTTCCATCCCCTTCTCCCGGTGACTCGGCAGGGGCCACAGCCGTTTATCGCAGTAGATAGGGAACGTGCCCGGCTGGGTGGGCGTAAACGTAACCACCGCGGTCTTGCCGGCTCCGACCTCTTCCTTGACGGAAAGGGCATCGATAATGAAATTGTGCGGCGTCAGCATCGTGACACTCGTCAATGTCACTTCCACCGGCTTTCCGGCTCCGACGATCACATGGTACGGCCGAAAGGAATAACTGTCTAGAATGACCCTCACCCGTTGGACTCCATCAGAATCTACCGGCACTCTCCACGTGCTGCCAGGCGGACCTGCATCGACAGCCAACACGTCCGCCGCAAGCCACAAGACAGACCACCCCACCAAGAAGAGAAGCAACGGCCTAGAATACGTCATCAATGAGAAACTTCTAACAGGAAGATCGGGAAAGGGTCAATGTGGCTTCGGGGTCACGGCGTCTGCCGCCTTGACTTTCGGCGGCACGGCCTTACTTCTATTGTCACCTGGGCGGATGTGTAAGACTTGTATCTCGATCAGGCAGTTTGTGTATAATAACGGTAACTCAGTGATTTATCTCACCTGAGGCGAAGACTGGTCTTCAAGGAGGCGTTCGATGAAATGGATGAAGGGTATGGGTCTGTTGCTGATCTCCAACATTCTCATCATGATCACACTGTCGCTGACCGTACCGATTGTGATCAACGTGATCCTGCCGATGTTTGGAATCGACGTGCGAGGCTCGGTTGATCTGTCGACATTGGTGTGGGCCGCGATGTTCGGATTCGGCGGCGCATTCATCAGCTTGGCATTCTCGAAACAGATGGCGCGCGCCATGCTCAATTGCCAGCAAATCACTCAACCCCATTCGCGGGCCGAGCAGATTATCTATGGCTCCGTGCAGGAAATCGCGCAGCGGCTGAATATCACGATGCCCGAAGTCTGGGTCTACGATGCTCCCGACCCCAACGCCTTCGCGACCGGCCCCAGCAAGAACAACTCCATGGTGGCGGTCTCCACCGGCCTCTTGCAGAATCTACGCGAAGATGAGGTGAAAGCCGTGCTCGCCCATGAAATGGGGCACGTCTATAACGGCGACATGTTTGCCACGACCGTATTGGCCGGCTTGATGAACACCTTCGTCTACTATATCGCCATGTGGGTGCGCCGTTTCTTCGCGGAACGGGATCAGGCCGCGCTGGGATTCGGCTTGTCGCTCGTCCTTCAGATTATCGTCAGCATCCTGGCATCGATCGTGATCAGCTGGTTCTCGCGCCAGCGCGAATACGGCGCCGATGCCTTTGCCGCCAAGGTGTATGGGAAGGAGTCCATGATTTCGGCGCTCCGCGCGATCGATCGATGGGTCACGCAGACCCAATTCCAGCACTCGACACAGGATGCGTTGGCGACGATGAAAATCTCCGGACAATCCGGCGGGGTTATGAGCCTGTTTTCGACACACCCACCGATGGAAGCGCGTATTGCAGCGTTAGAACACCTCTAAGGACGAGTCTGCGTCTGAAAGACGGCGGGAGAATCCTCCCGCCGTCGCGACTCCTGCGACTTTCCCCTCAGACTTTCCGAACAAACGAAATATGGGCGCGATATTCTTGGATCGCCGCGCCGAGGGCGGCTGAACCCATCGGGATATTGGCATCCAGCGTGTCCTCGATGGCCGGATCATCAATCTCGACATCATACCGATCCTGAACATTCGTCCTCACTGGACCAGCCGTGATCTCTCTGGGCATGAAGATTTCCTTCCACACTTCCTTTTCCACCAGACACACGTCCCGGAATCGTTCATAGAGCAAGGTCAGTTTCTCCGGATCAGTCACCTTGACGCGAGGGTGCATATCCACATTCCTCCGATCTATTTGCGGAATCGCGATCACTTGGGTTGCGCCGGTGTGCGCGATGAAGCCGACTCAGTGACGGTGAAGCGCATCGTTCCGACTTGATTCGCAGCATGAAACGGCTGTTGCCCCAACGGGGCAATAAACAGCTTCGCCACATACTGGCCCGGCTCCCATCGCATCCCGGACTTTTTCATTTCGAGATATCCGTACCGTTCGTGGCCCGGCACTTCCAGCACATCCTTTCCCGCGCCCTGATGGCTCAACGAGTCTCCGGGCTGTTCGCGAAACCATTGCACCGCGAATTGCGCAGGATCTTCGAGCGGAGCCACTTCGAACACAATGTACACAACCGGCGTCTCTGCCGGAAAGACTGCGCCAGGCTCGACCGGTCTCAGCCTGGGGTCCTGGGCATACCATCCTGTTCGCCCAAAGGTGTCCCATTCGATCTCATACCCTTTTGCCATTGTAATCCAGGTGAACAGCGACTGCGGCACCCCCTTCTGTTGCTCATCGAAGGACGGACTCTGGGTCACTCCCACTTCTGTCGTGTCCTGCTCTTTCGGCGCGAGAAGGTCCTTCGCCTGGCTGGTTCGGAGAGCCACCATGCCACTGCACAGCAGGCTGATTGCAATCCAACTTCCTAAGCAACACACTCCCGGATAATGATTCCACCTGGCCATGACAACATCGTATCGGCGCGTCGGTGGCCGGTCAATCATCGAATGTCATCCTTGCCGTCCGGACCAGCTGTGATAGAGTGCTCTCTGATCTATTTCCACGATGGGCAGATTGTTATGCCGGACACACTTTCATCCGTACCGCAGTCTGTAGCAGCCACGTCCGCCGATCGCTCGCAGTCGGGCCGCTCGCACGAACAGGAATTGGGGCGCCGGTTCGGCATGCGCGATGGGCTCTTCCAGGCCGTCACGCAAGGCGGAGGGGAACAGTACCTGTCCGCTTTTGCCCTGCTCGTCCATGCAACACCATGGCATTTAAGCATCCTGTCCGCCATGCCGCAGCTGTTAGGCGTCTGGGCGCAACTCGTCTCCGTGAAAGTGTCGCATTGGTTCTCGAGCCGCAGATCACA
>JABMDG010000067.1 GCA_015904045.1 Nitrospira sp.
TGGCTCCCCGGGCAGGACTCGAACCTGCGACCAGCCGGTTAACAGCCGGCTGCTCTACCAACTGAGCTACCGGGGAACAAGGTGACAATAGGAAGAGCCTGTATATTAACAAAACCTGCCGAGGAAGGGGAACGATTTTTTAGACGTCGAAATCTTCGGTCTCGTCCTCGTCGGAAGAGGCATCCGTGTTGCCCTTGGCCATGGCGGCGTAGTGTTTGGCCCAGGTCAGGTACAGGTTGCCGCTGTCCCGCATCGTATCGGCCGCTTTGACGAGCTTGTCCACCAGTTCAGGGTCTTTGCCCGTCGATTGAATGATCGCCGCCTGCCGTTCGATGGCTTTGGGGTACAGGGTGATCAAACCGGAAATCTCACTGAGCAGTTCGTCGATCGTATTATCTTCGTTTTCCATCGGTCCCCTCGTACCCAAGAAAAAACCCCATAGCGCGAACGCCATGGGGTTTTGCGAGTGTTAGCCCGCGGTTGCTTATCCCTGGTAGGCTTGCCCCAGCGCCGCCGATTCACCCTTCTTGGTCATCAGCTGCCCGGTGGCGCTGACGGCCTGCATGGTGATGGCAAAGTGCTTGGCGGCGTCACAGACGATCACGCAGAGCTCACAACCCTTGCAGCGGTCGATATTGACCTCGGCCACCATCTTGCTGGTGTTCAAGTCCAGACAGTTGGCTTCCGGGCAATACATGATGCAGAGGCGGCAGCCCTTTTTTGCGGTGCACTTTTCGTCGATAACCTGCGCTACGTTATACATGCAAGTTGGTTCCTTCTTCTCTTAAGCCGCTGCGACGGCGGGATTTCCGATGCGCAACTCGATCTTGTTCTTGTCGGCCCATTCGCTGGCGATTTCGTAGGCCGCCTTTACGGTTGCCAAGTTCTTGGCCAACAGCATTTCCTTCTTGGCGAATTTCTTCTTGATGGCTTCGTCCAGGGAGGCGGTTCCTCCGGAGGCCACGAATTTCTTTCCAAACCGCTCCTGGAGGGCGCCATCGAGGGCTTCCATCGAGACGCACTTGGTAATACCTGCGACGGAGCCGATCATCGCCATATTCGTCGAGAGTTCGGTGCCGGCCACTTCAATGGCCAACTCGGTGCCCGCGATATAAAACACCGCGACGTTCAAGTCCTTGAGCCGCTCCACATCGTCATTGGACAGCAACGGCTGGGCGGAATTGATGACGACCACACCGCCTTCTTTCACGCCGGAATAAAAGGGCATGGTATAGCTTTTCCCCATGGTAATGACTTGGGGATGAAAGACCTGGATAACGTCAGGGAATACCAGCTCGCCGCGGTCGTAGATCCGTTCAATGCCGATGCGGCAGTAACTCTCTGCCGGCGCCATGCGTTTCTCTGCGCCGAAGAACGGGTTGGAGATCGAAAATTTACCATCGCGGTTGGCAGCCATAGCCAAGACGTGCGCAGCGGTGACCGCGCCTTGTCCGCCCAAACCTGACATCCGGATATTCAATCGTCGCTTAATCATATGTCTGCCTCCGGTCTGATTACGCTGATGCCTGGCTCGCCAGCTGCTTGGCTGCTGCTTTCCGTTCCTTGTCCTTCGCCGCCAATTCGGCCAGCAATTGCTTGGCCGGCTCGCTGATGTATTCCTTGTAGGCAAACCGCTCGTTCGGCTTCTCCGAATCACGCATCTCTTGCAGCCCTTCCATGCTGTTCTTGCCGATTTCCAGAATGCAGGGCGTGTAGAGCTGCAGGTAGGTCGGGCCGATCTCACGGGCTACATGGACGGCGTTACGGATGACCTTTTCGACCAGCGATGGCTTGCTGACCGTGCAATTGACGACATAGTGGCAACCGGACTCGCGGGCGATCTCAGGCAGCCGCACCTTGTCGAACAGTTTGCCGACCGGGGCCATCTTGGCGACGAACCCCTTTTGCATCAATCCGCTTTCCTGACCGCCGGTATTGGCATAGAGCTCGTTATCGAAGCAAATCGTCGTGAACTTTTCTTGTCTGAACCAGGCTTGCAACGTCATGTCCAAACCGATTGCAGAGGCGGCAGCCCTTTTTTGCGGTGCACTTTTCGTCGATAACCTGCGCTACGTTATACATGCAAGGGGTTCCTTCTTCTCTTAAGCCGCGACGGCCGGATTTCCGATACGCAATTCGATCTTGTTCTTGTCAGCCCATTCGCTGGCGATTTCGTAGGCCGCCTTCACGGTTGCCAAGTTCTTGGCCAACAGCATTTCCTTCTTGGCGAATTTCTTCTTGATGGCTTCGTCCAAGGAGGCGGTTCCTCCGGAGGCCACGAATTTCTTTCCAAACCGCTCTTGCAGGGCCCCATCGAGGGCTTCCATCGAGACGCACTTGGTGATGCCTGAGACGGAACCGATCATCGCCATATTCGTCGAGAGCTCGGTGCCGGCCACTTCAATGGCCAACTCGGTGCCCGCGATATAAAATACCGCGACGTTCAAGTCCTTGAGCCGTTCGATGTCGTCATCGGACAGCAATGGCTGGGCGGAATTGATGATGACCACGCCGCCTTCTTTCACGCCGGAATAAAAGGGCATGGTGTAGCTTTTCCCCATCGTGATGACTTGGGGATGAAAGACCTGAATGACATCAGGGAATACCAGCTCACCGCGGTCATAGATTCGCTCGATGCCGATGCGGCAATAACTCTCTGCCGGCGCCATGCGTTTCTCGGCGCCGAAGAACGGGTTGGAGATTGAAAACTTGCCGTCTCGGTTGGCAGCCATGGCCAGGACGTGCGCGGCGGTGACCGCGCCTTGTCCGCCCAACCCTGACATCCGGATATTCAATCGTCTCTTAATCATATGCCTGCCTCCGGTCTGACTATGCTGATGCCTGGCTCGCCAACTGCTTGGCGGCCGCTTTCCGTTCTTTGTCCTTCGCCGCCAATTCGGCGAGCAATTGCTTGGCTGGCTCGCTGATGTATTCCTTGTAGGCGAACCGCTCGGTCGGCTTCTCCGAATCGCGCATCTCTTGCAGCCCTTCCATACTGTTCTTGCCGATCTCCAGGATGCAGGGCGTGTAAAGCTGCAGGTAGGTCGGGCCGATCTCGCGGGCCACATGGACGGCGTTACGGATGACCTTTTCGACCAACGATGGCTTGCTGACCGTGCAATTGACGACATAGTGGCAGCCGGACTCGCGGGCGATCTCAGGCAGCCGCACCTTGTCGAACAGCTTGCCGACCGGGGCCATCTTGGCCACGAAGCCCTTTTGCATCAAGCCGCTTTCCTGACCGCCGGTATTGGCGTAGAGCTCGTTGTCGAAACAAATCGTCGTGAACTTTTCCTGCCTGAACCAGGCTTGCAAGGTCATGTCCAAGCCGATGTCGACGGTGGCTCCGTCACCGGCGAGCACCACGACGTCCTTGACACGGCCGGGGAAGCGGACGCTCAGGGCGCGCTTCAGGCCGGAGGCGATTGCGTTCTGGTTGCCGAACAGGGAGTGGATGTTATGCACGGCCACCATCGGGAACACCAAGCTGGTACAGCCGGTGGAGCCGACCATGACCGTATCTTCCGGATTCGGCAGCGAGGCCAGGATGTAGCGGAAGGCCATGGACTCCGGGCAGCCGGCACAAAGCGAGTGTTGCTCGATGAGTTCCTTCGAAGTGCCGATATCTTTCCAGCCCCGGTCTTCCTTGCCGTAGGTCGCGCTCTTCACGAGATCCTGATAGTCCGACGGCATAATATCGTACAGGTCTTCGGAGATTTGAATACGCTCTTTGCTCATTAGGGCCTCCTCAGGGTCGCTCGCGGGAGCAGCCCGGTTCAAAGTCAGTGCTGATCAGCTTCCACGACCGGCCAGGGAGAAGGATTTCATCCCCAGGGCCGTCTTGATTTCGGACACGATGATTTCCGGCGGCATTGTCATACCGCCGCAGACGTGCGGGCCGGCATGGACGCGATGCGGGTTCGGGATGCTGGCGCGGATTTCCTTGGCCAGCCAGCCGGTCACATTAAACTCCGGCACGAAGATATGCTTGGCGTTCTTCGTCGCTTCGCGGATTTCCTCTTCCGGCCAGGGACGCAGCGTCTTCACCTTGACGAGTCCACAACGTACGCCTTCTTCTTCCAGGAGGCGGATTGCTTCACGGCCCTGCGACACGGCGGTACCGGACGCCACGATCAGGATGTCCGCATCCACGTTCTCTGTATCGATGAGGCCGTTCAGCCAATGGATCGAGTGCTTCCGCGACCGTTCGATCGCGGCCCAGATTTCCTGCTGCCAGCTTGCGTGGGTGGCGTAGCTGATGTAGTTGCTCTTCATCACGAACGGGTCGCGCATCATGCGGACCGGCGGGCATTCCATGTCCATGCAGGGCACCGGCGAGCGATAGGGATCGTACGGCGGCAGGCACATGTCGGCTGGCGTGAGATTCACGACGTCTTTCGTATGCGTCACAAAGAACCCGTCGCAGCAGAGTGCGAGCGGCAGGTGCACATCCGGCTCTTCCGACACCATGTAGCCCTTGAGAATCCAATCGAAAAAGTCCTGCGCGGTTTCCGCATGCCAGACGAGCATGCCGGTATTCAGCAGGTAGGCGATTTCAAGCGTGTCCGGTTGGATCGAAAGCGGCGAGTTGATGCCGCGGCAGGTGACGATCATTTGAATCGGCAGCCGCGCGCCCGCCCACATCGGGAAATTTTCCATCGCGCGCATCGTGCCGGGGCCTGCCGTCGTCGTGAACACCCGGGCGCCGCCGAACGCCGCGCCGGCGCACTGCGACATAACAGCGAACTCGCTCTCACCGCGGAAATAGTCGCCGATGTACCCTTCCGCGAATAATTCGCCGATCAGGGCTGCGGCTTCCGATTGCGGAGTAATCGGGTAGGCGATCATCACGTCGCAGCTCGATCGACGGACCGCTTCCTTGATGACCTCGGAACCCGTAAAGAACGACGGAGTTCTCGGGGCTTCGTGCATCAGTTTCCAGGGATCGGTGTACGTCTGTCCCTTTTTATTCTGCGTTCCGATGACTGAGGGGGGGGTAGCCATGGATCCGGCCTCCTTTTCGCTTGAGCCTCCGGCTTGTCAGCTGGAAGCTCCGTTCTTGGCTGTTTCCAGCCGTGGTTGGACCGTCCCTTTCAAACGCTTGATCGTATCGGCCAGTTTCATGATTTTTTCGACCGATGCGTCGCGGAACGACAGCATCGCGTCTTCATGGCCGGCCTGCGCGCACATGGCTATTGTATAGCACGAGGTGCCGCCACGGATAATTTTTAGTGACAAATTGGCTTGATGACAATGGACGCCG
Source organism: Nitrospira sp. (assembly GCA_015904045.1). Next base: position 5,264 of record JABMDG010000067.1, read on the forward strand.
ACAAACATGCAGCAGTCGATTTTGTTGTGCCAGATGGTCAGATTCGGGTGGTTGGGATTGATTTCGACTTCGGGGTTGATCTTCGGGTATTTCGGTCGATAATCCGGCATGGGGATCAGCATCGCCTTTTGGCCCGGTTGGACGCAGTCCTTCAATGTATTGTACAGATGCCGGATGGCCGTGGCTTTCTTCGCCGCCTTTTCGTTCCACGCCCATAAGACCAGCGGGCCGGGGAAAATCGTGGGGACCTTCGCCATCAAAAACTGGCGGGCAGCTTCCTCATACGCTTTGTCTTCAGAAGCGATGACACCGTTGATATGGGCTTCGCCCGGGTTCGGCAACTGGATGCCCATGCTGGCGGCAGCCGGGGGAAGAAAGTGTTCTGGTCCTGGGAGCACACGGTACTCGCTCATCACGGCCTACACTCCGAATGAAAGGTTGAGCTGATACAAGAACGACGATTTTTCCAAGGCTTACTCGCTGACACTCTAAGCTCTTCCACGCGCTCGCCGCAACCAAACAGAAGACCCACATCTGTGGGCTTTTGGGCTACCGGGCAGAACCTATTTAGGCCCATGGAACTAACGCGGCACCGAGAGTATTTCAGCGTTCAGGACCTAACGGAGAAGTGCATTATAGGTGCCAATCTCTTGGCTTGTCAAATGAGGCTGATCCGGTTTCTCCCCGTTTCAATCCCTGAAAGTTCGGCAGGAGCGCGGAGTGGTTTTGGCCGGTTACGGAATCTCCCGGCAGGCTTCTTTGGCCCCAAGTACGCAGGCTCGCTCGAAGTCGTCTTTGGCCAAATGTCCTTGGAACTGGCTCCGATACAATGTGGCTCTGGCGAGGAGCGCATGGGTGTCAGCGGGATCAGCTCGAAGCACGACGCTCAAGTCCTCGATGGCTCTGGACGGCTGGTTCAGTTTCTTGTAGATGTCGCTTCGGAGCAGATAGGCTTCTTTGTGATCGAACACCCAGCCGTCCGGCACGTGATCGCCCAGGAGTTTCTGAAGTACGGCCAAGGCGGGTTCCCAGCGTTTTGCCGCCGCAAGTTTGCGTGCCTGTGCCGTATAGAGCGTGCTTAACCGGTGGCGTGCAAGATCGAACAAGGGATCCAGTGCCAATGCTTGTTCGTATGAATGCCCGGCGTCCTCGTGGCGCTGCAGCCAGGTATTGACGTCGCCTTGCCCGATCAGTGCCCAGGTATTCTTGGGGTCGATGATGAGCGCCCGGTCGAAATCCATCCGGGCATTATCGACGTACTTCGAATATTCGCTCGGTTTGGCCTTCTTATTGGAGTAGGCAGCGGAGGCCAGCTTCAGATAGGTTTGTCCGCGCACGATCAACGGGTCTGCATCGTGCGGGTCCAGGACGGCTGCCTGCGACGCCAGCTCGATCTTCTGCGGGAGGTTTGGCGTGGTGATCGCCCGCTCAACCAGCTGTTGAGCCTGCTCCTGGGTTCCATTCCTGCCGGGCGGTTGAACCGTAAGCGTGCGGACCCCGGTCGGCGCTGCTTTCAGGTGGCGGAGTTGCGCTTTGAGCTCTGCATTTTCTTTCTGGAGCCGGTGAAAATGGTCGGCCAGCTGCTGCTCGGATCGCCAGCGGCGCACAGCTTCTTGCAAATGATCGAGATCGACGACGGCGCGGATACGTACGAAAAAGCTGGGGCGGTCACTGTCGAAGGAGCGGCGGGATTCGAGCACTTCCGTTTTTGTAACGGCCGCCGCGATGGTGCGGATCTCCAGCGAGCTGGTTTGGAAACTCTTTTCACCCGCGATCTTCTCCACGTCGAGGAACGTGGATTCGAGGTACATCCCCGCTTCCTCAACCGCCTTGCGTTTGGCCCGTTGCAGAACCTTTTCTTCAGCCTGAGCCAGCGTATCCCCGTCGGCCATAAGATATTGAGCCTCAGCGACCACCGTCGTTACCGATGCTGCTGCCTGCATTGGAAGTGGACAAAGGGCTGTGAGGGGTATGGCTGCAAGGGCCAGGATGTAGCGCCAACACATTAGATTACTATACCGCGTGCACGGCAACCGGACAATGTGAGGAGCGGTGGGTGTTCCACGGGAGAGGAGAAGGTCGAAAGTCTCTGATAGGTATAAGGAAAATGGTCATCCAGGACGAGGCAGGACTTGCATGAAGGGGTGAACTTCAATCCGTTCGAATACACCGCCTGTTCTTGGGTCTCAAACTCCAAGACCAGCAAGCTGCCGGCCTTATCCGTGAGCGGGCCGGCAAGGATTACACGGCCTTGTTTATCGAGTCTCTCCAGATTGGCTAAATGGGCGGGACGGTGGATTTTTCGTTTTGCCTCTCCCTCGGGGCCGTCGTAGCCGATGATGACGAATTTCATGCCGTGATGCGACGCACTCAAGGAGTGGCCGGCTTCAGTTGGTTAGGCTAGGTCCTCGATCGGGCAGCGATCCTTGTACCCGGTCGTCACTTCATGCCACCAGCGGATCTCTTTCTCGCCCAGTTTCCAGCACAAATAGACGACTCGGCCGTCACGGACGTGCGGGAAATCGCACAATCCAAGATCAACATCCTTGACCACGACCCCCAGCTCATGAATCGCATGCAGGCTGGAGTTGATGTCTTGCAGGCTGATGACATAGTGTTTACCGACCGCCGTTCCCCCATTCAAGAGAGCGTTGGCCGAGGCTTTTTGCACTTCATCGCGCGTTCGAAGAAGCGTTGTCTTCCGTTGTTGTACCGTCGTCAGATGCGATTGCAATTGAGGGATCAGCTGATTCGCCTCGGAAAGGGAAAAGACACGGCCCAGACTGCTTTCGTCATCGTGTGCCATAGGGATGGATGTAGCATAGATTGAATTGAAGGGACAAGCGCGTCATGTTTCACGGAGAATAACCGAGAAAGGTTGAGACGGGCTGCACAGTCAGGGAAAGGCGAGCTGAGAAAACTTGAGATGTCAGTTGACAACCAGCAGAGGTCTGAGTATGATTCCCTCAACATCCCAGTGTAAAGGTCGTCTCCCCAAAAAGAACTCAGTTCCGGAACCTGTCTCGAACAACAAGCTAGCACGTGCGCGGGAATGAGAGAGTGTGTAGGCCAGCCGAAGATGTTGCGTGCCCCCTATGGCCCAGTGATCTCGGAGACCACATCCTTTCTTCGTAGGTAAGGCAGGCGTCCTCCACAAGAACCTATTCCATCCAAAACGTATTCATAACGCCATCTGGACCAGACACAACAATCATAAGCACGTATCGCATGGCCGGTCAGTTTGAGCAAGTTATCGTGATCCATAACCGAGCAAGGTGCTCGAGAGGAGTCGTATGCTGGCAGCAAGGGGGGAAGTGATGCATCTCGCGGAATTGAAGCAGAAGTCGATTGCGGACCTCAATGATGTGGCCCGCGAACTCAAGATCGAAGGGGCCGCCAACCTGAGGAAGCAGGAATTGATCTTTGCGATCCTGCAGGCTCAGACAGAGAAGAACGGGGTGGTCTTTGGAGAAGGCGTCCTGGAAACCCTCCCCGACGGCTTCGGTTTTCTACGCGCGCCGGACTCGAATTATCTTCCCGGTCCTGACGACATCTATATCTCTCCATCGCAGATCCGGCGGTTCAACCTGCGCACGGGCGACATCGTGTCGGGGCAGATCCGACCTCCGAAGGAGAGCGAGCGGTACTTCGCGCTGCTCAAGGTTGAGAAGGTCAACTACGAAGATCCGGAAGTCGCGCGAGACAAGATTCTCTTCGACAACTTGACTCCCCTGTATCCTGAAGAACGGATCAATCTGGAGTTCGAACGGGAAGAATACTGCACGCGGGTGATGGAGCTCGTCACGCCGATCGGAAAAGGCCAACGCGGGCTGATCGTGGCCGCGCCGCGCACCGGCAAGACGATGCTGCTTCAGGCGATTGCCCGAGCCATCATCAAGAATCACAAAGAAGTGACGCTGATCGTCCTGCTGATCGACGAACGGCCGGAAGAAGTCACGGACTGGCAGCGGCAGGTCAAGGCGGAAGTCATCAGCTCGACGTTCGATGAGCCGGCGCAGCGCCACGCGCAAGTTGCGGAAATGGTGCTGGAGAAGGCCAAACGGCTCGTCGAGCACAAGAAAGACGTGGTCATCTTGCTGGACAGCATCACGCGTCTGGCGCGCGCCTACAACACAATCGCCCCGCCCAGCGGCAAGGTGCTCTCCGGCGGGTTGGACTCCAACGCGTTGCAGCGTCCGAAACGGTTCTTCGGCGCCGCCCGGAACATCGAAAACGGCGGGAGCTTGACCATCATGGCGACGGCCTTGGTCGACACCGGCAGCCGCATGGACGACGTGATCTTCGAAGAATTCAAGGGGACCGGCAATATGGAAGTCCATCTGGATCGCCGGTTGGCCGACAAGCGTCTTTTCCCGGCGATCGATATCAGCCAGTCCGGGACGCGCAAGGAAGAGCTGCTGGTGGACAAGGATCGGCTCAACAAGATGTGGATTCTGCGCAAAGTGTTGAGCCCGCTTGGCACAATGGAGGCGATGGAATTCCTGATGGACAAGATGCAGGGCTCCAAGACCAATCAGGAATTCTTGCAGTCGATGAACCGCTAAACAGAGCTTGTTTCTTCTCCCGTGCTTCGGCTAGAGTACACGGTCTCGGGAAGGGCCGCGAAACGCGGGTGACCGTTCGGTAAGGAGTGATCAGATCATGCAAAAGGGCATTCATCCAGTCTATCGGGAAGCTACAGTCCATTGCGCCTGTGGGAATTCGTTCAAGACGCGGAGCACCATCGGCGACATCAGCGTCGATATCTGCTCCAGTTGCCATCCGTTCTTCACCGGCACGCAGAAGATCGTCGATACCGAAGGGCGGGTCGAGCGGTTCAAGAAGAAATACGCGAAGAAGGGCCAGTAGCGCCCACACGGCTAAAGTAAGAGACCCTGCTTCGCTACGGAGCAGGGTCTCTTTGTTTTTGCGGACGGTCCGGGCAGAAGCCATGAGCGGGCGGAGAGGGGATGATGGAGGCGGCGTTACTCAAGAAGTGGGAATCCGTTGCGTCGCGGTTTCATGAGTTGACCGATCAACTCATGGATCCATCCGTCGTCGGTCAACCGGCCCAGCTGCGGAAGCTCAGCAAGGAACGGACGGAGCTCGAGCCGGCGGTCACACTGTTGGAGACCTATCAGAGCTTGGCCAAACAGCTGGAAGAGGCCGCGCAGATTCTTGCGGACCCGACGGCCGGGCACGAGTTGCACCGAATGGCGATGGAGGAAACGGCCGCCTTGGAGGGCCAGAGGAGCCAACTGGAAGCACAGGCGAAAGAGTTCCTCATCCCCAGAGATCCGAAGGACGACAAGAATCTGGTGCTGGAAATCCGGGCGGGCACGGGCGGCGAAGAGGCGGCGCTCTTTGCGGGGGAGCTCTTTCGTCTGTATACCAGGTACGCGGAGCAGAAAGGTTTGAAGGTCGATACGGTCGAAGCGTCGGAAACCGGCATCGGCGGGTACAAGAATATCGTGGCGTTAATCGAAGGGAAGGGGGCATACGGCCACTTCAAATTTGAGGCCGGGGTGCATCGTGTTCAGCGGGTACCGGTCACGGAAGCCTCCGGTCGTATTCATACCTCGACGGTGACGGTGGCGGTCATGCCGGAAGTCGATGAGGTGGATGTACAGATCGACCCCAAGGATTTGCGGATCGATACGTTTTGTTCGTCCGGCGCCGGCGGGCAAAGCGTCAACACGACCTATTCGGCTGTCAGGATCACCCATCTTCCCACCGGGATCGTGGTGTCCTGCCAGGATGAGCGGTCGCAATTGAAAAACCGGACCAAGGCCATGCGGACGTTGCGGGCTCGAATCGTGGAAGCGGAGCGGGAAAAGCAGGAAGCGGAGATTGCCCAGAGCAGAAAGTCGCAGGTCGGCACGGGTGAACGGAGTGAAAAGATTCGGACGTACAATTTTCCACAGAACCGGGTCACGGACCATCGGGTCGGCGTTACGCTGCACAAGCTCGAATTGGTAATGGAAGGCGACCTCGACGACATCGTTCAGGCGCTGAAAGCGCAACAGCAGCGGCAAGTAGAAGCCGCACCTGCATAACCGGTCACGGGGTTGTCATGACAGCATCCACCACGATAGACGCGCTGCTTGCGTGGGCCAGGCAGGTTTTGGATCGGGCGGAGATCGAGAATGCGGCTCAGGAGTCCCGGTGGCTCGTGGGGCATGCGCTGGGATTGGAACCCCACCACCTGGTCAGCCAAGCGGAGCAACCGGTTTCGCCAGAAAAGAAGAGGCAGACCGAATCGCTGGTATCCAGGCGCGCGGCGCATGAGCCCCTGCAATACATCCTGGGCACGCAAGATTTTTGCGGTCTTGATTTTCATGTGAGCCCGGCCGTGTTGATTCCCAGGCCGGAGACGGAAGTGTTGCTGCAAGAGGTGGTCAGGGCCGTCGATCTGAACAAGGACTCCGTGGTGGTCGACGTGGGAACCGGCTCAGGCTGTGTGGCCGTGACCTTGGCGACAATTCTCTCGCGGGCACGGATTCTCGCCGTGGATCGCTCGCCGGAGGCGCTGGCGGAGGCGAAGGCCAATGCGGAACGCCTGACGGTCGCAGATCGGATCGAATTCATCGAGGGGGATCTGCTGTCTCCGCTGCGTGACCGAGGATTGACGGGGCGGGTGGACATCATTGTCTCCAACCCCCCGTACATCGCCGAGTCGGAGTGGGCCGGCTTACAGCCGGAAGTACGTGGCTTCGAACCGCGCTCGGCGCTGGTCAGCGGGCCGAAGGGCACCGAGTTTCATGAGCGGCTGCTGTGTGACTCCAGGGAGTATCTGGCGCCTGGCGGATCGCTGGTGATGGAAATCGGCCAGGGACAACGTCCCGCTGTCCAACAGATAGCCGAGCAACTCGGAGGGTACACGCCGGTCGAGATTACCAAGGACGGCGGCGGCATCGAACGAATCGTCATTTTCAGGCGGCTGGACTAAGTCATGGACACGATCGTCATTACGGGCGGGAATCGGCTGCGCGGAGAAGTGCGGATCAGCGGAGCCAAGAATGCCGCGTTGCCTGTCTTGGCCTCGACAATCCTGGGCGGCGGCGAGTGTGTGATTACCAACGTCCCGCGCGTAGTCGACGTCCTGACCATGGGGAAACTCTTGCGAATTTTCGGGGCGAAAGTCTCGCATGAGGGGAATCGGGCGGTCATCAAAGCGGACGTGATCGATTCCACGGAAGCCCCCTATGATCTGGTGAAAACCATGCGGGCCTCCGTCTTAGCGCTGGGGCCCTTGGTCGCCCGGTGGGGGAAGGCCAAAGTCTCGCTACCCGGCGGTTGTGCGATCGGATCCCGCCCGGTCAATCTTCATCTGGCCGGCTTGGCAAAATTAGGAGCTGACATTTCCATCGAGCACGGGTATATCACCGCCACGGCCAAACGGCTGAGAGGCGCGCGCATCTATTGCGACACCCCTACCGTCACCGGAACGGAAAACTTGATAATGGCGGCGTCGCTGGCCGAAGGGACCACGGTACTGGAGAATGCGGCGAAGGAGCCTGAAATCAATGACTTGGTTGATTTTTTGATCAAGCGGGGCGCGCGCATCGAGGGAGCCGGGACGGATGTCATCACGATCGAAGGGGTCAGAGAGCTGCAGGGTGGGGATCATGAGGTCATTCCCGACCGTATCGAGGCGGGCACCTATCTGGCGGCCGGGGCGATGACCGGAGGTGATGTGACAATCACCCATTGCCAACCGGCTCATCTCGAAGCCGTACTCATGAAGTTGAAAGAGGCGGGGGCTGATGTTCAGACTGAGAAAGAACGAGTCCGCATCACGGCGCCGGGCAGGCTGCGGGGTATTGATCTGAGAACCTTGCCCTATCCCGGATTTCCGACCGATATGCAGGCGCAAATGGTGGCATTGATGACGCTGGCCGAGGGCACGAGCGTGGTGACCGAAACGGTGTTTGAGAGCCGGTTTATGCATGTCGAGGAATTGCGGCGAATGGGGGCCTCCATCCGGGTGGAAGGCAATCGGCTGATTGTGACGGGACGGCCGAACTTGACGGGTGCGCCGGTCATGGCGTCGGACCTTCGGGCAAGCGCCGGGCTGATTCTTGCCGGCCTGGCAGCCGAGGGTGTCACGGAGGTGCAACGGGTGTATCACCTCGATCGGGGCTATGAGCGGCTCGAAGAAAAACTGCAAGCGTTGGGCGCCAACATCGAACGCCGAAAATCGGCCGGGGTCGTCCGTTAAGGAATGCGAATGCTCACCATTGCGCTTTCGAAAGGGAAATTGATCGAGTCCGCGTTGGACTTGTTCCGGCGGGCCGGGTACAACGTGGCCGGGTTGTCGGGGGAAAGCCGGCGTCTGGTGTTTGCCTGCCCCGAAATCGGGGTGACCTTCCTGATCGTCCGGCCCAGCGACGTGCCCACCTATGTGGAATATGGGGGGGCGGACGCCGGCATTGTGGGCAAGGACGTGTTGATGGAACAAGACAGCGACGTGTATGAGCCATTGGATTTGGGGTTCGGAGCGTGTAGAATCTCGGTCGCTGCGCTCAAGGGAGAAGGGCTGCGCGATCGGCTGTCGTCCAAGATCCGCATCGCCACGAAATATCCCAAGATCACCGAGCGGTTTTTCAATGAACGGGGCATCCCGGTCGAGATCATCAAGCTCTACGGTTCGATCGAGTTAGCCCCTGTCGTGGGATTGGCCGATCGCATCGTCGATTTAGTCGAAACCGGCGGCACGCTCAAGGCCCACGATCTGGTCGAAGTGGAAGTAATCGCCCAATCGACGGCGCGCTTCATCGTCAATCGGGCGAGTCTCAGACTCAAACACGAACCGCTCATGGAGTTGATCCGCAGACTCCGGGCGGCGCTGGAGCCCCGAGCCTCGACGCTCGGAAACGGTCGTCCCTCGACCGCCCGCAGGGGTAAGAAAAAGGCGGCGCGCGCATGAAAATCGTCACCCAGGCAGATCGCACCTATCTTTCCAATCTCAAGAAGACCGTGTCCCGCGGGCAAACAGCCGGGGCCGCGGTGGAAAAAACCGTCCGCGCCATTCTGCAGGCCGTGGAACGCGGCGGCGACAAAGCGGTGCTGCGGTACACCAAGCAGTTCGACAAGGTGGCGCTGAAACCCGACGCCTTGCGTGTGACGCCGGAGGAAATCAAAAACGCCTACTTTCACATCCGCAAGGATGAAGGCGATGCTCTCAGGCTCGCCGCGCAACGGATCACCGCCTTTCACGAGCGTCAGCGGACGAAGACCTGGATGTATCAGGACGGGGATGCCACGTTGGGGCAAGCCGTCATGCCGCTCGACGCGGTCGGTGTGTATGTGCCGGGTGGGAAGGCCGTGTATCCCTCGTCGGTCTTGATGTGCGCGGTTCCGGCCAAAGTGGCCGGGGTGCAACGGGTCGTGATGGTGACACCGCCGCAGAAAGGCCCCATCAATCCGTATCTGCTCGTCGCAGCCGACATCGCCGGCGTGACAGAGATTTATCGCGCCGGCGGCGTCCAAGCCGTCGCTGCGCTGGCCTATGGGACGAAGACCATCCCCAAGGTCGATAAGATCATCGGCCCGGGCAACATTTATGTGGCGACCGCCAAGCGGTTGCTCTATGGGATCGTCGGCCTCGATATGATCGCGGGGCCCAGCGAATTGTTGGTCGTGGCTGACGAGCAAGCCAACCCCGTCCATGTCGCTGCGGATCTGCTGTGTGAAGCCGAACACGACGAAGATGCGCAGGTCTTTCTGGTGACGACCTCGGAACGCTTGGCGAAGGATGTCTCGAGGCTGATCGAGCAGCAACTGAAAGGGCTTCAGCGCGAGAAAATCGCCTCGAAGGCAATCGCCCGCCATTCCGTGGCGTTCGTCGTGGGGACGATCGACGAAGCGATCGACGTGGCCAATCAGATCGCCGCCGAACATTTGACGCTTTCGGTCGACAATCCGTTCGATTATTTGGAGCGGATCCGGCACGCCGGCGCCCTGTTCTTGGGCCGCTACACACCGCCGTCTGTTGCCGATTACATCGCCGGGCCCAATCACGTGTTGCCCACGGGCGGGACCGCGCGGTTCTTCTCCCCACTGTCCGTGAACGACTATGTGAAGGTCAGCAACATCGTTCATTACACCAAGCACGAGCTGGCGAAGGTTAAAGATCCGCTGATCAGGCTGGCTCATATTGAAGGGTTCGACGCGCATGCGAAGTCGGCCCAGAGCAGGTTCTCATGAAGAAGAATGGATCGGCACCGCGGCAGTCCGGTGTGCAACGGGCCACGAAAGAAACCGACATCCGTGTCGAATGGACGCTGGACGGATCGGGGCAGGGGAAGATCGACACCGGCATCCGGTTCTTCGACCACATGCTGGAACTGCTGGCCAAACACGGCTTTTTCGATTTGACCGTGCAGGCCAAGGGCGATCTCGATATCGACGAACATCATACGGTCGAAGATATCGGCATCGTCATGGGGAAAGCGTTGCATCAGGCACTGGGCGAAAAAGCCGGGATCAAACGGTTCGGCTTCGCCTCTGCGCCGCTCGATGAAACCCTGGCGCAGGTCACGGTCGATCTCAGCGGCCGGCCGTTCCTCGTGTATAACGTGAATCTGCCGGACCGGAAGATCAAAGCCTTCGACTTGGGGCTCTTCGAAGATTTCTTTCAGGCCTTTGTCACCCATGGCGGGCTCAATCTGCACGTCAATCTTATGTATGGTCGCAATCCGCACCACATCATGGAAGCGATTTTCAAGGCGCTGGCCAAAGCCCTCGATCAGGCGACGATGCCGGAGGAGCGCCTGGCCGGCAAAGTCCTCTCGACGAAGGGGATGCTGTAAACAGAGCCGGTTACAAAGTACAGTGCGGAGGGGTGGCCTTCTCAGGGGCCACCCCTTTTTTGTTGCAGATTTTCCGATCAGCGTATACACAGGATATCCGGGCGGGTGAGCGATCCCCAGCGTGTGAGACACCGAAACCATTTCACCCATGTCGCGATAAGGAGCCAGGGCCGGAGCGGAGGAATAAAGATAGACCGCAAAGCTTGCGGCAAAGAT
>JABMDG010000068.1:0-1680 GCA_015904045.1 Nitrospira sp.
ATTGCCTGCCAGCCGAGGACCAATGCCGCCGGTCGCACCGGGACCATGGCAGACGATGCAGCTCGCCTGGTACAGTTTCTCGCCACGGTTGCTGTCCCCAGTAGAAGGCTTTGGCCTGATGTCACCGGAGTGGTTCTTCCCCGACGATGGCACGCCGGTATCACCGGCCCATGCGAGGCAACTACTCAGCGCCAGGGAAAGTCCTGTGAGGATCACCAAGAAATCAATACGGAGTTTCATCTGCCACTTTCTGTGACGATCAGTCTTTTTCCGGGTTGGGATCTTTTCTGATGAACGCCAGATAGAATAGCGTGTCGACAAGGTCCTGATTGGTCATCGTCCTATCGGGAAACATGCCAGTGCCGGGATGGCCTTCCCGGATGGCGCGGGCTCGTTCCTTGTTCGTCTTCAGGCGGAGTACACCGGGATTGCGCAGATCGGTGGGGGGAGGATTCAGCCGCCCGATGAGCGCGGCGATGTCCTCTTTCATTTGTGGCAATCGATCGAGATAGCCGTCCATTCCATGGCAGAAGGAGCAGGCCCCTTTGCCGTGGAAGATGTCCCGGCCTCGTTCAACATTCCCCTTGAGCTTCACACCCGGTTGTGAGACGGACGACTCGGCCCAGACATTTCGGTCGAAGCCCAGCGCAAATACTATCCCCAGCCAGCCCACGAGGAGAATCAGGCCAAGGCTGAGGCAAAGATTTAGAGGCGCCGTGAGACGTCTTCCCTCAACCTTAACCTCAGTCTGTTCTCTGACGACATCGCGCTGTTCCATTTGGCTTACCTCAGTGCCCGCTGCAACAGGCGTTGTAGCGAGCTGCAGGAATGGTCTCCATGTCTCGAAACACCTGTTCCCGTTCCGCCACGCTGGCCACATTATCGATGGAGGGATAGAGTACCCGTTCTTCTTTCATGTTGTGCGACCCCAGCATGTTTATCAGCCATTGCTCTTCCTGATCAGTCTCCGGATTATCAGCCGTGACTTTTTCGTGGATGGATTCCAACAGTTGCCCGATCTGGCGATGCTCACTCCTCATCACCATCGTCGGCCCGCCTTCGGAGATGCCGGTCTTTGCCTCCCACAGAGTGAACAGCAGATCTTCCTCCCACACAATGTGCCGTTGGAGGCCAACCTTGAACTCCTGGAACGCTGCCTTGGCCTTGGCAAAGTCGGACCGTTTCAGTCGTTGAAACGTCTTGAACAGCTCATCCAGCCGATCGTGATCTTTTTCATAGAACGTGGTGATCGTAGCCTGTTCGTTCATGCCGCCTCATCTCCCCCCCTTGTTATGAGCCTGCATTCACATAACGATTGAATCGTACGAGAATGAGTCGCCTCTTTTACCACAATCGACCGAACGATTTCGTCAGCCTTTTCTTTCCGCCAGATTGACCCGCTCCCAGTAGGCATTCACGCTTCCCTGAATATGGGCGATGGCCTCCTTTTGCAGGGTCGGCTCAAACAGATGGCGGAAGCGGCCTTGAAGTTTGAGATAGTTTTCGACCGGACTCAGCTTCGGGACATAGGTGTGCGTGACCACGCCGTTGATGGCTTCTTTGAGCGGCCAGAATCCGCATTCCACCGCCAATCGCGCGACATCGGGCGTGTAGGCCGGGTCGAAGAGCCAGCCGGTCGGGCAGGCCGCGAACCCGAGGAAGAGCTTGGGGCCCTGATAG
>JABMDG010000068.1:1780-10454 GCA_015904045.1 Nitrospira sp.
TATGTGGCAATCGATCGAGATAGCCGTCCATTCCATGGCAGTAGGAGCAGGCCCCGTTGCCGTGGAAGAGGTCCCTGCCTCGTTCAACACTAGCCTTGCGCTTCACACCCGGTTGTGAGACGGCCGACTCGGCCGAGGCGGGCCTATCGGACAGCGGTGGAAGCGACATGCCCAGCCAGGCTGTGAGCAGAATGCCGAAAACGTTCAAGTAGCTTGTTTTGTTCATGTGGTCTGTTTGGTTAATCAGATCAACCAGCTAATCAGTCTTGCCCGCAACAGGTATTGTAGCGATCTTCCGGAATAGTATTCATGTTGCTGAAGATCGTGGCGCGTTCTTCCGCACTGGTCACATTATCGATTGCAGGATAGAGCGCCCGCTCTTCTTTTCGATTGTGGGAGCTCAATACGTTGAGCAGCGATTGTTCTTCCTGATCCGTCTCAGGATTCTGTTTTTCCACCTTCTGGTGAATTGTGTCAAGCAGCTGCTTGATCTGGCTATGCTCAAACCGCATCACGGGTGTCGGCCCGTCCTCGATCATGCCGGTTTTCTCTTCCCAGAGAGGAAACAGTAGCTCCTCTTCCCACACAATATGCCGCTGGAGACCGATCTTGAATTCTTTGAACGCATCTTTGGCCTTGGGAAAATCGGACCGTTTCAATCGTTGAAACGTCTTGAACAGTTCATCCAGGCGATCATGATCTTCTTCGTAGAACGTGGTGATTGTAGCCGGTTCGTTCATGCCGCCTCATCTCCCCCTTGTGATGAACCTGTACTCGAATAGTGATTGAATCGTACGAGAATATGTCCGCCTTTTTACCACAATCGACCGAAAGATTTCGTCAGGCTGTTTTTTCATTTCGATTAACCCGCTCCCAGTAAGCATTCACCATCCCCTGAATGTGGGCGATGGCCTCTTTCTGCACGGTCGGCTCAAACAGGTGGCGGAAGCGGCCTTGGAGCTTGAGATACTCTTCGACCGGACTCAGTTTCGGGAAATACGTGTGCGTAACCACGCCGTTGATAGCTTCTTTGAGCGGCCAGAGTCCGCATTCCACCGCCGATCGCGCGACATCGGGTGTATAGGCCGGGTCGAAGAGCCAGCCGGTCGGGCAGGCCGCGAACCCGAGAAAGAGCTTGGGGCCCTGATAGGCCGCAGCGCGTGTGAACTTTTCTGCAAGATCGAGCGGAAAGCGCGGCGACACCGTCGCAATGTACGGAGGGTTGTGCGCCCGCCAAATTTCAAAGATATCCTTCTTCTCCTGTGTCGCGCCGGTCGGATGCTGCACGGCGCAGGGGGAGGTCGTCGTGCGGGCTCCGTAGGGTGTCGCAGGGCTCAGCTGGACACCGGTATTGCCGTAGGCCTCATTGTCGTAACAGAAGTAGTAGAAGTCGAGTCTTCTGGTGATGGCCCCCGAGGTGGACGAGAGCGCCATGTCGTAGGTCGAGCCATCGCCCCCCAATACGACCACCCGCACATCTTCTTCTTTCGGCAAGCGACCTTTGGCCATCAGCACATCCAGCGCATCACGCACGCCCTGAGCGCCGGCCGGCGCCGATCCCATCGTGGTGTACAGCCAGGAGGCATCCAGCGGGGTGAAGGGAAATGAGGCCAGGTTGGTGAAACAACCGGCTGCATTCACGTAGACGACACGACTGCCCAGCACTTTGGAGGCGAGCCGCAGAGATTCGAGTCCGCCGCAGCCGGCACAGAGCGGCGTGCCGGGGAATACATGCTCTTCACGCGGGAGCTGATGCAGATCCTTAAATAGGTGGGGTTCCCAGGCCATGTCCTTTTTCACCTGCCTGCCTTCAGTTCATGCGCAAGAAACTGCAACTGTTCCATCTCCCGATGCTCAGCCTGAGTGTACAACAGCACCGGGCCGGTCCCTTTGCCTTGGATTCCCGCTTCGGCTGTCTGCTCGAAGATGGCGCGAAATTCCCCCTCGGAAATATTCTTTCCTCCCAAGCCCCCGATGAACGAACAGAGCGCCCGTGGCCGTTGCGTTTCATGATAGAGGCAGGCCGCGATCTCCTGAAAGAGAATCCCGCCCTGCCCGGGAGAGAGATTCTGATCCAACACCGCCACGGCACGCCGGCCGCACAGCGCGTGGCGAATCGCGTCGGCCGGCCAGGGTCGGATCAGGCGGATCCGCAGCAAGCCCACCCGGCGCCCCCCTTCTCTGGCCGCATCCACCGCGGCCTTGCCTTTGCTCGCAAACGCATTGGTCATGACCAACACATCCTCCGCATCCTCAAGCCGATAGCCTTCCACGACGCCATAACGACGGCCAAACAGCCGCTCGAACTCAACGGCGGCCTCTTCATGGACTTGCAAGGCATTGACCGACGCGAGATGGATCTGATGGCGAAAGTAGCTGTAGGTGGATTCGTCGCTTCCGTTTCTCGCTCGACCGTCAGGGCATCGGTCGGACAGACTTCGACACAATCAAGGCAGCCCTTGCAATGCGGATAGTAGATGGCGGGCTTGCCGTCCGGCTTGATCGTAATCGCGCCCTCCGGGCAGTTGGCAAAACAGAGCCAGCATCCGTTGCACAAGTCGGGACGCAGAACCGGCCGGAACGTCCGCCACCCGCTCATGGATCTGATCGCCGAGTTGGGACCTGATGTGATTCGCGCGGTTCCTCTGGCCGGCGACTCATAGGTCGGGGCTCGAAGCTGCACCGCGGCCGCCTGACGGGGTGTCCCTGCCTCGAAGTCCGCCGCCGGCACCGTTTCGTAACAGTGCCTCGCGGCTGTTTGATTCTGCTTAATAACCGCATCGGCAAGCCCGAGATCGGCCAACTCCCGCCCAATCGCGTCATAGACTGATTCCCAACGAAGCCCGACGAACCGTCCTGCAACGGCGCCGAGCAAGGCGCTGATTGCGCCGCGTTTGCCGAATTGTTGCAGTGCGATGTCCGTCAGATCCAGCGTCGTCAGGCGGCCGGGCAGAAAGCCCTGGGCATGGACTTGTTCGGTGGTCATCTGTGAGTTGACGAAGACCACCGTACGTTCATCGATTCCTTCGATCACGCGGGCGGCCGGATCCTGGATGAGCGACGCGTCGGCCACGACAACCAGGTCGGGATGCACGATCAAACCCCGTTCGCGGATCGGCTCCCTGGCAATACGCGTGTAGGCGGCCACCGGCGCGCCACGCCGCTCGGCCCCATAAATCGGCGAGTCCTGCGCCACGAACCCTTCCAGGAATGCGGCGGTTCCCAGAATGCGGCTCGCCGTCTTCGCCCCCTGACCCCCTCGACCATGGAACCGAACAGCAATCACGGTTTGTCCCTAGCTCGATCGTTGTTCCATTCTTTCCTTCATTGCTTCTCGTCCGGCCTTGACCGCCGCCTGCACATCCGCTTTCTTCTCCGCCATGTAGTGTTTGCCACGCTCGATGGTCTCATCGAGTGCTGCCCGCGCCTCCCTGGCCTTCCCAATAATCTCGTCCTCAGTCTTGTCTGTATAGTCCTTGATCGCGTGACGGGTTTCTTGCCCCGACTTGGGCGCGAGCAACATTCCGGCAATGGCCCCCACGAGGGCACCTCCGATGAAAGCAAGACCAATAGCGGGCCCCGAACATTCAGCGTTCTGACGTTCCATGAAAGTCCTCCGTTAATGAATCTGTTCCCGACGACTTAGTAAGCGAGGTCTGCGCCAGCAATGAACGATGAATGAGTTCGAAGTTGCCTTCTCTTGATTGAGCCGTTGGGAGCCGACGGGGGCGCCCCCTCACTGATCCATCCCAGGGCCTGAGCAAGTTACACGGTACTAAATAAGAGAGAAGAGTGAACTCACCTGCTGTTGCGCTCTTCAAATGAATCACTCAGATCGTCAATGCTGGTGTTGCTGGCCTCCGCCCGCTCCTCCACTCCCGTGCCCACCGCCGCCCTGTCCTCCATGACCACCGCCCCCCATCATTCCGCCCATCATCCCACCATGCCCCATTCCGCCTCCGTGGCTTCCCGTATGTTCGCTTTTCATCGCATCGCGATGGGCACGATCCTTTTCCCGCTGGTCGGGAGTCAACAGGGCCATGGCGTTGTGCTTGCTCTTGATGGCCGCGAACAGACAATCCGCAAGCTCTCGCGCGATCGCCTGGCGGAGAGAGTCCTGTCGGAGGCCGACCAGCCGTCCCGCAACGGCGCCGAGCAGAGCGCTGAGCGCGCCTCGCTTGCCGAACTCCCGCACTGCAATCTCGGTGAGATCCAGCGTGGTCAGACGACCGGGGAGAGAGGTCTGCGTACGAAGCTGCTCTCCAGTCAGCGGCGAGTTCACGAATACTGCGGTTCGCTCATCGATCCCCTCGAGCACACGAGCGGCTGGATCGTGGATGAGCGACGCGTCGGCCACGACCACCAAGTCGGGATGAACGATCAAACCCCGCTCGAGGATCGGCTCCTTGGCAATGCGCGTGTAGGCAGCCACCGGCGCGCCCCGCCGCTCGGCCCCATAGATCGGAGAGTCCTGCGCCACGAACCCTTCCAGGAAGGCGGCGGTTCCCAGAATACGGCTGGCGGTCTTCGCGCCCTGGGACCGCCTCTAGCCTGGACTGGGGGATGGCCTTTCCACATCGCTCGCATCGACCGTACTGTTCTGCCCCCAGCTTGAAGAGCGCCCGATCGATCGCCTCGATCTCGGCCTTCGCGCGTCCATCCAAGCGATCAAGCAGCCGAACCATGGTCTCCTCCTGCCCCCGCTCCTCCACTTCGCTCTCGATATCGCTTTGGAGCCAGCGCAGATCCTCTTCCGTCTTGGCCACTTCCCGAAACAACTCGCGCCGTTGGGTAATCAATTTCTTTCGAATCTCGTCGACCCGTAGCATCGCTCTACCCCCTCCTCATGATGGCCGGTTCAGCTACAACACTGCTCCATCTTTTCCTTCATCGCTTCCTTGCCAGCTTTCACTGCCGCTTCGACGTCTGCTTTCCTCTCGGTTACGAAATGCTTGCCGCGCTCGATCGTCTGATCGAACGCCGCCCGCACTTCTTTGGCCTTCTCGCTGATCTCTTCCTCAGTCTGGTCGGCATAACTCTTGATCGCACGGCGGGTTTCCGTCCCCGATTTGGGCGCAAACAGAATCCCCGCCACGGCTCCCACAATGGCGCCACCGAGGAACGCAAGGGCAATTGCCGACCCCGAACATTCTTTGTTCTGATTATCCATGTCAGCTCCTCCAGTTATGAAAGTGTTTTCTAAGAGTACAAGCCAAGTCTATGCCGGAGAGGTGGAATGAACTCAGGATTGGCTGTTACTCACTGAGTCGTACGGACGAGCGCCCGGGAGGAAAAGATGCTATTGGGGAATTCCGGGACATGAGCGCTTGAGTCCCTGTCACAAAAGGCAACAGATATACTTGCTCGGCTTTTCCCAAGAGACGACCGTATACGGTTTCAATGTTGGTGTTGCTGTCCTCCGCTGGACCCTCCACTTCCATGATCACCGCCACCCTGTCCATGCCCGCTACCTCCCATTGCTCCGCCCCCCATACCACCCATCATCCCGCCGTGCCCCATTCCGCCTCCGTGTTGCCCCTGCCCGTCATGCTGCATGTGTTCACGATGGGCGCGGTCTTTTTCCCGCTGCTCAGGCGTCAGGAGGGCCATCGCCTCGCGCTGGCTTTTAATGCCGGTAAGCAGAAGCGCCCCTTCCGCTTTTTTCAGCTGATCGACTTTCGAGGCAATCGCAGAGAGGTTGGTCTTCTCATCGTCCAAGAGCGCCTCCAGCTCGAGGTCGGCAAGCTCCGGCGTCAGGCCGATCTCTTTGGCATGTTTGAACAGGTGTTTCAGGTAATGCCCGGCATGCTCGTCCGCGTCCTCCTGCTCATGGCCGCCTTGCGCTTGGCCATGCATCATCATGTGTCCATGGCACGCCTCCGCCCGGCTGGCAAATGATGCCGCTCCAACCAGACATGTGGCTGCAACAGCACCAACCATCCATCGACTCTTTGTCATGACTGTTCCCTCCCTTCTCGATCATCAGACCTCTTCCCTGACATCCGATGAGTCCGATTCACAAAAGCCCTGTGCGATTCCGATGCCATCGGGACCGGTTCAGAACGGCGGGCAATACTCGATGAAACAAAGACTTGAGGCGGCAAGACTTTAGAAATGCGATCGGGGTGTGACGCAAGAATACTCAGGCTCGTCCCGGTCGATGGGGTAAAACGGGGCAATCACACGAAGGTCTGGTGTTTCCTGAAGGAGGGATTACGCACTCTGCGGACGGACCGCGACTGTGATGAGAATGGCGGAATGTTGCACAGCCTTCACTGAATGGGGGACCCCGTTATCCAGAGCCAAGACTTCCCCCTTCCGAACGGGCTTCGTCTGTTCGCCGGCGGTGAATTCGATGTGGCCATCCAAGACCTGCACCGTGATCGGCCCTGGCGCCTTGTGGGTGGGGAGCGTGGCGCCTGCGCTCAAGGCACGGAAGATCAGACGCAGATCGTCGGTCTTCAATAGGATGATGGTCCGATCCTGTCCGGCCTGGTCCTGCCGTCGGAGGGATTCGAGCTGAGCTCCGACGTCGAACACTTCCATTGGAGACGATTGCGACAGGGTCGACTCAGCATCTTTCATTGGAAGGGGCTTCATGCACTCACCAAAACCGGGAGCCGAACGATCATGCGCGTCCGGCTCCCAGACTTCTCGCGTTATTGTTTGACGATCACGCCGCAGGCGATCCGGGGCCCGCCTGGCGCATCCTTGGTCGGTGGATCAGGCAAGTACTTATCTTGAAGCTCATGGATGATGAAGGCACTGCCGTCTTTGTCGAACAGCGTATTCAGCCCATCGGCCAACGTGACTCGGCTCGTGATGGTATAGAGCGAGCCGTTCCGGCTCTCATCGACATACAGATTCTGCAAGTCGCCGAGATGATAGGGATGATTCGCAAGCCCCGGGGTAACTGACGCCTCCGGATTGACATTGGCATCGACGTTGCCGTCGTAATGGCCCTTGGCCGAGGCGAAAGGTTCGCAGCTTCCCGTTTCGTGAATATGGATACCATGCAATCCCGGCGTGAGTTTGCTCTCAGGACTTCCTTTCACGCTTATCTCGATCCGCACGCGCCCCTCATATTTTTCGTAGAGATGCGCCTCTCCGGTAATGCCTGGTCCGGTAATCGTCGCTTTCGCATGCAGCGGCGCCGCGTGCTTACCCGTGTGATACGACGAACAGCCGCCCAGAATAAGTCCGATGGCGACCCCTGCTCCAACCATTGCGAATGTGTTCATGCCAACCTCCTTGATTCGATTATCCTAGATCATATCCACCGGCGCCGGCCGGTTCAAATTCTTTTTCGTCCCCTCACTCGTCTGTCCCGCCTCTTCGTCCGCGATGTTCCATCCCTTCCCGTCCACCCATCATCGGTCCCATCCCTTCCCTATGACCCATTCTCGCCCGCCCATGTCCGCCGGCGAAGGTGCGTTCATACTGGATGAGGCTCCAGATCTCTTCGTCGGACAACACCGGGCCGAATCCGATCATGGCCGTGCCGGGTGAGCCGTGCTTGATGGCCCAGAAAAGTTCCCCTTCTGTACGATGGCGCCAGAATCCATGATGTTGGAAATTACGAGGTGCGGGTTTCAGCTTGGCGGCCGCGGGCCCGTTTCCGCCTCCGTCCGTCCCATGACAATTGAAACAGCCGCCCTTGCCGTCATAGATGGTCTTCCCTTTTTCGACGACTTGCGGGGAATTGGACAAAGGGCTCTTGAGCGCGCGCGCTTCAGCCAGCTTGTCGGCAGGCACCACCGGCTGCATCATGTGCCGTTCCGCGGCCACCGGAGATCCGGCCAGCACAACCGTTGTGATGAATAACGCGAATACGCTGGGCTTCATCGTCGTACTCCTTGTTCGTCGTTTGCGAACGATCGCACATAGCGCAGCACCTGCCAGGCCTCTTCCTCCGTTAAGATCAGCGGCACAAAGGAGGCCATCGCCGTCCCCTTGCTGCCGTTCTTTAAAATCCAGAACAATTCCCCGTCCGTTCGGGCGGATTGCCACTCCTTGTCGGTGAAGTTGCGGGGCAAGGGACCCTTGAGCGTGCCCGGCTCGATATCGCCGCCAAACCCCTTGCCGTCTTTTCCGTGACAGGTCACACAGAAGGCTTTCCCATGGAACAGCATCTTCCCCTTCTCAAGAGTTTCCTGCGTCGCCGGAAGCGGATTCATCCAGCTTTTGACATGCTCGATTTGGTCGGGCGGTACTCGCGGCCTAAGTATGCCCTCGTCGCCGCCAAAGACCGGAGCTCCCATTGAGCCAATCACTGCCGCCACGAACGCCGTGATCAGGAAGTACATCCCCATCGATATCCGTCTCGGTTTGCACTATGTCGCGAACACTGGCCGAGGCACAGGAGCAAGCCCGGTCCATAGCAGACCGAGCCGGCACCCCTTCGATGACCTTACTTGTCAGAAAACCCGGTGAATTTGTGTCCGAGGGATTGCGGGAAACTCACCGTGCCATCAGGAAATTCCTGCCCATGCTGCCACAGATGATAGATCACACCGTCCGTTCCTGCTGCGACCTCCGCCACCTTCGCGGCTTGGTCAGCGGGCATATCGAGGACTTGAACTCGGCCGGTCGCGATTTCGACCTTGTGGTCGTGGAAATGTCGGTGCCACTGAATGGCAGGCAGCTTTCTCGTCAGGTCTTTGGCGACAAAATA
>JABMDG010000068.1:10554-15737 GCA_015904045.1 Nitrospira sp.
CCGCTCCTTTTCTTATTGCCCCACGATGATTCTGCCACCGAGGTCTGCATCGGCTCGATGCAGGGGACAGTAGAACCGATAGGTCACCATCTCTCCCTCGGCGGCGTTCACATCGCTTGCCATGCGCTCCCTATCGATCACGGTCTGGTCGGTCCCTTCCGGCGGCACGGTAATCCGCACAGGCCTGGTGATCTGCACACCGTTCTCTTCTACGGACTCAAACAAACCCGGGGCCTCGAACACATGTGTCCGGTCGGTCGGATTGTCAAACCGAAACACCAACGGTTCCGCGAAATCTTTGCTCCGACGAATGACGATGTTCATGGGAAGCCATACCGCTTGCTGATTGTCGGCCTCACGCGCGACAAACACGACCTCCTTCGCCGCTCCGGCAGACGGCATGGCACATACTCCGCCGCCGATCACACACCCGAGCCATATCCCGACGGCGCGAGCGACGTATCGGCGAAGCCCATTCATGCAACTGCCGCTCATCCCCCTCCGATATCTCCACGGGTTTCAATCACAAACAACTCGCCTTTTACCTCAGGATGGATATCGCACCACAGGGCATGCCGCACAGTATCGGCTCCACCGGTGCTTGGATCGAAACTCGAGGGCGCCGTAGAGAACCGCAAGGTCATCGTCTTTCCCGCATCGACATGAAAAGACTTGAACTTCTTTCCTCGTACCTCAAGACCGCCGTCGACCTTCACGGGAATGTCCTTGAACAACGGCGACGCCAAGCCGTGTGTCACGGCATCTTGGTTTCGAACCACGATGATCGTCTCTTGCGAGGGCATCGTGGACCCGACGGTTTCATAGCCGTGCTGGCGGTCCTTGATGGTGATCTCTATCTTCGAAGGCGGCGCCCCCATTCCCTTGCTCTGCGCATACGCCATTTCGTACCCACCACTCCACGCCATCAACGTCGCGACGGCGAGCGGAATGGTTATCACAGCTGTTCCAGATCGTCGGACACTCATTGTTCCCTCCCTTTTAGATGGATGACTCTCACGTTTCCTTCCTACTCGATGCTCCTCACTGCCTCACTAGCTTTGCCCCGGCGCCTCCTTTGAAACACTCACCTTCCATCTCAATCCATAACTGACCAAGCTTCTGTTCATGAAGCCTTATAGGTGACGTCTCCTTTGGCCTCTCGCGGCTTATCTGGCTTTTCATGCGAATGCGGGTTCAATGTGATAGCGATGTCGGGGGTGACGGCAATAGATTGGTGAACCGTACAGCCGTGCGCGACCTTCAAGAGCCGGTCTCGTTGTTCCGCCGTGATTCGATGGGGAAGATGGACGGCAAGATTGATCCGGCCGACACGGTGGGGTTGTTCCGCCATTGCCCAATCCGCATCGACCCTCAGACCCTCACGAGAAATATTGTGTCGCGCACAAAACCGGCCTACGAAGTAGGCCACGCAGCTCGCCACGGAGCCGACAAAGAGTTCAACCGGACTCATTCCGGCATCCTGCCCCCCGTCCACCGCCGGCTGGTCGGTGACGATGCGATGTTTGCCGCTCGTGATGTCGTAGCGAGTCCCGCCATGGTAAGCCGCTGTGAGTTTCATCGTAGTATGCTCGTCAGTCGTCATTCGTCATTCGTCAACCGTAGAAAGACAGGATGACTCCTGGTCCGGCCATTGCCGATTGACGGATGACGATTGACGTCTCAGTACGGCGCATCCGCAGGCTTCTCGCCTTTCGGCCAATCATTGACCTTGCCCGGAAAGTCAGGACGGGGCTGACTGTTGATGTAAGCCGCGGCATCGAAGGCTTCGTCGTCCGTCACCGTCCATCCCCATCCACGGGGCATATTCGCCTTGATGAATGACGCCGCGATGCCGACCCTTGCCATATCCGCACCGATCGTGTAGGAGCGCGGTCCCCAGACCGGCGGCCCCGCCATTGTCCCTTGCCCATCGGTCCCATGGCAGAACACACATTTCTTCGCGTACACGTTTTTACCGTTGGAAGGATCCGGAGGACGGGCCGGCGTAATGCGGGGAATTCCTCTCCATGGCACGGTGCTGCCGGTCGGTACATTCTTCGACAACCAGTTGATGTAGGCGACGACGGCCGCCAGCTTCGTACTGTCCGGCGGGAGCGCCTTGCCGTTCATACTCCGCTCGACACATTCGTTGATCCGGTCGGTGAGGCTTATCTTCCGGCCCGCGCGGGCGCGGTATTCCGGATAGAGACCGCTGATGCCGACGAACGACGCGGTGTTGGGATTGAGCCCCGCATCGAGGTGGCAATTCGTGCAGGTGAGCGCGTTACCGACATAGGGCTTGCCATACGCTCGGGTATCGACCACCATCAGGTACCCCATACGAATCGCTTCGCCCCGCACGTCGCCCGGAATGGTGTCCGGCGAAGGCGGCAAGAACAACGGATCAATGCCCGACGCCCGTTCTGCCCCGGACCCCGCCTCCGGTTGTCCGGCCACACGCGGAGGCGGCACACACCCGGCGGCAAGGGTGAACAAACTGAGTGCTGCGATGCCGGCCATCGCCAATCCGCGCATGATCACAACCTCATTTCTTCCCGCCCGAAGTCGAGTGGCACGTGTTGATGCCCAACAGAGACGTGAGCGGGCAATACCCGATCACTCCGGTGGCAAGAAACACAACACCCAGCGTCAGCGCGACGCCCATCCCGACACCGGAAAGCCCGCCAAACGCTCCGACGCCGATAAGTAGCAGGCCCCCGACGATGCGGATCGGCTTTTCGAATCCTCCCACGTTGCAAATCATGGCTCAACCTCCTTCATCGGTTCTTGCAGAACACCCGTTCCGCCCTTGGCTGTCGGCCTATGAGAGACACCTCTCGGCAAATGGATTCAGCTTCACGGCTTCTCCTCGGAACCGACCCCAAGCGTGCGCACGTAAGCCAGGACGTCCCAAATCTCATCGTCGGAGAGTGCGTGTTTCCATGCTCCCATGGCGGTATTGGGTTTGCCCTCATGAATGCGTTTGAAGAGCGTGCCATCGAGACGGTTCTGCACGGCGGAGGAGCCGAGATCGGCCGGCGGAGGAACGAGCTTGATCCCCTGTGCCCCCTTGCCGTCGATGCCATGACAGCGGATGCACGTATTCGCATAGATTTCGCGTCCGCTGACCGAATCGCCCTCCTTGGTCACAGCTGAAAGGTCCTTCACACCAACCCCTCCGGCAAATCCGGCCGACACAATCGCGATAACGAGGCCGAGCCCGATGTTCGTGAGGCGCATAGGTAACCTCCCCCTGCATCCGACATTGCGAGGGGTATGCCATTCTTTCAGATTGTCTGAGGTCGTCGATGAGAGAAACTCTTCAATCTGCCGCAGGCTTATCCATCACGAATATGGAATCAGGACAAGGAGAAGAGGACGTTGGCGAGAAACACCCCAGTGCTCATTTCACCACTGGCGCAAGATGCTACAGCGTGGGGGGACGACGGTTAGCTGTCATTCGTCAAACGAAAACTGATCACAAGATGTTAGGAACCGGCAGGCCTTCAACCCGATTGACGGCTAACGATTCACGCTTGACGTGCTTGTTCACCGGATGACCGGCTCCAATGTCACCGTGGCTTTCATCGAGTTGGAGATCAGGCAATTGGCTTCGGCCTTTTCGATCAGCTCCTTGGCCTTGGCGGCATCGGCTTCCGACTCCAGCGTAATTGTCGGTTTGATCACGATGGCGGTGAACTGAAACTTTCCCTCTACCAGCTCCAACCGACCTTCAGCCGTGCTCTCGTAGGCAGAAAAGGCAAGACCGGCCCGTTCGGCGACGGCCAAGAACGTCGTCATCAGACACACATTCGCCGAGGCCACAAACAGATCTTCCGGTGACCAGATCCCCTCATGCCCCTTGAATTCCGGTGGTGTCGCCACCTCCACGTCCGGCTTGCCTGGGCAGGATATTGTTCCTTTGCGGTGGTCCGTCCATTTAACCGTCGTATGGTACAAATAGACTTTGCTCCGAGTGTCCATATCATCCCCTTTCCGTTTCGTTCACTCCTCCCCCTTTATCCCTCACGGTTCAGACCTCACGGCTTGGCATTAGCCCACCCCTGCTCCTGCCGCTCCATCAGCCGGACCATCGCTGGCACCGTATCCCCTATTTCCTCGATCAAATCATCCCGCGTGAGCTTCGCAGCCTTCATCGTGTTTGAACAGGCGGTGTGTACTGCACCCCGAACTTGGCCTTCAATCGGGCCAACTCTTCTCTGAAAGCCGTCGTGGCTTTCGTCAACAGCGCGATCCCGCACCCTGCGCCGCCACCTCGAGTTGAAGCCGCTCCCGGCCCACTTCCTGATAGAGATTGCGGATGTTGTTCAGCGCCTTGTGCTGGACTCGTTCGTCGCTTGAATTCATGTCTATGACGAAACGTTGCGAGCGATTGGTTCCGCCGACTTCGCTGGTTTCCGGACTCTTGGCCTGAGGAGAAAGCAAGAGTGGGAGAAGGAGGACGGCTACAACCGCGAATTATTTTCTCATGAACATTCTTTCCTTTCCGCCTCCATCACGAAATGCCCGACAACTACCTCTGTAGGTGTGTCACGGCCCAGATGAAGAAAAGGCCATAGACGCAGCCGAAGAACCAGGGAAAACTGACGGCGCGATGGGCCCACCATTGCCGGTGCTGGCGAAACGCCCAGTTCGGCTTGAAGACGGGAGGCTCGTTGCGTGGATCTTCGATCATCTGTCGCGTTTCATGGAGTCGATAGAGGCCTAAGATGAGTTTCTGCCCTTGCCACTCCGGCGAAAATTCAATTCCCCTCAACTGCCACTCCCACAGTGCATTCTGCCCAGAAAGACGGCCGAGGACGATCGCCATTTGAAGACTGAGCAGAGTGCCAAAGATACAAAGAAGGAGGATCAGGACGGTGAGCGACGTAGCCAGCGACTCTCTTGACACAATCAGTCCAATCACGGCAACGAAGATGGAATTGGCCGTCAAGTAGTCCGAGAGCATCGAGTGATAATCCCGCACCCCTGAGGTCCAGAGAGTGAGGAGACGATCGTAGGTCTCCTTAAGACCGGATTCTTGTTGCGTTGTCCTGGTTTCGCTACTCACCGCAATTCTCTTTTCATTCTGCTTCGACGAACCCTTGAGCCCAATCGCCGACTGCATGCGTGATCGCCACGACACACAGGGCGATGAAAAGATGTTCGCCGATCACCTTCCA
>JABMDG010000068.1:15837-21010 GCA_015904045.1 Nitrospira sp.
CATATTTCCTGGTCCCATACCTTCTCGATGCCCCATCATGCCCGGTCCGTGGCTCCCTGCGAATGTACGCTCATACTGGATGAGGGCCCAAATGTCGTTGTCGGACAAGACCGAACCAAATGCGATCATGGCTGTGCCCGGTGAACCATATTTGATGGCCCAGAACAATTCGCCCTCGGTGCGATGGCGCCAGAAACCGTGGTGCTGGAAGTTACGGGGCGAGGGATTCAAGCTCGCAGCCGCCGGCCCCTTGCCGTCGCCATCTATTCCATGACAGGTGACGCAGCCGCCTTTGCCGTTGTACACCGTCTTGCCCTGCGCAATGACCTCGGGAGAATTCGACAAGGGGTTCTTGAGCGCCCTCGCTTCAGCCAACTTATCGGCAGGCACGACTTGTTGCATCATGTGGCGCTCTGCGGCACCGGCAGGGGCCACAGAGCACATCGCGGCGACCAATAACGTCAACAACCTCGTCTTCATTCTTGTGTTCCTTTCCTCGGCGATACCAAACACCTTCCGACATTACAGGTCCAGTTCCACCATCTTGCGGTGGAATCGAACGATCACATTCGGATCGGGCGTCAGCCTAATCTGCGCTTCGTCCTTTCCTTTGTAGGGGAGAAGGTTCAGGACATAGCGCAAGCTTTCCAGTCGCGCAGCCTGCTTGTCGTTCGCCTGCACGATGATCCAGGGGCTAAAGGTCGAGTGCGTCTTGCTGAACATTTCCTCTTTGCAGCGGGTATACGCGTCCCACAGCTCCTGCGCCTTCTCATCGACCGGACTCAGCTTCCACTGCTTGAGCGGATTCTGTCGCCTCGCCTCGAATCGCCTGGCTTGTTCGTCCTTGGAGATGGAGAACCAGAACTTGATGATGGTCACACCGTCTTCATAGAGCATGTGTTCGAATTCGGGAACCTGCTGGAGAAATCGCTGGTGTTCCTTTTTTGTGCAGAATCCCATCACCGGTTCAACCACGGCGCGGTTGTACCAACTCCGGTCGAAGAACACGATTTCACCCCTATTGGGGAGCTGGTGAATATAGCGCTGGAAATACCACTGGCCCCGTTCTGCGTCGGTCGGTTTCGGCAGGGCCACGACGCGCATCGCGCGAGGATTCAGATGCTCGGTGAACCGGCGGATCGTGCCGCCCTTCCCAGCCGCATCCCGTCCTTCGACCAAAATTGCGATCCGTTCCCCGCTGCTCTGAACCCACCGTTGCAGCCTGACCAATTCGACTTGCAATTGCCGCAACTCCTGTTCGTACAGCAGGGTCTTGCGCACTTCATCGATATCGACGGCTTTGTTTTCAAGGAGCTTCAGAAACCCTTTCCTTGTGTTGACCCTTCGGAGATCATCCGCGGTCAAGACGTAGCCCGACTCGCCGATACGTCCGAGCCCCTGGGCGATCAAGGCGCTATGCGGGACTTGGTACCCGTCCCCCTCCCGCGGCACCTTCGTGGGAATGGTCTCCAGCCCATTGACATCGAGCGACCCTGCCCGGTTCACACGTTCGTCCGCTACGTTCTCGCCCCGGCGATCCTTGCGGTCTTTTGATTTCCCTGTCGAGTCGCTGTCGGCCGCCATATCACACCTCTTTCGTCTGTCGCATTTGAGTATAACGGTCAGAACGCCACGTTCCGGTCTCGTTCGGCCACAGCCTTGATGTAATCCGGCATGCCCTTGATCGATGCCCCGGCCACCAGATCCGCTCCGCCGATCTGCCTGGCAACGGCGCATGCGCCGCAGACCCAGATCGTCACGCCCGACGCCTGCACGGCGGCCAGAAGATCTTTCAGCGGTGTCAGGTTCACGCCGGTCACATGGTCCGCGACGCCTTTTCGTCCCAACGTCACAGCTTCATTCCACAGCCACAGCACCACATCATGCCCCTGCTCCTTCGCCGTCTTCGCCGCCATGAATGGGAGAGTTGCCATAGTTGGATCGTCTGTTCCTCGACTGCCGGAAATAATGAACGTTGCCACTTCTGCCTCCTTGGTTTGTTCTTCGTACCTCGTCGTTCATATCTCGCAAGCCTGGGTCACGAGTAACTGATCAGTACTTATCGGCCATTCCTCGGCCCATTGACCAGCGGTCGTTGATCGGTAACCGCTTTACACTTGCTTCACCAAGATCCTATGGATGGGCTACCGATAGCTTATGAGGATTCAAGGTGATTGCGACGGTCAGCGCGCCCGCGATTGATTGATGGACGGTGCAGCCATGCGCGACTTTCAACAACCGCTCTTTTTGTTCTGACGGAATTCGATGGGGAAGATGGATGGCAATATCGATCCGGCCGACACGGTGCGGACTTTCGGCCATGGCCCATTCCGCATCGACGCTCAGCCCATCCTGCGAAATGTTGTGCCGCGCACAAAACTGGCCTGTGAAGTAGGCGACACAGCTGGCCACCGACCCGACAAACAGCTCGACCGGACTCATCCCGGCATCTTGCCCGTTGTCGTCGACCGGCTGATCGGTGACGATGCGATGTTTGCCGCTCGTGATGTCGTAGCGAGTGCCGCCATGATAGGACGCCGTAAGTTTCATACCCTTCAACCCCGCTCGTTCACGGTTGACGAATAGCCGATGACACGTGACGCTTCAGTACGGGGATCCCGCCGGCTTTCCCCCGTTCGACCACACACGCGTCGTATCCGGAAAGTCTGGGCGTGATTGGCTATTGATGTAGGCCGCGACATCGAAGGCTTCGTCGTCCGTCACGGACCAGCCCCACCCGCGCGGCATATTCCCCTTGATGAATGCAGCCGCCACGCCAACTTGCGCCATCTCCGCGCCGATGTTGTAGGAGCCGGCCCCCCAAACCGGCGGCGCCGCCACCGTTCCTTGTCCATCGGACCCGTGGCAGAAGACACATCGCTTCGCAAATACCTGCTTGCCCTTGGCGGAATCCGGCGGATGAGTCGATGTGATGCGGGGAATCCCCCGCCAGGGTACCGCGCTGCCGGGCGGAACGTTCTTCGACAACCAATCGATGTAGGCGACAATCGCCGAGAGTTTCGTACTGTCCGGGGGAAGCGCCCTGCCGTTCATGCTCCGCTCGAAACACTCGTTAATTCGATCCACGAGCCTCACTGACCGGCCCGCGCGCGATTCGGGATAGAGAACGCTGATTCCAACGAAGGACGCAGCGCCAGGAGTGAGCCCCCCATCCAGATGGCAATTCGTACAGTTGAGCGCATTGCCGACGTAGCGTTTCCCGTACCCTTGCGTATCGACCACCATTTTGTAGCCCAACCTGATCTGCTCCCCCCGCCGATCTCCTGGAATAGTCTCCGGTGACGGTGGAGCAAACAGCGGATCTATACTTGCTCCGCGCTCCACCATGGCCGTAGACGCATCTTGTCCCGCGACGCGCGGAGGCGGCACACAACTCGTGGCAGCCGATACCAGGCACACCGCTGCGATGGCCACTATCGTACGTCCGTACATCGCTCGCACCTCGCTCCTTTCGTGTCGTTCGATGAGAGACAGGCTCGCACAATAGGATTCGTCCTCATGGTCGCGTATCCGAGCCTGTTCCGAGTGTTCGCACGTAGGCCAGCACGTCCCAGATTTCCTCGTCGGACAGCGCATGTTTCCATGCTCCCATCGCGGTATTCGGTTTGCCATCATGAATACGCTTGAACAGTGTCCCATCGAGACGATTCTGAACGGCAGGTGAACTGAGATCCACCGGCGCGGGAACCAGCCGAACGCTCTGCACTCCTGTGCCGTCGATTCCATGGCAACGAATGCAGGTGTTGACATAGATCTCCCGCCCGCTGACCGAATCTCCTCCTTTTCCCGCCGAGGTGAGGTCCTTCAACCCCACACCTCCGGCAAATCCGGCCGATAGAATCCCTATCAGCAGAGCGAGTCCGACTCCAATAACACGCATACAGCACCTCTTGACTGGATCGATAGTGCGAGCAGTATGCCACTCAACCGGACGGCTGATGGTGGAAAACCCTCTAGTTCATCGCGGACTTAGCCGGCTTGGGTCTGACCGCCACGGCAAGGATGAAAGAGAGTTGGCGAGAAACACCCCAGTGCCATTTCTGCCACTGGCGCAGGATGCTACAGAGGAGAGAGAGTCAACGGTCGTTCGAAGACGACAACCGATCCCGAAGCTGAGAAGCATCGGTCCGTTCGCCCGATAGACGGCTAACGATAGACGTATGACAATAAAGCTAGTTGAGATAGAAACGATGTGGTTAGCGGATGACCGGTTCCACAGTCACGTTGGCTTTCATCGAGTTGGAAATCAGACAATTGGCTTCGGCTTTTTGGATCAGCTCTTTCGCCCTGGCGGCATCGTCATCCGACTCCAAAGTAATGGTCGGCTTGATCGTGATGGCAGTGAACTGAAACTTTCCTTCCACTAACTCCAGCCGGCCTTCCGCCGCGCTTTCATACGCGGAGAAGGCAAGGCCGGCCCGTTCCGCGACGGCGATGAACGTCGTCATCAGGCAGATATTCGCCGAGGCCACGAACAGATCTTCCGGCGACCAAATCCCTTCATGCCCCTTGAATTCCGGCGGCGTCGCCACCTCCACATTCGGTTTGCCTTCGCAGAACATCGTGCCTTTGCGATGGTCCGTCCATTTAACCGTCGTATGGTACAGATAGACTTTGCTCCGAGTGTCCATATCATCCCCTTTCCGTTTCGTTCACTCCTCACCCCTTTACCCCTCACGGTTCAGACCTCACGGCTTGGCATAAGCCCACCCCTGCTCCTGCCGCTCCATCAGCCGGACCATCGCCGGCACCGTATCCCCTATTCCTCGATCAAATCATCCCGCGTGAGCTTCGCAGCCTTCATCGTATTTGAACAGGCGTTTCTGGCTCCATCACGGAATGGCCGACAACTACCTCTGTAGGTGTGTCACGGCCCAGATGAAGAACAGGCCATAGACGCAGCCGAAGAACCAGGGAAAACTGACGGCGCGATGGGCCCACCATTGCCGATGCTGGCGAAACGCCCAGTTCGGCTTGAAGACGGGAGGCTCGTTGCGTGGATCTTCGATCATCTGTCGCGTTTCATGGAGTCGATAGAGGCCTGTAATGAGTTTCTGCCCTTGCCACTCCGGCGCAAATTCAATTCCCCTCAACTGCCATTCCCACAATGCATTCTGCCCAGAAAGACGGCCGAGGACGATCGCCATTTGAA
>JABMDG010000068.1:21110-24495 GCA_015904045.1 Nitrospira sp.
CAGGGTTGCCTCCCAGACGTGCCTCGTAGGACCGCTGTTGTTCGACTCTTCAGATACGTGGATGCCGAGCGCATCGGACATGGCATCGGCAATCGCGATCGTCAGAATTCCTCCGATCACGATGGCGCGCGAATGCGTTCCCGAGTGCAACCCCACCATCAACCCCAGCGTCGTGATCACGCCGGAGGTCAGCCCGAAACTCAGACCGGTTTTCCAGGATGCTTTCATCAGGCGGCATCGGCTCCGTCACCGTGGAAAGGTCAGGATATAGGCGAGCACATCACGGGTTGCCTCATCAGACATGACGCGTTTCCAACTATCCATGGCAGTATTCGGGCGGCCTTCATGGATGCTCTGTAAGAGACGGGAGTCCGGCTTGGTGAGTACTTCACTCGACGTCAGATCCGCGACAGGTGGATCGAAGCGCACGGCTCCGTCTCCTCGGCCCATCGGACCATGACAGGCCAGGCAATATTTTCCGTAGAGCGTCTTGCCCCTCGACAGGTTCCGTTCACCTGCATCAGATCCTGTCGCGGACATTGCCAGAGAACAGGCCACCGTCACAATGCACAAGACATACCGGCGGAGGCTCAGCATGGAGGCCCTTTCTCTGCGACCAAAATGATCCGCTCAACGGCCGCACTCCGGTGAACGCCGCACACATTCCTGAAGCCATGACGCCATGTCGTCAATCAAGACGGCAACCGCTCGGTTGGCGGCCACGACGCCGCCGTACGCGTCCCCGCTCGGCGCATTCTCCACCGTTTCAAACGCGCGGGTCCCGACGACACGCGACTCTCTGACATCGATCAGTTGAGCACGCACCGAAACCCGGACACGGCTGGGATCCTGCAAGAACTCCTGTTGCAGGGCAAAGCCATACGTCTCGAGGCGGAAGTCGCCGTGAATGGAGCTGGGCAAAGGAACGACGGCGCGCCACGTTCCGGTCCGACTCAGCGTCTCGTTCATCAAGGAGGCGAACATGCGCGCCGGCGTATCGGCCCATTGGTTGACAGCGTAGGGCTCCAGCTCATAGGGCCGCTTGAGATACACCATCTTCGTTGTCTCATACCCCGGCCCAGCCAGCGGCACGCTGACCAACAGAATCGGGCCGTTGATATCGGCCACGCGGGCCTCAGTCCGTACCGGATCGAAACTCAATCGAAATGTATGGGTGGGCGGAGATTCCACACGGGTCGGAAAACAACCCGACACCGTCAGCGCCAGCAACATACACACCGTCCGGGCAATCCAATTCTTCATCTGCGATCTCTTCCGTCATACGTGAAGCGTATCTCGTATCTCGCAAACAATGCTGAGAGCCGCTCCCGTGCCATCCTGCGCTTCACGCTTCACGAGTCACGAGTGACGTTTCACGCCACCTACTCTCCCGGCCCGCGCGAAGGCGGGGTTTTCCCGAACACGAGCGAACTGGGCTCGCGTTCCACATCCCTCGCCACACGCCCCAAGACTCCGGCCAGCTGCCTGAGTTCGACGACCAATGTCCCTGCTTCCGGCAACCGACAGCATGCGTGATCGCCACCACAAACAAGGCAATCAAGAGATGTTCTCCGATCACCTTCCATGGAGAAATCGCCTGGGCCCGCGCCACAAAGAAACTGAGCGTCGTCAGCAGGAACAACCCCCAAATTATGCTGATCACGATCGCTTGATCCAGCGGACGGGTCAGCACCGGCACAACGAAGGTCCCCGCAATCATGAACTTTGCGGCGAACGTGGCCAGCGTGGCTTCCCAGACGTGACTGGCGGGGCCGCTGTTCTTCGATTCTTCCGCCAGATGAATGCCCATCGAATCGGAGAGGGCGTCGGCCACGGCAATCGTCAGTATGCCCCCGAGCACGACCGCCCGCGAATGGGTGCCCGCGTGCAGGCCCACCATTAAACCCAGCGTCGTGATGACGCCTGAGGTCAAACCAAAGCTGAGGCCTGTTTTCCAGGAGGCTTTCATTCGGCTTCGTCGGCCTCGATTACCGTGGAAAGGTCAGAATGTACGCGAGCACATCTCGGGTTGCCTCATCAGACATGACACGTTTCCAACTATCCATGGCGGTATTCGGCCGTCCCTCATGGATGCTCTTCAAGAGCCGGGAGTCCGGCTTCATGAGCACCTCGCTCGAAGTCAGGTCCGCAACAGGAGGGTCGAACTGCACGGCTCCATCACCTCGGCCCAGCGGGCCATGACAGGCCAGGCAATACTTCTCATAGAGTTTCTTGCCACGCGCCAGATTGCGTTCCCCCGCTGCAAGTCCTGTCGTGGAATCTGCCAGGCAACAGACCACCGTCAACAGGCACAGGACGGACAGATGTGGGCTCGTCATGGTTTGTCGTTCCTCTGCCGTTCTACAACCGGCTCGCTCAACGGCTGCATTCCGGTGAATGCCGCATACATTCCCGGAGCCATAAGGCCAGGTCATCGAGCAGCGCGGCAATCGCCCGATTCGCAGCCACCACGCCACCGTATGCGTCGTCGCTTTGCGCCTTCTCCACTGCTTCAAACACGCGTGCCCCTACAAGCCGCGACTCCTTCACCTCGACCAGTTGCGCGCGAACTGCGACCCTCACCAGACTGGGGTTCTGCATGAATTCCTGCTGCAGCGAAAAGCCAGAGGAGTCGAGGCGGAAATCTCCGCGAATGGAGCCCGGTACCGGAACGACGGCTCGCCATGATCCGGTCCGCCCAAACGCCTGCACCATCAAGGACGCGAACATGCGCGCCGGCTGGTCGGCCCATTGATTCAGGGCGTAATGCTCCAATTCATAGGGACGCTTCACATACACCATCTGAGGGGTCTCGAATCCAGGCTCGGCCAGCGGCTGGCTGACCATCAAGATCGGGCCGTTGATGTCGGCCGGACGGACCTCGGTGCGCTCAGGATCGAGACTCAAGCGATACGTATGGGGCGACTGAGACTCCGAGCGGGAGGAAAGACAGCCGGCCGCCGGCAATGCCAACATCGCAAGAGCCGCCAGGATCGTCCAAGACTTCATCTGTTGCCTCTCCCGTCGTTCGTGAAGCGTATCTCGTATCTCGCGAACAAAGATGAGCATGCTCCTTTTCAGTTTTGCGCTTCACGCTTCACGATTGACGCTTCACGGACGTTATTCTCCCGGTCCACGCGGCGCCGGTTTCCGTCCGAATACGAGCGACTCAGGCTCGCGTTCCAGATCCCGCGCCACCCGCGTCAGCGTCGTTGCCAGCCCCCTCAGTTCCGTCACCAATAGCCCAGCTTCGGGCAAGGTCTGCCGCGAAAACTGTTCCAACTCGGGCCGGCTGTCATTCACGACCGACCGCACCGCCTTGCTTGTTTGAGCGAGTTCTTCCGTCATCGCGTTCAAAGCGGCGGCGCTCTTGTTGATCCGCGCC
>JABMDG010000068.1:24595-32749 GCA_015904045.1 Nitrospira sp.
CACGAGCGAACTGGGCTCGCGTTCCACATCCCTCGCCACACGCCCCAAGACTCCGGCCAGCTGCCTGAGTTCGACGACCAATGTCCCTGCTTCCGGCAAAGTGTGTCGCGAGAAATGTTCCAATTCGGACCGGTTGTCAACCACGACCGACCGCACCGCCTTGCTCGTCTGCACCAGGTCTTCCGTCATCGCGTTCAAGGCGGTCGCGCTCTTGTTGATCCTCGCCAGCAGGACCGGCACTTCTTCATTCAATGCCGCCGTCAGCTTGACGAGATTGTCGGCACTGCGGGCCGCGCCGTTCAGGCTTTGCTCGATCTGAGTCTTGTGTGTTGCGACGGAATGCACGACCTCGGACAGATCCCGGATCGTTCGTTTCAGCGTCGCGCGATTCTCCTCGTCTAAGGTATCCGCCGCCCCCTTCGCCAGCGAGTCCAGATTGGCCAAGAGATGGGGGAGCGACTGATCGGACAGCAAACGCGAGATGGCTTCATCGGACCGGAAAAATGAAGGGGACGGACCGGTCTTGATGACAGGATAGTATTGCCCCTCCTGAGCCACGAGCGGCGCCGCGTCTTTGCTTCCCCCGGTGAGATTGATCGTGGCCAGACCGGTCAGCCCCTGAGTCTGAAGAACGGCGACGGTGTCGGTTTTGATCGGCGTCCCTCGGGCGATATCCAGCGTCAACTTGACCTCTTCCGGATTATCGGGGTTCAAGGCGATGTCCTTCACCCGTCCCACATCGACGCCGCGATACTTCACCGTCGAATCTACGCTCAGCCCCGCCACCGACTCCCGGAAATACGCCTCGTAGCGGTCGTAGATACCCCGGTAGTCGGCCTTCCCCAGCCATAGCACGCCGAACAACACTACCGCGCCGAGGATCGCGACGAAGGCACCGACGAGAACGTAGTTGACCTTGGGTTCCATTTCTCGCTCTTCAGAGCTTATGGCCTATGGCGTATGGTCAAAACCTCGGACAGTGAATATGGACGAAGCTCTCTTGTTCGTGCCATACGCTATAAGCTATACGCTCTTCCTTTCATGCGTCACGCTTCTTTCCGTTCCACGCCGCCTGCTCCTGCGCCGCGCGGCCCCGCAATCCGTGGAAGTATTCACGGATCACCGGGTCTTTGGACTGCGATAACTCCGGCATGGTTCCGACCCCCAACACCTTGCCGTTTCCCAGCACCGCCACGCGGGTCGCGATACGCCAGAGCGAATCGAGATCGTGCGTCACCATCACCACCGTCAGTCCCAAGAGCGTCTTCAGCGACAGGACCAATTCGTCGAATCCGGCCGCGATCATCGGGTCTAAGCCCGCCGTCGGTTCATCGAGAAAGATCAGCTCGGGGTCCATCACAATCGCACGGGCCAGCGCGGCCCTCCGCCGCATGCCACCGCTGAGTTCATTGGGAAACTTCCTGGCGCTGTCCGGCGGCAGCCCTACCATCGCGATCTTGACCTCTACGATCTCCCGAATCAACCGTGGATTCAAGTCCGTATGTTCGCGTAACGGAACCGCCACGTTTTCCGCCAGCGTGAGCGAGCTGAAGAGGGCGCCGTGCTGGAACATGACACCGAACCGGCGGTGGATCGGCCGACCGTTGCTCTCCTCCAGCTTGCGGCTGTCCACACCGAGCAATCTGATCGTTCCGCTGGATGGCGTCAACAGGCCGATGATCTCCCGCAGCAGCGTGGATTTGCCGCAGCCGTTTCCCCCGGCAATCGCGAAGACTTCGCCCTGGTTGACGGTCAAACTCACATCTTCGTGCACGACGGCCCGTCCCAAAGTCGTCACCACGTGGCTGACTTCGATCACCGGTGTTCCTGCTTGTGTGGCCAACGGCATCAGGTTTCACTCCTGCCGGATGAGGCTCAGGTCAAGGCTGAGGTTGAGGTTAAGGGGATTCCCGGAATTTGTTCAACTTTCGCCTCAACCTTGACCTCAACCTGAGCCTTCACAAATCCCACCAGTTCGTCAGAATGCTGCAAATCGCGTCGAACACGATGACCAGGAAAATGCTCTGTACGACACTGATGGTCGTATGCCGACCCACATCATCGACGCCTCCCCTGATCTGAAACCCTTGGTAACAGCCGACCAACGCGATGATCATAGCAAAGAACGGCGCCTTGGCGAGGCCGATCAGAAAATGCCGCACCGCGACGGCCTCTTCGAACCGGCTTAAGAATTCGGTGAAGCTCACGTTCAATTGGCTGGACGCGATGAGCATGCCGCCGAACACACCCAACACGTCCGCATAGACTGTCAGCAGGGGTAAGGCGACGACGAGGGCCAGGGCTCTCGGAAGCACGAGCAGATTGATGGGCGAGATGCCGAGCGTCCGGACCGCGTCCAATTCCTCCGTCACCTTCATGGTGCCGATCTCCGCCGCGTAGGCCGACCCGGACCGGCCGGCGATGAGAATCGCGACGATCAATGGGGCAATCTCGCGCACCAGCGAAATCCCGACCAAGTCGACGATGAAAATGTTCGTGCCGAACTTGCGCAGCTGCTCTGCGCCCTGATAGGCGATGACGACGCCGACGAGGAACGTCAGCAGGCCCGTGATCGGCAGGGCGCGCACGCCGTCCAGTTCCACCACCCGCATCAAGGCCTTCCAGCGGATGGATCGCGGCCGCATCACCAAGCGACCGAACGCAACCGTGGTCTCTCCGAGAAACGCGAGCCCTTGAAGGATTGCTTCTTGTCGTCGCTGGAGATTCCGAGCCAGCCGTTCCTGCCAGCCATCCCGCCGGAGAGCGGGCGCCTGATTGAGGGATGACCGGGCATCGATCAGACGGACCAGCTCGGCAAATTCTGGTTTCAACCCACGGAGAGACACGCTTCGACCGGCACGGCGCAGACTATTGATGCTCTGTTGCAGCACCACGGCACCGCCGGTATCCATCGCGGTGACCTCCCCGGCTTCATACATCACGTCGGGCGTGTCAGGCCATCGAAGCTTTTCACTGTCGCGCTCCAACTCGCCCAAGTTCGGAAGGGTCCAGGCCCCTTCACAATGAACGATGTTGCCGTTCACGGAGATGCTTGCCTCTTGTTCCACGGGCATGTTTTGTTCACACCTGTTCCATAATGGCTTTCAGCTCCGGTCCGGTGATCACCTCTCGTTCCAGGAGCAACGTGGCGCCTTGGTGCAGCGCCGCTTTTCGCTCCTCCAACAGCCGTCTGACCCGCCCATACTGCTCGTCGATGATCCGCCGCACTTCGCAATCGATCTCCCGTGCGGTCTCTTCAGAATAATCGCCCTTTTCAGACCCGATCGGCAGCTGGAGGAATTGGGGTTGCCGCTCCCGCTCGAGGGTGATGGTGCCCAATTTGTTGCTCATCCCGTAGGCCTTCACCATACTTTTCGCGATGTCGGTGGCTTTCACCAGATCGTTCTGCGCTCCCGTCGAGGCCTCGCCGAAGGTCAGCTCTTCGACTGCAAGCAGCACATACCAGAGGGAAAAGGAGAGTTTCTTGTTCATCGACGGTGGTCTCCTAGCCCGCATTATTCATGACGGTTCGTCGCGAGAGCGCACGGGACCGCGTATCACGTGAAGCGTATCTCGCCCTTCGACGATGCTCAGGACGGTGAGCCTGTCGAACCGTATCTCGCAAACAAGGGCATCCGGCACGAAAACGCTCTTTCCGTCGTGCGCTTCACGCTTCACGAGATACGAGCGACGAAGAACGGAGCGGCGGATCTTCGATTGTAGCAGAAGTATCCGTGCAGCGTGCGGGCCCGCAAGCCTGCACCCTGCTTCGTCTCATCAAAACGTGAAATACGCTCCAAGCCCGATCGATTCGATCTTCTGATTGATGAAAAACTGTCCGTACGGATTATAGCCATGAAAATAGGTCGCCATGATCCGAAAACGCCGGCGGGATCCTGTTCGGGACCATTCAAAACCGCCGAGCACATTGGTGTCGATGATCCAGCTGTGCTCTTCCGCCGACTTGAAGTCCGCCGACAACACGGGCGTGATAACCAGCCGATCGAGGAAGGGGACCAAGATACTGGTGCGCATCGCCGGAGCCCGGGCTTCGAATCCCCACTGAATCCGTGTACGATCAACCGTTGCCGGTTCGCGATGCACCAGATACGCAGCTCCTCCATACAGGCGCAGCCATTTGTAGTCGTAGGACAGAATCGCGTCCACCTCTTCAAAGGAGACCGTAAACCGCTGGAATCCAACATTCCTGACCAGGAACTCATCGCCTAAGTGGCTGCTTTGGTGGTAATAGCGAAGCCGCGCGGACCAATTCCCTGATCGCCACGAGAGCGGGAGGCCCACATTGAAATCCGTGTTGATCAGCTCGGCGTTTTTCTGGTCCAGGTTGAACTGCGAGAAGATGCCGGTGAGCAGGCCCACTTGCCATCCATCGCATCCCGTTCGCTTGGTGTAAAAGCCGAAGTTCTCGCCGATGGCCACTGACCCCAAGTTGAAGGACGATCCGCCGTCGCGCGGCCGCGAGTGTTGCCACATGGCGAAGAACTGCGGTTGCTTGGGATCCGCGATGAGGGGGCGAAAGACGTCGTCGGATGGAAAGGCCTCGCTCGCCTCTCCGACATCACTATGGTCGAACCGGCAATCGAGCATCGGCTGCGGCTTGTTCTCATCCGGTTTCTTGGCTTCCCGCTCATCCGCATGCACGTGGCCTGCCAACAGCACAACCATGCAACCCACCCCAACCACCCGCAGACTGAAAGGAACCATCCGGCCCATGCTTCCCCCCTGACAGTATTTATTTCACCTACTTGAAACTCTCGTATACAAGCCTCCTTCGATAACACATTTAGGAGAGAAAATTCATCCACCTTGAAGTAGGAGTGCGGTGCGGTGCTGCCGGTTTTCGGAATTGCTGATTGGGCTGACGTTACAGCAACCGCGCCCTTCTGGTGGCCTTCTTGCGCCCGCTCCACTTCCATCGGCTGATCTCCGGCATGTCTTCGCCGTATTCGGCAATGTACTGTTTGTGCTCGATCCGTTTGTCCCGGATAGCCTGCTTGGCATAGTCGGCCTGGGACCCGTGCAGGGGGATCCGATCGATGACATCGGCGACCAGATGAAACCGATCCAGATCGTTCATCACCGCCATGTCGAACGGCGTCGTGGTCGTGCCTTCTTCCTTGTACCCTCGCACATGGAGATTCTTGTGATTGGTCCGCCGGTAGGTGAGCCGGTGAATCAGCCAGGGGTAACCGTGGAAGGCGAAGATGATCGGCTTGTTGATCGTGAACAGCGCATCGAAATCCTTGTCCGGCAATCCGTTCGGATGTTCAGAGGGTGGCTGCAGTTTCATCAGATCCACCACATTGACCACTCGTACCTTCACGTCCGGCAACAGTGTCCCCATCAGGGACACGGCCGCCAGCGCTTCCATCGTGGGCACGTCGCCGCAGCAAGCCATGACGACGTCCGGTTCGCTGTTCTTGTCGTTACTTGCCCATTCCCAAATGCCGATGCCGGCCGTGCAGTGCTTCACCGCGGCATCCATGTCGAGCCATTGCGGCGCTGACTGCTTGCCCGCCACGATGACGTTCACGTGATTGCGGCTGCGCAGACAATGGTCGGTGACGGACAGCAGCGTATTGGCATCGGGCGGGAGATACACCCGGATCACCTCGGCCTTCTTGTTGACGACGTGGTCGATGAAACCGGGATCTTGATGACTGAACCCATTGTGGTCCTGCCGCCAGACGTGAGAGGACAACAAGTAATTCAAGGAGGCGATCGGTCTCCGCCAGGGAATGTGGCCGCAGACCTTCAGCCATTTGGCATGTTGATTGAACATCGAATCGATGATGTGAATGAACGCTTCATAGCAGGAGAAGAATCCGTGCCGGCCCGTCAACAGATAGCCCTCCAGCCACCCCTGGCACTGGTGTTCACTCAACATCTCCATCACCGCCCCAATGGCCGAGCAGGCGCGGCTTGATATGGGCGCGCGTCAGTGGCTTTTTCAGGAGGGGGTTGTCATAGAGATAGATCTGGCCGACGGAGAGATAGTTGGCCGCCCGCCAGTAGGCATCCAGTTTCTTGGCTGCCTCCGGACTCAGAGCATTCCCGATGGTTCGACGCCTATCCATACTCTTTCTCACCTCCCGATTCAGTCTGTGCTCAACAGCGCCATGACGGACGCCGCGATCTCATGTTCTTCATCCGTGTGAATCACCCGCACGGTCGCCCTACCGTCTTCCTTGGAAATCACGGCATCGTTCTTCTCGTTGCGCAACCTATCGATGGTGATGCCGAGAAATTCCAATCCCTCGCAGATACGGGCTCGAATGACGGGAGCATGCTCGCCGATCCCCGCGCTGAACACCAGGGTATCGACGCCCCCCAGCGCCGCTGCCAATGCGCCGATCCATTTTTTGGCCTGATAACAGAACAGCGAGACGGCGTCAGCCGCGCGCGGATCGTTCTGTTCCTCCTTGAGGAGGTCACGCATATCGGCACTGATCTCCGAGACGCCGAGCAAGCCCGATTCGGTGTTGACCATCTGATGAAACCGATCCGCGCTCATCCCTTCCGTTCGGGACAGATAGGAGACAAGCCCCGGATCGAGATCTCCCGATCGGCGGCTCATCGGCATGCCGGAAGCCGGGGTAAACCCCATCGTGGTCTCAACGCTCTTGCCGTCCTTCACGGCGGCCATGCTGGCGCCGTTTCCCAAGTGAGCGAGAATGACGCGGCCGCTGGCTTCGCCCTGCCGCCCGATTCGGGCCAGTTCCTTCATGAGAAAGGCATACGATAAGCCATGGAACCCGTATCGCTGAAGTCCCAACCTGTCATAGCGCCTTGGGATCGGCAGCAGACGGGCCACGTTCGGCATGCCCTGATGAAACGCCGTATCGAAACAGGCGACTTGCGGGAGACGGGGGTATCGCCGCGCACAGGCCTCGATCAATTCGATCTCAGCCGGAAGATGTTCCGGATCGTACGGACTCAGCCGTTGCAGTTCTTCCATCACAACCGGCGTCACTCGTTGCGGCTCACGATATTCCTTGCCGCCATGCACAACCCGGTGTCCAATCGCCAGCAATGGCTCGCGCGCAAGCTTATCTTTGGCACATTCCAGAATCGGTTCGAGGCAGGACGCGTGATCGGGGGTTGCAACGAGTCGACGATTGCCGTGGCTGGCACCTTCTTGCGTCCACATGAATGTATCGTGGGTCGATCCGATTCGGTCAATCAACCCAGACAGCTCACGAACGGGAGTCATCCCGGCACGAAAGATGGCAAACTTGAGCGTCGACGATCCTCCATTGATCACTAGAATCGAGCTGCTGCCTTCGTTACCCGAGTCGGGCATACTCACCAACCAGTCGATAGGCATTGTGAAGGTATTGCGCTACCATGCGCTGGGTATTGAAGAACCCGCCGTTCAATGAGATCGCATGACGCATGACCTCGATAAACCCCTCACGGTTTCGATAAAAACAGGGGAGAATTTTCTCTTCGAGTTTGCGGTACAGCTCCTCCGCATGACAGGCATCCATCCCCCCGCTCGGCTCCATGCATGCCTCCACCCGATCACCGATGGACCAACCGGTTACGTCTTCCACATGTCCTTCGATCCACCACCCGTCGAGCACGCTGAGACTGGGCACTCCATTGACCGCCGCCTTCATGCCGCTGGTCCCCGAGGCTTCCATCGGAGGGAGCGGCGTATTGAGCCAGACATCCGCGCCGGCACACAGGAGCTTGGCCACGGTCATGTCGTAGTTTGTGAGATACGCCACCGAAATCCTGCCCCGCAAGATATCACGAAGTTCATGGACCTTGTGAATCATGTCCTTGCCATTCTGGTCTCGCGGATGGGCCTTGCCGCTGAAAACGATTTGGATAGGCCCGGCCAATTCGACAATCTTGGCCAGCCGCTCGATGTCGTGAAAGATCAAGGTTCCCCGCTTGTAGGCCGCAGCCCGCCTGGCAAACCCCAGCGTCAACACATCCCGATCGAATCCCGCGTTAGTCTCGTGGTTCACATAATCGACCAATGCCCGCTTGGCGTCGATGTGCGCGTCCCATATTTCCTGGCCCGGAATGCTGATCGCGTAACGAAGCGAGAGCTGATCGCGCCGCCAGTCCGGAAGATGCCGGTCGTAGAGCGACTGAAACGAGGGAGCGGCCCAGGTCACC
>JABMDG010000068.1:32849-41572 GCA_015904045.1 Nitrospira sp.
CCCGCGCTGAACACCAGGGTATCGACGCCCCCCAGCGCCGCCGCCAATGCGCCGATCGATTTTTTGGCCTGATAACAGAACAGGGCGACGGCGTCAGCCGCTCGCGAATCGCTCTGTTCCTCTTTGAGGAGGTCGCGCATATCGGCACTGATCTCCGAGACACCGAGCAAGCCTGATTCGGTGTTGACCATCCGATGAAACTGATCGGCGCTCATCCCTTCCGTTCGAGCCAGATAGGAGACAAGCCCCGGATCGAGATCCCCCGATCGGCGGCTCATCGGCATGCCGGATGTCGGGGTGAATCCCATGGTCGTGTCGATCGGTTTCCCGGCCTTGACCGCCGCCATGCTCGCGCCGTTTCCAAGATGGGCCAGGATGATGCGCCCGCCCGCCTCCCCGTTCCCCCCGACTCTGGCGAGTTCCTTCATCAGAAACGCGTACGACAGGCCATGAAATCCAAACCGTTGAATCCCCAGTTTCTCATACCGCCGCGGGATCGGTAGGAGGCGGGCGACAGCCGGCATGTCACGGTGAAACGCCGTATCGAAACAGGCGACTTGCGGAAGCCAGGGGTATCGCCGCGCACAAGCCTCGATCAATGCGATCTCAGCAGGAAGATGTTCCGGATCGTAGGGGCTCAGCCGCTTCAGTTCCTGTATGACCATCGGCGTCACTCGTTGCGGCTCACGATAATCCCTGCCGCCATGTACCACCCGATGTCCGATGGCGCGAAGCGGCGCTTGCGCATATAGGCCGTCGACGCAGGCCATGAGCATGTCGAGGCAGGACGCGTGATCGGGAACATCGACCGTCCTCCGGTCGCCGCGGCTCGTACCTTCCTGCATCCATGTGAAGGTACCCTGTGGCGATCCGATGCGGTCGATCAAGCCCGACAATTCACGGACAGGACTGTCCCCGACGCGAAAAAGTGAAAACTTGAGCGTAGACGACCCGCCATTGATCACTAGAATCGAGCTGCTGCCTTCGTTACCCGAGTCGGGCATACTCACCGACCAGTCGATAGGCATTGTGGAGATATTGAGCCACCATGCGCTGGG
Source organism: Nitrospira sp. (assembly GCA_015904045.1). Next base: position 33,908 of record JABMDG010000068.1, read on the forward strand.
TATTGAAGAAGCCGCCGTTCAATGAAATCGCATGGCGCATGATCTCGATAAACCCCTCACGGTTCCGATAAAAACAGGGGAGAATTTTCTCTTCGAGTTTGCGGTAGAGTTCCGCCGCATGACAGGCATCCATGCCCCCGCTCGGCTCCATACAGGCCTCCACCCGATCACCGATGGACCACCCGGTCACGTCTTCCACATGTCCTTCGATCCACCACCCATCAAGCACACTCAGACTCGGCACGCCATTGACCGCCGCCTTCATGCCGCTGGTTCCTGAGGCCTCCATCGGCGGGAGCGGCGTATTGAGCCAAACATCCACACCGGCACACACAAGCTTGGCCAGTGTCATGTCATAGTTCGTGAGATAGGCCACAGAAATCCTGCCCCGCAAGATATCACGGAGTTCATGAACCTTGTGAATCATATCCTTGCCATTCTGGTCACGCGGATGAGCCTTGCCGCTGAAAACGATTTGGATAGGCCCGGACTGCTCGACAATCCTGGCCAACCGTTCGATGTCGTGGAAGATCAAGGCTCCCCGCTTGTATGCCGCAGCCCGCCTGGCAAATCCGATCGTCAACACATCGCGGTCGAACCCGGCATTCGTCTCCCGGTTCACATAATCAACCAAGGCCTGTTTCGCGGCCGCGTGCGCGTTCCATATTTCTTGAGCCGGAATGCTGATCGCATACCGAAGCGACAGCTGATCGCGCCGCCAGTCCGGAAGATGCCGGTCATAGAGCGTATGAAATGACGGCGCGGCCCACGTCACAGCATGAACGCCGTTGGTAATCGAGTGAATCGGGTAGCCGGGGAAGAGGCTGTGCGAGACCTCGCCGTGTTTCATGGCCACCCCGTTGACGAACCGAGAGCCGCGCAATGCCAGCTGCGTCATGTTCAAACTGTGGTCATGATCACAGGCTTTGAGCCATGTGCAGCGCCGGTCACCAAGCACTTGATGCGCCAGGTCGGGGGCAAATTGATCGTGGCCTGCCGGCACCGGGGTATGGGTCGTAAACACACATTGCTCACGGACGGCATCGATAAGATCGGCGGGAATCGATGCTTCTTGGGCGCGGGAAGCCAGTTTCTCCTCCAGCAAAGCGAGCACGAGCAACGCTGCGTGACCTTCGTTCATATGGAACCGTCGAATGTGACTGTGTCCAAGCGCCCGCAGCAGGCGGTATCCGACGATTCCCAGCACCGCTTCCTGGCAGAGCCGATAGTAGTCATCGCCGCCGTAGAGCAGGTCGGTCAGAGTCCTGTCCCGGGGCTGGTTCTCGGGAAGGTCCGTGTCGAGAAGGTAGACGGGCACCTCGCCGCCCGACTCACCGCGTACGCGAAACTGCCAGGCCCCCACCTGCACGGTGCGGTTCTCGATCTCGACAGCGACACGCTGTTCCACCGGCTTGCAGAAATCGTTGATCGGCCAGGCGACCGGCTCTTCATGCTGCCAACCATGCTCATCCAGCCGTTGATAAAAATAGCCGCGCCGGTGCAACAGTGTCACCGCCACCATGGGAATGTCCAGGTCAGCAGCGGACCGAAGGGTGTCGCCCGCCAGCACACCAAGACCGCCGGCATAGGTCGGCATACCGGCCGGAGACGAAGGCCATCGGCAGCAGCGCGGCAATGACGGTGAAGGTCGCCAGAATCGTCGGGTTGCCGACTTCATCGACGGCATAGATCGACGCCTCGTCATGGGGACGCAGGCGCAGCGTCAAATGCCGGTACGTGTTTTCGACGACGACGATGGCATCATCCACCAAAATGCCGATCGAGAAGATCAGTGCGAAGAGCGTCACCCGATTGATCGTGTAGCCGATGAGCATGGACGTAAAGAGCGTCAAGGCAAGGGTGAGGGGAATCGCAAGGGACACGACCAGGGCGGGGCGCGGCCCCAACGCGACACCAAGAAAGAGGACCACCGCGACAACGGCAATGAGGAGGTGCCACAGGAGTTCGTTGGCCTTCTCTTGCGCGGTTTCTCCGTAATCACGCGTGACCGTCACGCGCACATCCGACGGGACCGTGACACCCTTCATGTCTTCGACCTTGCGGATGACCTGCTCGGCCACCGTCACCGCGTTGGTGCCGCCCTGTTTGGCAATGGCCACGGTCACCGCCGGTGGCTCAAACCCCTCACCCCTTACCCCTAACCCCTCACGGGCGCCGGCGGCGCCAAGACCGAACCAGACATAGCTCGTCGCCTCAGCCGGTCCGTCGATGACATCCGCGACGTGCCGCAGATAGACCGGTCGTTGCTCGCTCACCCCGACGACCAGGCTTTCCAGATCGGCACGGGATCGAATAAATCGGCCGGTCTCCACAAGGAAACTCTGATTGCGGCTGTCGAACCGGCCGGCCGGCAAGGCTCGATTCTCTCCGCGAATGACGGCCGCGACTTGCAATGGCGTGAGCCCATAGGCCTTCAGCCTCGCCGGGTCTATCAGTACTTGTAATTCGCGCCTCCGGCCGCCGACGATGAAGCCTCCGGACGTGCCGGTAACTTTCTTGGCCTCCTCCAACACCTGCTCGGCCAACTGATGCAATTCGAATTCGCCGTACCGCTCGCTCGACAACGTCACCGTGACGATCGGAACGTCATTCACGTCCTTCGGCTTCACCAAAAAAGGTTCGGCCCCCGGCGGCAACAGGTCCTGATTCGACATCAACTTGTCGTAGAGATCAACCAGGCTCTGCTCCATCGACTGGCCGACGTAGAAGCGGACGATAATCAACGCGCCTCCGGGCCGGGAAATCGAGTAGACATACTCCACACCCTTGATCTCCGAGAGCTTCCGCTCGAACGGCTTGGTCAGTTGTTCTTCGACGATTTTGGCGGAGGCGCCGGGAAAGGGCAGCCAGACGTCGGCCATCGGCACGACGATCTGCGGCTCTTCTTCGCGCGGCGTAGCCACGATTGCGAACAGGCCCAGGAGCAGCGCCCCCAGCATGATGAGCGGAGTCAGCTTGCTCCCGATGAAGAGCGCTGCGATGCGGCCGGATAAACCGTACGGGGTGAGGGGTGAGGGGTGAGAGGTCATAGGAAGCGATGCATCAATGAATTATTGTCCGTCATTCGTATCTCGTGCTTGCGAGAGAGGCGAGACATGCGCGAAAGACGGGACTCGTCTCGACCGCTTCCTCGCGGCGTGGACTCGAACAGCGCTCGGACCTCCTTTGCGACGGCGAGTTGCCGGCCGTAATCGGGCCCGTACACTTCCGCCACCAGCACCGACTGTACGGGGGGACCCGGCGGCACTTCGACGACCTTTACGTTCGCCCCATATTCGCGAGCGATGTCGTGCACCGGAGGGCGAATCCTCTGCGCGATCTCGTGGCTCTGGGCGGCACGGTCCTCCTTGGCCACGAGATTGATCTGAATGTCCGCCTCGTGCGGCAACGACCGCAGAAAGTAGTGGCGCACCAGCCCGTTGAAGTTGAAGGGAGACGCCGTGCCGACGTAGGCCTGATAGTCCCGCACCTCGGGAACGGTACGGACATAGCGGCTCAGGGCCTTGGCGGCACGGGCGGTCTCCTCCAGCGTCGTGCCTTCCGGCATGTCGATCACCAATTGGATCTCGCTTTTGTTGTCGAACGGCAGCATCTTCACGACGACGTGGCGCGTGTAAAACAAGAAACAGGACCCGACCAGCAAGAGCGCGACCACGCCCAGGACCGCATAGGCCAGGATCGGATGGGCCAGCAGCGGGGAGAGAATTCGGCGGTACAGACGCGCCGTCAAGCCGCTTTCAAGTTCCGAGTGCTGAGTGCTGAGTGCTGAGTCGCCACCGAACGTTCGATAGCAGGTCCGGCAGAACCATGGAATCACGACGAAAGCGACGAGCAGGGAATAAAACATGGCGATGGAGGCATTGATGGGAATCGGCCGCATGTAGGGGCCCATCAAGCCGGAGACGAAGGCCATGGGCAGCAGCGCGGCAATGACGGTGAAGGTCGCCAGAATCGTCGGGTTGCCGACTTCGTCGACGGCGTAGATCGACGCTTCGTCATGGGGCCGGAGGCGCAGCATCATATGCCGGTAAGTATTCTCGACGACGACGATGGCGTCGTCCACCAGAATGCCGATGGAAAAGATCAAGGCAAAGAGCGTCACGCGGTTAATCGTGTAGCCGATGAGCATGGATGTAAAGAGGGTCAGGGCCAGGGTGAGGGGAATCGCGATGGACACGACCAGCGCCGGACGCGGCCCCAGTGCGACGCCGAGAAAGAGGACAACGGCGACGATGGCGATGAGCAGATGCCACAGCAGCTCGTTGGCCTTCTCCTGCGCCGTCTCCCCGTAATCGCGGGTGACGGTCACGCGCACGTCCGCCGGAATCGTCACGCCTTTCATGTCTTCGACCTTGCGGATAACCTCCGCGGCCACCGTGACGGCATTTACACCGGCCTGTTTGGCTATCGCCACGGTCACAGCCGGGGTTTCTTCCGTGAAGCGTTCCTCGCGAAGCGTATCTCGCAATCCTTCCGGCGCTTCACGCTTCACGAGCGACGAGCGACCGGCCGATAGGCCTTCGCCGAACCAGACGTAGCTCTTGGCCTCGGCTGGCCCGTCGCTCACGCCGGCCACCTGCCGCAGATAGACGGGCCGCTGCTCATGGACTCCGACGACGAGATTCTCCAAGTCATTGCGGGACCGGATGAAGCGGCCGGTTTCCACAAGAAAACTTTGATTGCGGCTGTCGAACCGCCCCGTCGGTAAGGCGCGATTCTCTCCGCGGATGACGGCTGCCGTTTGCAGCGGCGTCAGCCCATAGGCCTTCAGCCTCGCCGGATCGATCTCGACCTGTAATTCGCGCGCCCGGCCGCCGACGATGAAGCCGCCTGACGTGCCGGCGACTTTCTTGGCCTCCTCCAACACCTGCTCGGCCAGCTGATGCAATTCGAATTCGCCGTACCGCTCGCTCGACAACGTCAGCGTGACGATCGGAACGTCGTTCACGTCCTTCGGCTTCACCAAAAAAGGTTCGGCCCCCGGCGGCAGCAGGTCCTGATTCGACATCAGCTTGTCGTAAAGATCGACCAGACTCTGCTCCATCGGCTGGCCGACGTAGAAACGGACAATGATCAGCGCGCCGCCCGGCCGCGAGATCGAGTAGACGTACTCCACGCCCTTGATCTCGGAGATCTTGCGTTCAAACGGCTTGGTCAGTTGCTCTTCGACGACTTTGGCGGAGGCGCCGGGAAAGGGCAGCCAGACGTCGGCCATGGGTACGACGATCTGCGGCTCTTCTTCGCGCGGCGTGGCGACGATCGCAAACAGGCCCAGCAGCAGCGCCCCTAGCATGATGAGCGGCGTCAGCTTGCTCCCGATGAAGAGGGCGGCGATGCGGCCTGCTAAACCGTAAGGGGTGAGGGGTAAAGGGTGAGGGGTCATGGGATTCATCGTTCGTGTCTCGTGAAGCGTATCTCGCAATCTATCCCGCGCTTCACGCTTCACGGGGGACGCTTCACGGCGTCGGTCTCGCAGGCGGCGACGCCACTGTCTCCACGATTGTGACTGCGGCGCCATCGATGCCTCGAGCCGCGTCGAGCAGCACCGACTCGCCGACATTCACACCGGACAGGATTTCAACCTGATTGTCCAACCGACGTCCGGGCTTGACCCAGCGGAGCCGGGCGATCCGATCGGAGCCGACGGCAAAGACGCTCGTCAGCTCCCCGCGCTCGACGACGGCGGTCTCAGGCACGAGGATCGTCCTGGACGTTCCCTTGTCCAATTGAAACCGTCCGAACATGCCGGTTTTCAATCCCGGCGCCGAAGGCACGTCTACTTTCACGGTGAAGGTGTGTGTCTGAGGATCGCCAGCGGGGAGAATTTGGCCGACGATCCCGGCCAAGGCGCGTCCGGCCAAGGCATCGATGATCACGGGAATTTTGTCTCCGCGTGAGACTGATCTCAAATCACTTTCTGCCACAGTCGCTTCAAGACGCAGTTGCCGAGGGTTTTCCATTTTCAGCAGGGGTTGCCCCGGCGAGGCCAATTCGCCCGCTTCCACCATTTTTTCGGTAATCACTCCGTCGAACGGCGCCTTGACGACCGTGTAACTCAGCTGCGCCAACACCGCCTTGCGGCTGGCTTCCGCGACCTTGTAGGCGCGGGTCGCATTCTCCATCTCCTGTTTCGAAACCGCGTCCTGGCGATAGAGCGTCTCCATGCGGTCGAGTTGTGCCTTCGCGTTCTCGACTTCTGCCGACACCCGCGCCAAGTCGGCCTCCACATCGCGGTTATCCAGTTGAATGAGCGTTTGTCCCCTAACGACCGGGGCCCCTTCTCGAACGAGCAGCTGGTCGATCGTTCCTTGGATGCGGCTGGAGAGGACGGCTTGGAAGATGGGCACGACCTGCCCGGTGACTTCTACACGGATAGGCGCCTCAGAGGTCCGAATTTCGACCACCGCTGCGTGGATCACCGCCTGCGGAGCATCGGACAGGACGGACGTGGCCGGTTCGTCTTTCGAGCCGCACCCCGCCGCCAACAGCAACGCCGCCATGAGCCATCGTTTCATGTGTCTTATCCCCGCCGTCTCCCAATCCCTTCACAAGGTCAATGCCGGCGCCGGAATATATGGGGGGAGTGGACGGGGCGAACGACCTGACTCATCGGCCGGCTCGTTCATCCACCCATGGCCGCTCGAGCGTGATCCTCGCAACCCACGCCGGATTGCGGCGCTGCGCATGCCTCATTTTCCCATTGTCCGCGTTTGGCCCCCAACTGCAGCAGTAGACATTCGGCCGTCGCGAGCAATTCTTCGAGTCGGCGATCGGGTTTTGCACCATAGTGTGCCCGGTCGAAGATGGGGATCTGCAGACAGACCTCGGCCCGGTACCGGCGCTCCGGAGAGTACATGACGCGGTGCATCGGAGGGTCCGGGTATTGGCAGGGTTTCAGAAGGTCCAACGATTGAAAGAACACGCGGCAGAGACGATGAAGTTCTCCGACCAGCTCATGAAGCTCAGGGTCTTCCCCGATCGGCACATGCCTGGCATCCTGAAAGGCGGCATACAGGTTGAGTTGAAAGCCGATTTGGATGATGCGGCCGGACCCATCTTGCACATAGAACGGGGCATGATCGAAGCACACTTTCCGCGCGACGACCATGTCCCGCAATGCCTGCTCGCCGGCGAAGGCTCCATCGAGAACCAGCGGAATGGACATGGCCAACTCCCTTTCGTCTTTCTCACAGGGCTGAGACACCGACAGGATGCTGCCGGCTGCCACAAGTCCTTCGGACTCGCTCAGCCTGATCTCAGCCTTGCTGATCGTGCTGCTACTCCTGTACGCCAAGCTTTCGCAAGAGTGCCATCATCGGACACCAGCCGGTAAAGGCCGATTGGATGAGGTTGACCGCCACAAAGGCGGCGAAATAATTCCAGTACGGATGGACCGTTGCGCCCAGGATCACCGCAGCGAGCACAAAGACACCGGCAATCAATCGCAAACGTTCATTGAGTTTCATAGCACCCTCCTTTCCTCTTGTCTATGTGAGGCAGGGACGGAGCAAAGGATTCAGAGCGGAAAGTCCGTCACGTTGGCCGCTCTATTCTCGCTTGGTGATGCCTATTGCATCGAGGATCGCCTTCTCGAAGAACGGTTCGCTGATGCCACGCTTCATTTTCATCAGGAAGTATTTTTCC
>JABMDG010000069.1:0-3207 GCA_015904045.1 Nitrospira sp.
AGTAAGGTGATGTACCAGGGACTTTCATCCGGCGGCTTCACTTCAATCTGGACATTCTTCTCTCGCAGCTCTTTTACCATCGCAGGGTCATCAGGCGAATAGGTGCGGATCCGGGTCTTATCCTTCAACTGTCCGCTAATATGGTGGCCCTGGATAACGACCTTCTCCAAATCGCCCTTGTCGAGCTTCGTCATGAACTCACTGAATACGATCATTTCTTCCTGAGGCGGTGGCGGCGCACTGAACAGATTGAACAGCAGCACGAGGAACAGGCCCACGACCAACCAAAACAGCAGGTTTTTCACACTGGAACTCTTGACGCTTCTCATACGTTGCCCTCAGCCCTTTCAGAATGAGTATTCGCTCGACCGTACGATACCAGCCCCTCTCTTCCACCTACCCGGGTGTTATCCTATACTATCTTGACGGAATGATCACGGATACCAAGCTAACCTCTCGCAGGCCGTGGAATCAACCTCCTGCTGGAATCAGTTCGAAAGATCACCAGATCCAAATCAAGGCTCTTCACGCTTCTACTCTTGTCGGATGACGGGATGACCATCGAGAAGCGGCCGGAACCCAACAACCGAGAAAAATTGCGCAAGCGGCGCGGGCGGCAGCCGGGAACTCGGCTTGGCGCTGTGAATGAGATGCGCCACGCCGAATCGCTCTGCGGCCACCAAGCACCCCTCGTCATCATCCATAAAAAGTGATCGCGCCGGATCGAACCCCAGCAAGCGCTGGCACTTCGGCCAATACTCGGGCCGCATCTTTAGATAGCCGATTTCGAATGCGTCCACAATGCGATCGACGTACTGATCGAGCCCGGTCTTGGCGGTTTTGACCGACAGGCCCGATTCATGCGCGTTCGTGATGATGGTGACGCGCTTCCCCAGGCGCTGAAGGTACTGCAAGAACTCCTCCGCTCCGGGCAAAAACCCGATCATGTGATCCAGCTCCTTGTGCATGGCCACGACATCGATACCCACCCGCTCACTCCAGTAGTGAAGATCGGTCCATGCCAACTCGCCTTCCATCGACCGATACATGGCCATCAAGCGGCTGCGAGATTCGTCAAACGACAGACCCTGGAGCACCGCATACCGACGCGGCAATTCCTCCTCAAAAAAGAAATTGTCGAAATGCCGATCCAGCAACGTGCCGTCCATATCGAGGAGCACGTCGTCGATCTGATCCCACGAAAAGCCGCCATTCGCCATCGGGCATCCGCCATTCATGAAGGAATTTTCTGAGTGTACCACGGCGCACCGCTTGTTTGTGGGCTTAGGTTCCTGTCATCATACCCGACTTGCAGCAGGGACGTTTTTTCAATCACATGACGGTTAACCAATGACACGCCGAAAATCTTCCAAACCCTCGCCCCAGACATCTCCTCCGGTACCTCTCACCACTGAGACCTCACCCCTCACTCCCCACCTCTCACCTCCCCTCGTAGCCATCATCGGCCGGCCGAATGTAGGAAAGTCCACACTGTTCAACAAAATCCTCGGCGTCAAGACTGCCATCGTCGATGACGTTCCCGGCGTGACACGCGATCGCAACTATGCAGATGCGACCTATCGGCAACGGACGTTTCGGCTGGTCGATACCGGAGGGCTCGACCTCTCGGCCTCGGACGGCATGTTGGCATTGATTCGCCGTCAGTCCGAGATTGCCATCGCCGAAGCCGACATTTTGATTTTCCTGCTCGACGGCCGTTCAGGCCTGACGCCTTCTGATCATGAAGTGGTGCGGCTGTTGCGTGGTGTGACCAAACCGGTGTTTATGGCGATCAACAAGATCGATACCCCCAAGTCCGAACCGCTCATTGCTGACTTTTATCAACTGGGGGTAGACGAGCTCTATCCCGTCTCCGCCGAGCATGGCATCGGCGTGTCCGAGCTGCTGGATGCGCTCTACCCGCTGTTGCCTGCAGCCGATGGAACCAATGAGCTGTCGCAGCTGCCCCGCATGGCCGTGGTGGGCCGTCCCAATGTCGGCAAATCTACAATGATCAATGCACTGTTGGGAGAAGAACGGGTGGTCGTGAGCGACATTCCCGGCACAACACGCGATCCCATCGACTCTCTTGTGACGCATGCGGGGAAAAGGTACGTGTTCACCGATACGGCCGGCATCAGGCGGCGAGGGAAAATCGATCGCGGGGTTGAAGGCTGGAGCGTCCTGCGCTCGCTCCGCGCCATCGGCCGCTCCGATGTGGCTGTGCTCGTGCTGGATGGAGAGGAAGGCGTAACGGAGCAAGACACGAAAATCGCGGGGGCCATCCTCAAGCAAGGGCGCGCCTGTATTCTCTGGATCAACAAGTGGGACCTTCGTGTGGGCGATGCCGAGGCCAGGAAGAACTACGAACTTGAGCTCCACCGCCGCTTCCCCTTCCTGACTTGGGCTCCGGTACTCTACGGCTCGGCGCTCAAATCGGAGTCCGCCCGTACGGTATTCGCCCAAATAGACGATGTGTACGCGATGTTTACCAAGCGAATCTCCACGGGCACCTTGAATACCTGGCTGCAAAATATTCTGTTGGTCCATCCATTGCCGGTCCGCAAAGGCAAACCGGCGAAAGTGACGAAATCCGCGTTTGTCACCCAGGTTACTACGAAGCCGCCGGCCTTCGCTTTATTCGTGGGCCATCCGGAAAACATCACGCCGTCGTATCTGCGGTATCTCGAAAACCAGCTCCGTGAGTCCTACGGGTTTACCGGAACTCCGCTACGCCTCCTCGTTAGAAAAAAATGACCGGCCGCCGGTGCACAACCGCTTTCGACTTGACGGCTTCGCAGACTCATGTTACTCGCATAGGAGATGCGGGTGTCTTGCGAAGACACCTGCAATTTCCCCAACGGGACACACAATCCCACCTGCTTGCGACACCGCAAGGGTTCAATCAGAGGTCTCGGCCTCGATGACGCGACTATCGAACAATCGACGGTTCTTTCAAGTCCTTGCTTTGGCCGGTTTCGTCTGTTCGACGTCGCCGGGCTTTGCCGACAGCGAACTTCGGGCTCCCGACAACGCCATTCCGGCTGAGTCTGATGCGAGGGCCGACTCGGTCCCGGTCGAAGCAAATCCGGATCAATCCGAGACACGCGCCGAGTCCACCCCCGTGAAGCCAACTCCCAATCGGGTTGAGACCGTCACTGATCCAGCCCGGATGGAGGCAAATCCATCCATCACCCTGAAAGCATC
>JABMDG010000069.1:3307-51109 GCA_015904045.1 Nitrospira sp.
GTACCGCTATGCGAGCCGACTCTGCGGCGAAACTGAAGCGGCAAAAGATTTGGTGCAGGAAACCTTCTTAAATGCCTACCGCGGATTCAAGAATTTCCGTGGTGATGCGCAGATTTCCACCTGGCTCTATACCATCGCGTCCCGGGCATGCTTGCGCATGCGGCGGAGACGAAAAGGAGCGCCGGAGCGGGAGCTGTCGCTAGATGAATTCATTCCCACCTCGGACGGTGAGTTCCGTTTGCAGATTCCCGTCGAAGGGCTCAACCCGGAGGACGCGCTCCAAAACAAGCAACTGCGGGAGGCGCTCGATACCGCCATCGGCAAATTGCCGAAGAAGTATAAGATGGCGCTCGTCCTGCGCGACATGGAAGGTCTGAGCGCCAAGGAAGTAGGTGCCATCATGGGGCTGAGCGAACGGGCCGTGAAATCGAGGCTGCACCGCGCGCGTCTCTTTGTCCGCCGCGAACTCAGCGCGAGGGGGTTGGCCGAAGACACTGTCTCACATCAGGGTAAGTCGATCACTTAGCAAAGGAAGACGCGTCATGGTCAAACGAGCCGTCACAAAACGACGAAGACGCCCCGAACGCACATCCCATCGACATGAGGGAGGACGATGTCTCCATATTCTTCGCGAATTGTCGGCGTTCATCGACGATGAACTGTCAAACGACATCTGCGGGGAAATCCGCCGGCACTTGGGCGCATGCCCGCGTTGCGAAGAGTTCGTGGCGTCTCTCCGCCAGACCGTGTCACTGTGCCGCCGGAGTCCGGCCCCGGTCCTGTCGCCGAATGATCGGGCCCGCATGCGCGAGAAGATCCTGGCGGCAGCCCGCGCTCGGTGATTGCGACGCTTCTTCATTGTGATCCAGCCCGATCGTTTGGCCCGCTATGGTCATCTTGAGTGCGAGGGGAGGGAATTTTCACTTCCCGTCGGTCGAGCAGGCTTCGCCGGAGGGGTTGCTTGCCATCGGCGGCGACTTGCGTCCAGAACGGTTACTTGAAGCCTACCGGCACGGCATTTTCCCCTGGTACAACGACGACCAGCCCATCCTCTGGTGGTCGCCCCATCCGCGCACCGTACTCTTCCCGGATAAACTCCATATCCCGCGCAGCCTGCATCGGACGATCCGCCGCCGTCTTTTCACAGTCACGCTCGATACCAGCTTTCGCGCCGTCATGGAAGGGTGCGCCGGACCCCGTCTGCAACATCCCAACGGCGGCACCTGGATCACACCGGCGATGACCGAGGCATATACGCGCTTGCATGAATTGGGCTATGCCCATTCCGCTGAAACCTGGATCGGCACTGAGTTGGTAGGCGGAGTCTATGGGGTGGCCCTCGGCGGAGCATTTTTTGCCGAGTCCATGTTCACACGCGTCGATGACGCCTCGAAAGTGGCACTGGTTTCTCTGGTGCGCCAACTCCACGCCTGGGGATTCCGCCTCATCGATTGCCAGCAATCCTCGCCGCACGTCCTGCGCTTCGGCGCCGAATCAATCCCCCGTCGTGACTTCATCGCCCGGCTGTCTGACGCCATTAGACTCCCCGATCGCCGTGGGCAGTGGGCATTCGACACGACCTAAACCAACCCGGCATTTGACAGCCTTTTCCTCTGTCGCTTATGATCAGTCTCCGTTCAGCAGGAGGCTGTCACATGAGCTTCACGATCACTGTGAAAGAACTAAAGGCCCGGCTCGATAAAGGAGATCCGTTGGTGCTCTTGGATGTCCGGGAACCGTGGGAACATGCGATCGCCAAGCTGGACGATTCTACGCTGATCCCGCTCGGGACTTTGCCGCAATCTCTCGACAAGTTGGACAAGAACAGCGAGATTATCGCCTATTGCCACCATGGAATGAGGAGCGGGGACGCAACAGGATTTCTACTCCAGCAGGGATTTTCGAATGTGAAAAACTTGATCGGCGGGATCGATGCCTGGTCGCTCCAGGTTGATGGGAAAGTACCCCGGTACTGACTACCCCATGTGTTCTCGAAAATAGGCCACGGTCTTCTTCAGCCCTTCGGTCAGATCGACTTTGGGTTCCCATCCGAGTTCTTGCTTGATCCTGGACGGATCGACCACACTGCGAATCTGTTCGCCTGCTTTAGCCGGCCCGTGTACCTCCTTACAACCCATCCCGGTCAGCTCCGAGAGTATCCGAAACAATTCGTTGACCGACGTCTCGGTACCTGTCCCTACATTGTAGACTCCTTGTGAGTCCTGCCCCATCGCGGCCAGGTTGGCTTCGACCACATCGTCCACATACACAAAGTCTCTGGTCTGGCGGCCGTTTCCGTTGATGATGGGCTGCTGGTTATTCAACATTTGTCGAATGAATATCGCCACGACGCCGGCTTCTCCATCTGGATCTTGTCGGGGGCCGTACACGTTGGCGTGCCGAAGGCTCACGACCTGAATTCCGCTGAGTCGCTGAAAATAGAACAAGTAGTGTTCGCCGCAGAGCTTGCTGATGCCGTAGGGTGACAGTGGTTTCGTGGCATGGGACTCAGACGCAGGGCCCAATTCCTGTTCCCCGTAAATGGCCCCTCCGGAGGATGAGAACACGACCTTTCTGACCCCATGCCGGACCGCTTGCTGCAACACGTTCATCGTCCCAAGCACGTTTACCTGGGCGTCAAACACCGGATCCTCGACCGAGCGCTTCAGATTGACCTGAGCTGCCAGATGAAGTACGACATTGGGCCGTTCGTTCCGGAAGATCCGCTCGAGACGCCAGCCTTGAATATCGGTCTTATACAGGTTGGCCGCGCGATTGACATTTCTCCGCGATCCGCTCGCCATGTTATCGACGACGACAACTTGATGTCCCTCCTCCACCAACCGATCCACGATATGAGACCCGATGAATCCTGCGCCGCCCGTCACCAGTACCTTCATCATCCCTCCGGTCGATTGATGCCGTTGCCACCCCTTACATATCACGAAATGGCGCCGCGATCTCAAAAATTGCCAGTTGCTCTTGGTTCCCCTTTTTCCCCTTGAGTGGAGAGTCCATCGACTTCACAACTCGCAAACCCAACTCTTCCGCAAATCGCAGAATCCGTTGCAGCACCTCCTGACGCTGGGCCTCATCACGAACCACTCCTCCCCGGCCAACTTGCCCCTTCCCCACCTCGAATTGGGGTTTGATGAGCGCAATCACCCGCGCCCCTGGTTTGGAAAATTGCAAGACCGGGGGCAGCACTTTCGTCAATGAGATGAACGAGACATCGATGACCGTCAGTCCGATCCAGTCCGGGATGGCGGACCGCTCGAGATAGCGAATATTGGTCCGCTCGATCAGCACGACGCGCGGGTCCTGCCTGAGCTTCCAGTCGAACTGGCCGTACCCGACATCCACTGCATAGACTCGGGCCGCACCGTGCTGCAACAAGCAGTCGGTAAACCCTCCGGTCGAACAGCCGACATCGAGACAGACGGCGTCACGAAGATCGATTGAACCGGCGTCCAGAGCTGCCGCCAGCTTCTCCCCTCCTCGGCTGACAAAACGGGAGGCCTGGTTGACGATCTCGATTCGCGCGTCCACGGACACGGCCTTGGCTGGCTTGTCGACCGTCACCCCGTTGACCTTGACCTCTCCCGCAAGGATCATCCGGGCAGCGACTTCTCGGCTAGGCGCCTGCCCCCGTGTCACGAGCCATTGATCGAGCCGGTTTTTTTCAGCGCGCGTCGTGGAGACCATGAACTCGTTGGAAGACACAAGCTGGAGAGAAGAGACCTCGGACAGTGGAGCGTGTCTCGTCAGCCGACGGGATTCTCTCCATCGCCCTCATCGGCAGAAAAGGCTCTGAGTTGTCGCTTCCCATTCTTATCTTGCACCAGAACTTCAATCTTACGTTCGGCTTCTTCCAGAACTTTGAGACAGTTCTTGGAAAGGCGAATTCCCTCTTCGAAGATCTTCAATGATTCATCCAAGGGCAAGTCACCCTTTTCCAATTCACCTACGATGGCTTCCAAGCGCGCCATTGCCTGTTCGAATTTCACCCCGGCCACAGTTGTCTCCTCTCCGACAAGGAATGGGCTATTATAGCGGGACACGGCCGCCGTTTAAACTGATCCCTCTGGCACGGTTTCATTGACCGTGCAACGGAGCTGTCCTCTGGCAAGCCGAGCCACGACTTCCTGGCCGACCACAACCTGGCGGGCGTCCCGAACAATTCGACGCACGGACACCGTCTCCACAATGCTGTAGCCTCGATCGAGAATGGCCAGCGGGCTCAACACGTGCAGCTGCGCCAGGCAAGCATGCGCGGCGTGTGATCGCCGATCCAGGCCGTATCGCATCACCTGTTGGAGACGCGAGAGGAGCTGGGGTACCAAGGCGCTGCCGTGCCGTACTCGAGCGGTTGGGCTACGGCCTATCAATTCATGCTGGAATGCATGGACCTGACCCCATCGCCGTTTCAGCATCTCCTGCATGGCCTGCCGCATCCGAATCACCGCACCATCCACATGCTGCATGTCCTCCAACACCCGGAAACGGACATTCGCCAGATAGCTGACCATGAGTTCGAGCCGGCTGCGTGTGCCTTCACAATGCCGACGGATCGCTCGTCGGCTGCGCGTTGTCAATTCACCGAGACGGTCCACCACCTCGCTCAACACCGGGGCGACCGCTTCGGCAGCGGCTGACGGTGTCGGTGCCCGCACGTCGGCCGCAAAATCCGCCAAGGTGGTGTCCGTCTCATGCCCCACGGCCGATACAATGGGAATGGGTGACTCGGCGATTGCACGCACGACCCCTTCGTCGTTGAAGCTCCACAGATCTTCGGATGACCCACCGCCCCGACCGATGATGATCACATCGATATGGCCCACCGTCGCCAGGGATCGGATGGCTGCGACGATCTGTTCCGCAGAGCCTTCTCCCTGCACCGACACCGGTGCCAGGATGAGGTGAAGAATGGGACAGCGGCGATGCAGCACGGTCACCATATCTCGAACCGCCGCTCCCGACAGCGAGGTCACGATCCCGACAGTTCGAGGAAAGGCCGGCAAGCGTTTCTTCCGATCCTGATCGAAGAGGCCCTCGGCAGCGAGGCGATTCTTCAGCTGTTCGAACGCCAGTTGCTGCGCGCCGCGCCCTTTGGGTTCCAGATACTCGAGAATAATCTGGTACTCGCCGCGCGGCTCGTAGACCGTCACACGCCCCCGACCAATGACATGGAGGCCGTCCTCCAAACCGAACCGCAACCGTAGCGCGGTCGGCCGGAAGATCACGGCCCGAATCTGACTGGAATCGTCCTTGAGGGTGCAGTAGAGGTGGCCGGACCCCGGCGCGCGCAGATTGGAGACTTCCCCTTCGAGCCACACCTCGACAAAGTCGCGTTCCAATGAGGCTCGAACCAATCCGGTCAGTTCGGAGACAGTGAACACCTGTCTCGATGGAGCATCGGAAAATAGCGGGGTGGATGGGATGCGGCGCGTGGACAGTCTCCTTCAGTCGATCAGGCGGATGCGCTCAAAGGCGACGGCTTTGCCCAAACGCGCGTCCAACTCAAGCAGCACCGCGCAGAACACCGACGGACCGGACGCCACTTCGAACCGTTTGGGCATGCCCGTCAGGAACTTTTCGATCGCCAGCTCTTTTTTCACACCGATCACCGAGTGCAGCGGCCCGGTCATTCCGATGTCGGTAATATACGCCGTGCCTTTCGGAAGAATCTGCTCATCGGCGGTTTGCACATGCGTGTGGGTCCCGACCACCGCCGTCACCTCGCCGTCCAAATAGTGCCCCATGGCCATCTTTTCCGATGTGGCCTCGGCGTGCATATCGACGACCACCGCCAACGTTTCCTGCTTCAATTTCGACACTTCGCGTTTGGCCGTTTGAAACGGACAATCGATCGTCGGCATATAGGCCCGCCCCATCAGCTGAAGGACCGCCAACTTTTCTCCGCCGGCGGTTTCCACGACCACACTTCCCCTCCCTGGCACACCAGGCGGATAGTTGGCGGGACGCAGTAGACGGGATTGGCGTGGGAAATACTCCAGGACTTCCTTCTTGTCCCAGGCATGATTACCCGTTGTGATCACCGAGAGGCCCAGTTCGAATAATTCGTCCGCCAGCTCCGGCGTAATACCGAATCCGCCCGCGGCATTCTCACCGTTCCCGATGACAACATCGACTTGCCGCTGCGCCACCAGGCGCGGCATTGCGCGGGACACGGCTCGCCGGCCCGGTTCGCCCATGATATCGCCAATACACAGGACCTTCATCGGGCATATTCCACGTACCGGCTCTCCCGAATGACGGTCACCTTGATCTGGCCGGGATAGGTCAATTCCTGTTCGATCTTTTTCGCCAGTTCGCGTGACAGCTGAAACGACTCGGCGTCGGTGATGTCCTCCTGGCGGACGATCACGCGGATCTCTCGCCCCGCTTGAATCGCATAGGCCTTTTGCACGCCTTTTTGTCCCGTCGCCAACGATTCGAGCTTTTCCAGCCGTTTCACGTAGGACTCCAGGGCCTCTCTTCTGGCGCCAGGCCGGGCCGCCGATAGCGCCTCCGCTGCCGCCACCAGCACACTCTCCGGACAAATCGGCTCCACCTGCTCATGATGGGCGGCGATCGCGTTGACGATCTTGGGAGATTCTCCGTATTTTTTGGCGATCTCAGCCCCCAGCATGGCATGCGGCCCTTCTTCTTCGTGGCTAACCGCTTTGCCGATGTCGTGGAGCAAGGCGCCGCGCCGCGCCAACCTCACGTCCAAGCCGAGTTCCGACGCCATGATGCCGCAAATATACGACGCTTCCCGCGCGTGATACAGATTGTTCTGTCCGTAGCTCGTCCGATACTTGAGCCGCCCCAGTACTTTGATTAACTCAGGGTGAAAATCTGCTAGCCCCAACTCGAAGATAATCTTTTCGGCTTCTTCGTACATCAGCTTGTCGATGTCGATTTTCACCTTCTCGACAATCTCTTCGATGCGGGTGGGATGGATCCGCCCATCCTGCATCAACCGCTCGAGCGATACCTTGGCGATCTCGCGCCGCAAGGGATCGAACCCCGAAATGATCACGGCCTCCGGCGTCTCATCGATGATCAAATCGATCCCTGTGGCCGCCTCGATCGCGCGGATATTTCGCCCTTCCCGGCCGATGATCCGGCCCTTCATGGCATCGTTCGGAATCTGCACCACCGAGATCGTGGATTCTGACACGTAGTCGCGCACCACCCGCTGAATGGAGCTGGTGATGATTTCGCGGGCCTCCCGTTCGGCGTTCTCGCGCGCCTCTTCGATGGTCCGCTTGGCAATGCCCGCCGCATCGAGCCGGGCCTGCGATTCCATTTCGGCGATCAAGTGTTTCTTGGCCTCATCCGCCGTCATCCCCGCGACACGCTCCAACGCCTCACGATGTTCGCGCTCAGCCTTGGCACAGGCGGCTTGCTTCGCGGTAAGCCCCTCCTCTCGTCGCACGAAATCCTGATCGCGTTTCTGTAACTCACTGTCCCGTTTTTCTACCGCGGCGAGCTTCCGATCGAGACCTTCCTCCCGCTGGATCAGACGTTTCTCCAACGCCGCGAACTCCACGAGCTTGGCCTTTGTTTCCTTTTCAAGCTCGGATTTGGCCTGGAACACCAGGTCCTTGGCTTCAAGCCTGGCTTCTTTCACCAGGTTCTCAGCCTCACGCTGCGCGTTTATGACAATCTGCTTGGCCTGCCCATCCCGCTCGGCCTGTTTCGAGGCGGCCATGTTGCGGCGCACCAACTCGAACACCCCGGCACCGAGGAGAGCGCCGATGATTCCGCATACGATGGACAACATGATTGAGGTTGAAATGGGAGTCACCCCCTTGTCGGAATGACCAGGCATTAGCCTGGTTCACTGATGCATCCTGAACAGATTGCGGGGGATTCGAGGAAGCGGCACAAAGGGGAGCGGCTCAGAATATCGCTGACTGGTCAGCCCGGAAACAAACGAAACCATC
This sequence comes from Nitrospira sp., assembly GCA_015904045.1. The sequence continues at coordinate 11,263 of JABMDG010000069.1, forward strand.
TGGCTTGTTGTACGACACTGGTGAGATCCTTCTCCGCATATCGCTTCCCTGATTGGAAGGCTCGTCGAGTTATGGAGCCCGCCCTTCTTGAAGCGTCTATGCCGAAGACAGGAACGGCACACGTTAACTCGTCATCACCACCCGGCCATCTCCCTATACCTTCCCACACGCGCATCCAGAATCGCCGTATGGGAATGACTCCTCCGACCGACACCCACCGGGTTGCCGTCTCGTACATCCACATCCACAGATTGGTTCTCGTTCTCACAACACTGATTTCCAGTTGAGTCAACAATCCTGAGTACAGACTCCTCGTTACCGACTTGTCCACAAATCCACTCGCACGATTCACTTCCTGAGGTCACGATAACAAAGGGCTTCTTTGAAAGCAAGGTCAAACTTGCTTCGTGCCGAGAGGGAATCAACGAAGGGCCTCAGCGAAAGAGGGAGGTCGGCATCTGCTCATCAATGGAGTCCATGAGCACGGTCATCCGCCGCTCGACATCCGCCTCTCCTTGTGCCCGCTTCTTCTCGGACTCAAAGAGCTGATGCGCCAGATTGATGGCCGTGAGCACCGCCAATTTCGAGGGGGTTGCCGTCTTCATCCCTTCAGCCAAATGCCTCATGTGATCGTCGACGAAGTGGGCCAGCCGCCGGATATAGGCATCGTCGGCCTCGCCGCGAATCGCATAGCGCTGACCATAGATCTCGACATCAATAATCCTAGTCAAGGGCCACCTCCTTGGAGTCGTCCACACATTCCAGCAATTCGATCTCGCTCATGACCCGCTCGATTCGCGACTTGATATCGAGACGTTCTTTCTCCCACCGCCGGTTCACGTCATCTTGAGACACTATCTGCTGACGGGCCGTCTTGACTTCATCTTCCAACGACGCATTTTTCCGTTTGAGCTCCTGAACTAACTTCACCAAGTCCTTGATCCGAGTCTCTAGGACATCGAGACGGTCCAACGCCATGACAATCCCGCTTTCGTTCACGAGTGAATCCGGTAGGACGCACTATAGAAAACTTCGCAAAATCTTGTCAAGAAACCGGCTTTGCGGCGCCGGCGAGCCGGACATATTCTTTGTAACTGCGGAGCACCCGTTTCACATATTGTCTGGTCTCTTGGAACGGAATGAGCTCGACGAATTCGTCTTCGCTCCGTCCACGATACACCGTCGCCCAACTCTCAACAGCGATTGGACCGGCATTGTACGCGGCAATGGCCTGCACCACATTGCCGGAAAACTGCGTGAGTAACTGCTGTACGTACCGCACCCCGATCTGGATGTTGGTGTCTGGATCGAACAGGTCTTCCCGCACCACGCCTGGGAGCCGATGGCGTTGGGCGACGGCATTGGCGGTCGCTGGCATGATTTGCATCAAGCCGATGGCTCCAACACGAGATACCGCGCGCCTATCATACTGGCTTTCTTCTCGGATGATCGCCGCGACGAGCAACGGATCGACTCCCTCGACACCCTGTGTCTTGATCGCCCGAAGCAGTCCCGTCGGATAGGCCACGTTCCAAAGACCGTCCGCGACGGACCCACCGGTCCGTTCCAGCCGATCCCGGAATCGAGCCCGCACAAGGCGGAGCGCATGATGGTAGGCCCCGACTTCGTTCAACAGCATGGACAACGCTGTCAACACGTTGGGATCGTGGCTGTAGCGCTCCGTCAGTGCGGTGAGTTCTCTTGCAGCATCTTGTTCAAGGCCGAGGGTTCTGAGTTCGACCGCCCGCTGATAGGCCGGCTGCTGCCCGATTTCCTTTCGGCTCTCGTCTTGGCGCACTGGTTCCTGGACCGTATCCACGGGCGATGGATCTGCAACTGTTACTGCAGCAGGTTGCTCCGGTGTCTTGACCGGATCCGAGGCAGAAACCAGCGAGAGGTCCGTCTGCCCCTGGGCCAATTGGCAATAATAGGTATAGGGATAGCGTTTGCAGAGTACCTGGAAGAGGTCCCGCGATCTAGCCCTTCCGTTACGGCCGTGGGACCGGGCGATCCAATAAAGCGCCTGCGGCTCAAACTCGCTGTCTCGCTGATCGATGATCTGCTGCCACACCTCGATGGCCCCAGGGTATCGGCCGGTTCGATAGAGCACCCAGCCTTCCCGCCATTGCGCTTCAGCCCGCTGGGATGCCGGCTCTCCAAACCTCGCGACGTGCCGATACTTCGCGATCGCCTCGTCGAATTGCGCCTGATCTTCCAACCAAATTCCGGCAAACAAATGAATCTGGCCCTTCTGCTCGGGAGACAACGACCGCTTGACGGCCGCTCGGCTCAACTCCAGCAATTTCTCCCCCAGTCCCTGCCGGAGATAGACCCGAGCCAGCCAGACGACGGCTTCATCGGAGTGGGCCGTCTGCTCTCGGGCCAGTTCTTGAAAGGTCTCCCGCGCCTGGTCATACAGTTTCAATCGGACCTGGGCGATGCCGCGTTTGAGTATTGCTTCTCCCCGCCGTGAACCGGACGGCTCGCGCGCGAGAAACCTTTTCAGCTCGTCAATCGCTTCGGCGTGCAAGGCCTGTCCGAGAAACACCTGGGCCCTGGCAAAGAGGTCGTCCGGCTGCGGAGTCCAGGCCTCCCCGCCGATGTTGGTCGCCAGCAGCGCTTCCGCCTCCTTTGCTTCCTTCGTCTGCGGGAACTTCGCCCATAATTTCTTGAGCGTCTCCCGTGCTTCGGCCTGCTGACCGTTTCGAGATTGGCACTCGGCCAGCCGCAGCCAGGCTTGAGACACACCGGCATCCTTGTCGTTCAGGCTAACGGCTTTGGTCAGCCACACCACAGCCTCAGGGCAACTGGAGGCTTGATACCACGACTCTCCGGCGCGAAGCGCCACGTGGCTGACGAGATTGGAGTCCGGCACCGACTGTGAAATCCCCTCGAACGCCAGCGCCGCCTCCTTCGCCTCACCCTGGTGAAGGAGGGCCTCCCCCATCCATAATCGGACATAATCGTCGAGGATCGGGAATTCCGGTTGGGCTGCCCGAAGATAGGGAAGGGCGGAAGCCGGATTCTTGTCAATGAGCATGACACCCGACAACAAGCCGGCCCGTTTGGCCCACAGTGAATCGGGGAACTGTTCCATCACTCGGCGAAGCCGTTCGAGCTTGAGTGCCAGCACCTGGTCTTTCGTCAAAGTATTGCCGAGCCGCTCCTTCGGCCAGACAGCGGCGGCGAAGCATTCCTCCGCCGATCCACAGGTTTCCACCTGTTGCAACTCCGAACCGACTACCTGCGCCGAAGAGGCGCTCTGAGGAGACACCCACCCGACGAGGCTCAGAACCGTTGCCAACAAAATCGGCACGAGCCTGCGGCGGAGGATCGAATCAGGATCGGACCAGTGGTTCAGATTCTTCATAGCCGTTCAATATACCGTGTGGGCTGCAAGAAAAGAAGTTTCACCGCGGTTTCACCCTCCCATTGGACCCATGTTGGTCCGGATCGTGTTTATGTTAGGCTCTCCCGATGACGACCACCTCATCGATACCGAATGTCCCCATCAACCTGCTGGCGCTCACAGAGCCTGAGATGGTGTCGTTTATCCGTGCCCAAGGTTGGCCGGGCTATCGTGCCACCCAGATTCTCCGGTGGCTCTACCAACGGCGCGCGCATACCATTGCCGACATGACCGACCTGTCTCTGCGCGACCGGGCCACACTAGCCGAGTCCGCGACGATCACGCGCGCGACCGGTTGTACGGTCCTCCGGTCCCAAGACGGCACACGCAAATTGCTGTTGAGACTCGGCGACGGCATGACGATCGAAGCCGTGCTGATTCCGGATGACGAGCGGCTGACGTTGTGTGTCTCCACCCAAGTCGGCTGTATGTTGGACTGCGGATTTTGCCTCACAGGCACGATGGGGCTGAAACGCAACCTCAAGCCCCACGAAATCATCGACCAAGTCTTGGCAGCCCAAGACCGGCTGAATGCCGGCGAGCGCATCACCAACCTCGTCTTCATGGGGATGGGTGAGCCATTGGCAAATGTGGATGCGCTCGAGGCGGCCGTGGCCTACCTCACGAATAAATCATGGGGTCTCGGATGGTCGCCGAGACGCATCACGGTGTCGACAGCGGGGCTTGCGTCCCGGCTGAAACGCGTTGCGGCACTTGGCGTTAACCTGGCCATCTCCCTCAATGCCACCACGGACGCACAGCGCCGGGACCTGATGCCTGCCGCCAGCGAGCTCGCCTCGCTCAGATCCCTGCTCGCCGCCTGCCGCCGGTATCCTCTCGCATTGAATCGCCGTCTCACGTTCGAATACGTCCTCTTGGCGGGAGTGAATGATCTTCCCTCCGACGCCCAACGATTGGCCACCCTGCTGCGGAACATCCGGTGCAAAGTGAATCTGATCCCGTTCAATGAATTTCCCGGAAGCCGCTTCCGCCGACCGGACGATCGCGCTATCCTCCAATTTCAAACCACGCTCCGCCAAGCCGGCGTCGATGCGTTCGTCCGCAAGAGCCGGGGGCGCGACGTGCTTGGAGCATGCGGACAACTGGGAGAACCGCCGGTACGCCACGACCCGATTGCCTTGACACCCATCGAATCTCGTTGCTAGCATGCTTTGTTTCCTTCATTCCATTATGAATTGGCCGGCTATCTATCGTTTCTTACCGACGTGCTTCCTCGTTTCATTGCTTCTTCTCCACACCGGTCCCGCGGCCGCCGTCGAGCCTTCTGAGTTCGTGCTGTCGAACGGCATGAAAGTGGTGCTGGTTGAGGCCCCCAAGGCGCCGGTAGCGACCGTGCAAGTCTGGTACAAGGTCGGGTCCAGGAACGAAGTGATGGGCAGGGCCGGGCTCTCCCACATGCTCGAGCACATGATGTTCAAAGGCACGGCGAAGTATCCCAAGGGCACGTTCTCCCGACTCATTCGGAAGAACGGCGGAATCGACAACGCCTTTACCGGGCAAGACTTTACCGCCTATTTTGAGAACCTGGCGGCGGATCGAGTAGAACTAGCCCTGGAACTCGAAGCCGACCGTATGCAGGGCCTCGTGCTCGCCCCCAACGAATTTCAGACTGAACGCGAAGTCGTCAAAGAGGAGCGGAGACTGAGAAACGAGGATGACCCACAGGGCGCGCTGGTCGAAACCTTGTACGCACAAGCGTTTCTGAGCCACCCGTATCACTGGCCCGTGATCGGCTGGTTCACTGACCTCGACGCGATGACCCTGGAAGACCTCCAGCGCCACTATGACACCTTTTACTCTCCCAACAACGCCACACTGATCGTGGTGGGCGATATCAAGGCGGAGACTCTGTTCCCGACGATTAAGAATCTCTTCGAGCCGATTCCCAAAGGCCCTTCTCCCAAACACGCCACGACGGCGGAACCGGAACAGCGGGGCGAGCGGCGCTTCCTCTTGAAGCGCGAGGCGCAGGTGCCATTCGTGATGATGGGCTTTCGCGTTCCCAATTATTCCAGCGACGATTCCTATGCCCTGAATCTACTCGAAGCGATTCTGTCGCACGGGAAAAGCTCCCGCCTCTATCAGAGCTTGGTCTATGACCAGAAAAATTCCCTCGCGGTCGGGGCCGAATACAGCCTGATGCAGACTGATCCTGGTCTGTTCTATTTTTACTCGTTGGTCAGCCCCGATGCAAAAGTCGAAGACGTTGAAGACGCGCTGCAGCGCGAAATCACGCGGCTGCAAAGTGAGCCGCCCTCTGAGACAGAACTCCAACGGGCGAAGAACCAAGTGGAAGCCTCCCGCGTCTTTGAACAGGATTCTAATTTTCGCCACGCCATGTTGCTGGGGCAATCGGAATCTATCGGCGCGGGGTGGCGGCGGGTGGATCAGTTCTTGGAACGTACCCAGGCGATTACCGCCAAGGACATTCAACGCGTTGCCAAGCAGTATCTGACCCAAGACAACCGGACCGTGGGCATCCTTGTACCGACACCATCAAAACAGCCAGAATTTTCGCCTGCGGCTCATCAAGGGAAACCGTAGCCTAACCCATGCGCACCCCATCGACCACCAGCCAATACCGGTTCTCCAGGCACCGCTTCCGACGGACTCGTGCCATTGTTGTCATGGGGACTCTGCTGGTCGCACTGGTCGGTTTTGCAGATCGAGGCTCAGCCGCTGACCTGGCGCCGGCTAAAATTACAACGGCAAACGGCATGACGGTCGTGGTGCTCGAACAACACTTCCTTCCTATTGTTGAAGTCCATGCCCTCATTAAGGCGGGCTCAGCCCAGGACCCGCCGGAAAAAGCAGGATTGGCCAATTTGACGGCCAGCCTTCTGGATGAAGGCACGATAACCCGATCCTCTAAACAACTGGCGGAGCAAATCGACTTTGTCGGCGGTTCGCTCGAGGTCAAAGCCAGCGAAGATTTCACGACGGCGTCGGCACGCATCCTCAGGAAGGACGTGGACCTCGGCTTTACCCTGTTGGCGGACATCCTGCTGCGCCCCGCCTTCCCCAAGCAGGAATTCGAACGGGTACGCTCCCAGATTCTGGGGGAAATCGTCAGCGACAATGATGACCCGGGGCAAGTCGCCATGAAAGCGTTCAATCAACTGGTCTTTTCTCATCACCCGTATCGATGGCCTGTACACGGCACCGACGACACGCTAAGCAAGATTACCCTGACGGATGTGCAGAACTTCTACTCAAAAGAATATCTCCCCAACCAAACCATCCTCACCATCGTCGGTGATATCACGATGGAGCAAGCCACAGCGCTTGTCCAGACGCACTTCGGGTCTTGGAAAAAGGGCGCCCCACCAGTCAGATCGATCAAGAAACCCGCCATAATCGAGAAAAAGACCGTGCAGTTGATTGAAAAAGACCTGACCCAGTCGACCATCATGCTGGGCCATGGCGGGATCAGCCGGACCAATCCTGACTTTTATGCCGTGACCGTCATGAATCACATCCTGGGCGCCGGAGGGTTTTCATCGCGCTTGATGGATTCCATCAGGGATAAACAGGGACTGGCCTACGGCATCATGAGCCATTACGACGCGAGGGCGATGCCGGGCTCGTTTTGGATCAATCTCCAAACAAAGACGGAAACCACGAATCAAGCGATCACCGGCGTGTTGGCCGAGATTAAAGGCCTGCGCGAGGCCCCGGTCACCGATCAGGAACTGGCCGAAGCGAAATCGTTCTTGATGGGCAGCTTCCCGCTGCGGCTGGACTCGACGGCCAAACTGGCCGGCGTGCTGGCGCAGGTGGAGTTTTTCGGACTGGGCTTCGAGTACTTCAGCCAGTACCCCAAGTGGATCGAACGCGTGACGAAAGAGGATGTGCAGCGGGTCGCCAGACAGTACCTCAATCCCCAGCACTACGCCCTCGTGGTCGTTGGCAACCTTGCGAAGGCAAAAGTTCGGCACTAGACGGATACCCAGAGGCAGCAATGTCCATGCAACCGGCCCTTCTTCAGCATAAGCTCGACCGACTTCGCACCTTGCTTTCAGACATGGGCTCGGTGCTGGTTGCCTATTCAGGCGGAATCGACAGCTCGTTTGTCCTCAAGGTCGCCCATGAACAACTCCGGGAAAAAGCGGTCGGCATGACGGCCGTCTCGCCAACATTCCCATCGATCGAGTTGGAAGCCGCCAAACAGGTGGCCCAAGAGATCGGCGCGCGCCATGAAATCGTGCAGACAGACCAACTGGAGATACCCGAATTCGTCAGCAACGACGCGGCCCGCTGCTTCCACTGTAAGACCGACCTCTACCAACTTCTGGAAACGTTTCGGCAAACTGGGGATGCCGCCTATATCGTGGATGGCACAAACCTTGACGATCTGGGCGATGACCGGCCAGGAATCAGAGCTGCAAGAGAATGGCGCGTGCGCAGCCCGTTGGTGGAAGCGGAACTCTCGAAAGCCGACATTCGCCACCTTGCCAAAGACCTCGGTCTCTCCAATTGGGATAAACCAGCGGCAGCGTGCCTTTCGTCGAGAATTCCACGTGGGATGCCGATCACGATCGAAAAACTGAACCGGGTCGAAGGAGCGGAAGCGCTGCTCTATGGCGAGGGACTCCGTCACGTTCGGGTCAGAGATCATGGTGAGATCGCAAGAATTGAGGTCGCACCGGAGGAAATGCCTGGGCTCCTGGACAGCGAACGGCGCGCGAGAATCAGTGCCGGGCTGAAGAAGTTGGGATTCCGGTTCGTTACCGTGGACCTGGAAGGGTACCGGCCCGGTGGAGTCAGCCTCGGCTAAGCTCCACCCAGCCGTTCAAATGTTACCGCTGGTAGGATTTTGACAGCGCGTCGAGCGCGTCGTCGGTGAATTTCCGGTGATCGGTATCCGTCAAGCTGCGCTGCACCACTTTTTCGGCCACCATCAACGCCAAATCAGTCGTCTGCGTCCGGATATCTTGAATGGCCCGCCGCCGCTCTTGCTCGATCGCGCGGGTCGCGTCGCCCTTAATCCGTTCCGCCTCCGTCGTCATCCGTTGCTCGTTCTCATCAAACAGGCGCTGGGCACGTTCTTTGGCCGCCGCGAGGATCGCCTCTGCCTCTTTTCCCGCTGCACTCAATTTGGCTTCATAGTCCTTGAGCCGGCGCTCGGCTTCCGATCGGTGCTGTTCGGCTTGATCAAGGCTGTCCTTAATTTTCTTTTCCCGTTCTTCCAGCATGCCCAAGATACCGGGAAACGCATACTTGTAGAGCACGAAAAAGAGAATCGCGAACGACACGACTTCCCAGAAAATCAGGGAAGAAAAAAAGTGAGATTCGAACTGTGGCATGGTTTCTTTCAGGGAGGCTGAGATTCAGGCTGAGGCTGAAATCCGTATCCTCGGCCTTGACCTAAATCTGAGCCTGCTCCTACCCCTTGCGGAAGCCCATGATGATAAAGGCGATGACCAGGCCGTACAGCGCAATGGCTTCCACCAGCGCGAACCCGATCCACATATACTTCGTGACGCGCGCTTCCGCCTCAGGCTGGCGTGCCACCACTTCGATCATCTTTCCGAAGATATAGCCGATCCCCACGCCGGCCCCGGCAAACCCCGCCGCGGCACATCCCATTCCGATCAACCCTGCTGCTGCTGAATCCATTATGGCGTACTCCTCCCTTTTCTAAACTCGCACACGCTAATGCGCATGGTCATCATGGCCATGCAAATGAAATGCGTCTCCCAAATAAACACAACTCAGCATGGTAAAAATGTAAGCTTGAATGAACGCGATTCCGACTTCCAGGACATTGATTCCCACCGTGAAGACAAAAGGCAACCACCCGATCAACAGTCCACCGCTGATCGCCATGCCGAACAGCACGCCGAGCAACACATGGCCAGCCGTCATATTGGCAAATAATCGAACCGCTAACGAAATGGGCCTCGCCAACTGACTCATGATCTCGATCGGGATCATCAACGGAACCAGCCATCCTGGCGTGCCTGGCGGGATAAGAACGCCAAGAAACTTCACGCCATGCAACATAAAGCCCACCACCAAACTAATCCCATACACCACAAATGCGAACACGGCAGTTACGGCAATCTGGCTCGTGACGGTGTAGCTACCGGGAATCATCCCCAAAAGATTGCAGAAGAGAATAAAGACAAACAAGGTCCCGATAAAGGGGAAAAACCGCATCCCTTCTTTGCCCATCGTCTCCATGATCATCGTACGGATGAAATCAACCATGATCTCAGCCAGGTTCTGCAACTTGCCGGGAACCAGTTTGCGTGACGATCCCGCCATGATCATGACCACGGCTGCCAGGGACACGGCGATCCACATAAAAATGACGGCCTTATTGATGGAAATATCCAGTCCGCCCAGGACAATAGGAATCCAGTCATGAAGCTCGAACGGATGAAGTGGATTGTCTTCCATGGCGATCTTAAGCTTTTGTTAGTGTCACGTTACGTCTTTGTCCACCGTTGCACGGACCGATAGGCATTCCTGACTCCTGTCACACCACCCAACACCACCCCCCCGATTATTCCCCAGGGAGTGGAGTCAAAGAGATATGTGTCACACACCCACCCCAGCCCGCCTCCGACAATCAGCGCAGCCAGCAGGTCCGTTCCAATTCGAACGGCCTGTCCGAGCCCCGCGTATAAAGGATCTTGTGGAGGGGGCATCCCAAACCCACGGAAGGCGAGAGCACGTCAGCAAAACTCTGCCGATAATGGGCGTGCAATTTAAGCAGAGCCTCGTTCGGATTGTCAAGCTGATATGGGCCTGTTTCTATGGAAGTGGCTGCGGTATAGTGATCCACTTTCTTCGAGAACATGTGTAATGGCCATGCCGCTGATGACATCTCCTCCCACAACCTTCCTCCAGGGCCCTCCGTCGCCTCTCGTTGTGACATACCCCCGCCCTTTGGGAGATCCTTTTGACCTCTACGCCAGAATCGCATCGTCTCGACACCCCTCCTTCCTGTTCGAGAGCGGCAGCGGCATGACCACGATGGGGCGATATTCGTTCTTTGCCAGCGACCCCTATCAAACCCTGAGTGGATCAGCCGATCGGTATGTTCGTCGATCGGGACAGGGCCAGGAAGAGTCCGGGCCGGACCCGTTCCAGTACCTCACCAAGCTCGTGGGCACTTCGTCGATTGCTCGTCCTCGCGACGCCCCGCCATTTTTCGGCGGAGCGATCGGGTATTTCAGCTACGACCTCGTCCGCCGATTCGAACGATTGCCGTCACGAGCGCTCGATGACCTGACGACGCCAGATTTCGAGTTCGCGTTCTTTGACCTTGTCGCGGCGATCGACCACGAGTTGAACTCCCTGGTACTCATGTTCTGCCCCCCGCTCGAACGATTCCTGGGCGAAACTCGTGAAAAATTATATCGAGAGGGCCGCGACCGGCTGACCGCCTTGCACGCACAACTGCTCAGCCCTCCCGTGACCGCAGCAACAGACGAAACGGGTATCCGCCTTACATTCTCGCCGGACCAGGGCCGATCGTCCTACATGGATCGAGTCCGTCGTTGCCAGGACTATATCGCGGCAGGCGACATCTACCAGGCCAATGTGTCCCATCGATTCACCGTTACGGGCGACCTGTTGCCGTCTCAGCCCGATCTCCAGTCCGATCTGCTGACATATGGCCGCGTGCGTGCGCTCAATCCTGCACCGTTTTCTGGATTGCTCCGGCTCGATCGAGTCAGCCTGATCAGTTCATCGCCTGAACGGCTCGTTCGACTCAGCGGGCGTCAGGCCGATACGCGTCCAATTGCCGGAACGAGGCCCCGTGGAGCGAACACCGCCGCCGACGAGCGGCTCGCAGCCGAACTACGCACCAACGAGAAAGAGCGGGCCGAGCATGTCATGTTGGTCGATCTCGAGCGGAATGATCTCGGTCGAGTCTGCGAGTACGGCACCATCCAAGTAGACGAACTGATGACCCTGGAACAATATTCCCATGTCAATCACCTCGTCTCCCATATCACGGGAACCTTGAAATACGATGCCACCGGCTTTGATTTGCTCAAGGCCGTCTTCCCAGGGGGAACAATTACCGGCGTTCCAAAAATCCGTTGCATGGAAATTATCGAGGAGTTGGAGCCGGTCCGCCGGGGCGCCTATACGGGCTCGATGGGCTACCTCAGCTGGAGCGGCGACCTAGATTTCAACATTGTGATTCGCACGCTCGTAAGGACGAACGGCGGAGCCTACCTCCAGGTCGGTGCCGGCATCGTAGCCGACTCAGACCCGGCGCGCGAATACGAGGAAACGATTCACAAGGCCCAGGCCTTTTTGAGCGCATTTGCGTAGCGCCTTTCTCCCGTATGTGGATTTTCCTGAATGACAAGTTCGTACGTGAAGAAGAGGCCGTTGTCTCGGTCTTTGACCATGGATTTCTTTATGGAGACGGGATCTACGAAACGCTGCGTTCATATGGATCTCGCCTGTTCATGTGCCGACAGCATGTCGTGCGGCTGTTTCGCTCCGCGGAGGCGATCGGATTGACGATTCCGATTCACCGCGAGCATTGGCCTGAGCTCCTGCATGAATCGATGGCGCGCAACGACCTGGGAACCCGTCAGCAAGACGCGTATCTGCGGATCACCGTGTCGCGTGGAGTCGGCGGCATTGGACTGGATCCGGGGCTCTGCCCGTCTCCAACCATCGTGATCATGGCGAAGCCGCTTGTCGCTCCGCCGGCGGCGCTTTATGAAACAGGGGTCGATGTGATTCTAGCGACGACCAGACGGAATTTGCCCAGCGCGTTGCCGCCTCAGATTAAATCCCTCAACTTCCTCAATAACATTCTCGCCAAGCGCGAGGCCCTCGCCGCCGGAGCCTTCGACAGCATCTTGCTCAATTGGGAAGGACACCTGACAGAATGCACCATCAGCAATCTGTTCTTTGTGACAGATGGACAGCTGCACACCCCCTCCCTGGAATGCGGTCTCCTCGACGGCATCACGCGGTCGATCGTATTGCAATTGGCGAAGGAACAGAACATCACGGTCGCGGAAGGACGTTTCACGCCAGAGCAGCTCTACCGGTCAGACGAAAGTTTCGTGACCAATACCAGCATGGAAATCATGCCGGTGACCTCCGTTGATTGCAAACCCATCGGGGACGGAAAACCGGGCCCTCTGACCCGGACGCTTCGCAGCCTGTTTTCCGGAGCACGGGAACGATTTCTGGAACCAGCCTCTTTGCAGTAAATTCCTAACCTATTGTTTCATTTCTGGTTTCTCAGTCACCTGCGCGGCACAGGATCTGCAATTCCTTGACAGGAGACTGAAGACTGTTATCGTTTGACCATGCCGCAATCAACGCCAAAGTCCGGCTGCTTAGCCTGGCCCCCAACGATTGGCCTCCTCGCCAGTGGATGTCTTCTGCTGGCCGTATCGACAGCCCACGCGGAAATTTATCAATACATCGATGCCAAAGGGACCATTTCACTCACCAACGTGCCGTCCGATGCACGCTATCGCCGGGTCGACATCGTCCCGAATCGATTACACTCCATGATTTCGGAACAAGAGCTCGCGCCGATGATCAGCCGGTTTTCACGCCAGCATCAACTGCATCCGGCGCTCATTCGGGCCGTCATCAAAGCAGAATCGGACTTCGACCCTCACGCGGTATCGAGGGCGGGGGCGGTGGGTCTGATGCAGCTCATGCCGCAGACCGCCGTCAGGCTGGAGGTGCGAGATCTGTACGATCCTGAAGACAACATCGGCGGAGGCACGAAATATCTCCGACAACTACTCGACCGATTTCGTGGGAATCTTCCACTCGCGCTGGCTGCCTATAACGCGGGGGAGCATGTCGTAGACCGGTACCGCACACTTCCACCAATCAATGAGACCAGGCAGTACGTTCGCAAGGTCTTGCGGTATTATCGGACCTTCCTCATGCGAGACCTCGCTGCGACTGGCCACGTCATCGCGCCACCGGAGGCCGCAGCGCCACCACTATCCCTCGGCCTTTCCGCCTCTCCCGTTCAATAGCCGGTCCTCCCAGAGAAAGTTGGCTATGCTGCTTCCAGCCTGACCGCCTGGCTTCAGGGAAGTCCGATCGGAAGTGGGCACCTACGCTGTTTTCCCGCCAAAGCGCCGATTCCGCGAGGCAGTGCGCGACCTGAACCATGTTCTTCACCTCAAGATCGGCCCTTGTAGCAAACGGCCTTGATACCAGCTGTGCCCACCGTGAGAGCTGAGCCGTGGCGCGAATCAACGATTCACGAGAGCGAATGATGCCGACGTGTCCCCACATAGTTCGGCGGAGCGAGTTCCGCAATTTTTCCGCATCCTCCAGCCGATGCCGTTGCTCGTGTCGGAGTGCCGTCACCTGCGCAGCCAGATCCGGCTGGGTGCGGTTGGAGGCCCAGGCCACGGCGGCCACGCCGGCCCGCATGCCGAACACCAGGCCCTCCAGCAAGGAATTACTCGCCAGTCTGTTGGCACCGTGCACCCCGCTGCAGGCAACCTCGCCGGCGGCAAAGAGGCCGGGCAACGTCGTCGCGCCGTTGAGATCGGTCCAGACTCCCCCCATCATGTAATGTGCGCTCGGAGAGACCGGAATCCACTCCTCCGTAATGTCAATATCGTAGCGAAGACATGTCGAATAAATGGTGGGGAATCGCCGCCTGACAAAATCAGCCCCGAGGTGCGTCACATCGAGGTACACATGACGCGCTTTGGTCGCCGCCATTTCCGCCCAGATCGCCCGTGCCACAATGTCCCTGGGAGCCAAGGCCCCGAGCGGATGATAGCGCAGCATGAACGCCTCACCCTTATGATTGCGCAACTGGCCTCCCTCACCCCGCATCGCTTCCGATAAGAGAAACGGCGGACTCGACGGCACATAGAGTGCCGTCGGATGAAATTGGACGAACTCCATGTCTTGCAGCTGTGCTCCCGCCCGGAAAGCCATGGCCATGCCATCGCCAGTCGCATTCGGTGGGTTCGTCGTTCGGGCATAAATCTGGCCGGCTCCCCCCGTCGAAAGCACGACCGCCTTGGCGGGGACAATGGCCTGTTCGCCGGAGTTCTCGTCCAGGACCACCGCTCCGCAACACCGGCCTTCTTCTACGACCAGATCCACGGTGAAATGGTAATCCAGTCGTTGGATCTGTTTGTGCCGACCGGCCTGCGCCATTAAAACTCGCACCATCTCGTTACCCGTGGCATCGCCTCGGGCACGGAGAATCCGGCTGCGGCTATGTGCCGCCTCCCGCGCGAAGGCGAACTTTCCGCCTGTCTTGTCGAACTTGGCCCCCCATCGAATTAATTCCTGTATCCGATCCGGCCCTTCCTCGACCAATACCCGCACCGCCTCGCGCCGACACAGTCCATGGCCGGCCTTCATCGTATCCGTCAGATGGATCGACACATCGTCTTCCTCGCTCAATGCCACTGCCACTCCGCCCTGCGCAAAAATGGAGTTGCTCTGCAACGGATGGCCCTTGGTGAGCATCACGACCCGGCCTTCACGGCTGAGTTCGAGCGCCGCACGGAGACCGGCAACCCCGCTGCCTATGACGAGAAAGTCCGCCTGTAGAGAAGGTCGCCGCATCGGATCGCTACCGCAAACCAGGTTGGATGGGAAGGGATTCGGATAACGCTTGTTTGGCCTTCATGCCGAACGGCAGATCACCCTGAGCCGCGCGGAGCAGAATGGTACCGGTCCCATTCCATTGAAAACGCGCATGGCCTCGCTGGCGTGTGCCCGGGTCTTCGGCGGTCTTCTTCCAGAGCCCCTGCCAACGGACATAGACGTCGATGTTCTCGCCCTCGATCATGATCCGTTCGATCTTGAACTCAAGGGAGATCGAGTGAAACGCTTCGAAGTCAGCCTCGACGTTCCGTCGGAGCACATCCAGGGACTCCTCCTGCAACATGAGGGACTTGAAGGAGGAATGATCCTTTGTTTGGTAGGCATTCCGTAAGGCCTCCACCGCCTGATTGATTCGCAGGATGCGGGCATGATCCGCCGGGTGCGGAGGGGACTTGGACGAACAGGCGCCGACCGCCACCACGAGCAGGACGATCCATCCGGCGAAAATCCAATGTGAGGGAGAGACAGACATCCAACGCCGATTCATGCATGCAGTATAGGAAGTGGACAAACGAGGGGTCAAGGGAGGCTTCCTCAGGCCGACGTTCGATCCAGGCAAACCGCGGCCATTCGCTTGCATTTTGCGCCGAAAGTCTCTAGACTCCGCCCCCCAGGAGAACTACAACATGTCGAGTGTCCTGAAGAAACGTCGAAAAAAAATGCGCAAGCACAAGTATAAGAAGCTGCGCCAGCGTCAAAAATTCCTTCGGCGCAAGAGCTAGCCATAGTCCGTCACGCAGGAGCAGGCTGTGCCCGAAGGGAAGAAGGTCCGAATCCGCATCCGGACGGTCAATTGTACGTATGTAGGCGATTTCCTGGTTCCTCCGATGCGCAATCGTGTCTCGGACGCGATCAACGAAGAGATCCGTCTGTTCATCAGCCTGACCGACGTCGTCATCGACGACAAAGAGCGGTCCGACTTTGTGGCCATCAACAAGAACCTCATCGAGTCTGTCGTACAACTCTAGCTCGCCTTTGACCGCCGCCGTCCTTGCCGCTTCCGTCGTCCTCTGTTGCATGCCCCCGGCAACCGAACATCCGCACCGGCCTGTGACCACCGCCTGTCGTCCACCATGCTGATTTTCAGACGATTCTTGCCGTTCGTGCAGCCGTACCTGCCACGGATGATTGTGGCCGGACTACTGGTCATGGGCGTGGCGGCGGTCAATCTCACCCTGCTCCGCCTGGCCGGCCTCCTCTGGGATGTCATCACCGTGCGCCACGACGCCGAGCGAATGACGGAGCTGATCGCAATTTTTCTTGGTCTGGTCCTCCTTCAAGGTCTCTGTTCGATGGGCCACAGTTATCTGACCGCGTGGGTCTCCCAGCGCATCGTCGCCGATTTTCGCCGACACCTCTTCTCTCACCTACAAACGCTCGATCTCCGGTTTTTTGCGCGCCGCCGCACCGGCGAATTGCTCTCGCGCCTGATGAGCGACGTGACCGTTATTCAAACCGTCGTGACAGAAACCCCCATCGACAGCGCCAAACAGCTTGTGACCTTCGTGGGGGGCATAGCCTTTCTCCTCACCATGAATTGGCGCCTCTGCCTCCTGATCCTGCTCCTCCTGCCCGGGCTGGTGTTGGTCGCCAAGATCTTCGGACGCAGACTCAAAGCGCTCTCCACGTCCATGCAAGACCACACCGCCGCGCTCAGCACACTGGCGGAGGAAGTGATCTCCGGTATCCGCATCGTCAAATCGTTCGTCCAGACCAAACGGGAAGAGACACGTTTCTCGGCCCAGATCGACCGCACACTGCAACTCACCATGCGCCGCGCAGGGATCATGGCCCTGTTTATCCCCTCCATCAGCCTCCTCACATTTTCAGCCGCCGCCGCCGTCATGTGGTATGGAGGCCGGCAAGTTATCGACGGCTCTGTTACGCCGGGCGATCTGTTCGCCTTCGTGTTGTTCGCCGGCATTCTGATTGGTCCCTTCAGCTCAGGGGCCCGTGTATTTGCACAAGTCAAAGAGGCTCAGGGCGCCATGCAACGGGTTTTTGAGATTCTTGACGTCCAGCCGGACATTCACGATCAGCCCAGCGCGCACGTCTTCTCCTTGGTCGACGGCGCCGTGCGCTTTGCAGACGTCAGTTTCTCCTACGATCCTCGGCACCCTGTCCTCTCGCACCTGTCCTTCGAGGCCAATCCCGGCGAAGTCGTCGCCCTGGTCGGCCCGACGGGAGCAGGCAAGACAACCGTGATTAATCTGTTGCACCGATTTTACGATCCCACCGAAGGGCGCATTACCGTCGACGGCAAGGATCTGCGCCAGGCGAACGTCGAGAGCTGGTATCGGCAACTGGCGCTCGTTCCCCAAGAAACGATTCTCTTCGGCGGAACCATCCTTGACAACATCCGCTATGGCAATCCCGATGCAGATCACGCGGCGGTGCAGGAAGCCGCCAGGGCCGCGCATGCCCATGACTTCATTACAGGCCTTCCCGACGGCTATCGCACCGTCGTCGGTGAAAAAGGCGTCAACCTATCAGGCGGGCAGCGCCAGCGCATCGCGATTGCGCGGGCGATCCTCAAGAACCCCCGCATCTTGCTGTTGGATGAGGCCACCTCGTCTCTCGACACCGAATCGGAGCGTCTGGTACAGGACGCGTTGGATCGCCTGATGAAAGGGCGGACGACGTTTGTCGTTGCCCACCGGTTATCGACCGTGCAACGCGCTGACCGCATCTTGGTGCTCGACAAAGGCAAGCTGGTGGAGGAAGGCGCGCACGCGCAATTGATGGAGCGTAAGGGATTGTACTACTACCTCTATACCATCCGCCTGCATGAACCGATCGCGTGAGTCTGTTCCTAAGAGGGGTCGGCGGGAACGAATCGAAGCGGACTACTTCACTTTCGAGAAGTCGGCGGGGATTCTGGCAGATTCACGACGAACACGGATTTGGCCGTTGGATCAAACTGCTCGTAGGCGAAAAGCGCCGTAAACCGGGAGCGAAAGGCCGGGCCGTTGCCCTCGTTCTTTCGTCCTCGCTCGGCCTTGCCGAGATCGATCGGCTTGATTCGCTTCGATCCTTGCTGCAATTCGATGACGGCCCCCTCGGCGAAATACTCGTCCTCGCCGCAAAGTTGGACCTCGACCTCCATATTGGGCATATCTATCACTTTCTTGATGAACTCTTCCGGCATGCGCACGTCGATCTTGCGCTTCTTCGATTCCACGGCTTCCTGTCGGCCGAACGCTTCCAGGCGATAGCGTTTGGTACGCAGGATCGCACTGGCGCCGCACGGGTCTTTCTCCGGATCGGCGCCCACCCGAGCGGCCAAGGACGCCTGTTGAAGGACCTTTTTCACATCCTCAGGAAGAGTGGCTTTCTCCATCGGAACCCGGCCGGCCTCCAACGCCTTTTGAGCCTCCTCGGCGGACAGTTTCACATCGATGGCCCAAGCCGTTTCAATCCCGACCGCACACATTCCGATCAGGCTGACAACAACCCACAAGACGCTGCTTCTGTGCGAAACCATGCCTTCCTTTCCGAAGCCGGTGACGCCCCCCGGCCGATGCTTACATGTGGATAAAACGGCGGGCGCATTGTAGGAGAACGGCGCACTCGATGCAATCAGGCGGCGAACCGGCTCCAATTGGGATACGGCTTCTGCCTATAGATGTCCTCCACATCCCGCGGAATAGGATACCCGACAGACCCAAGCAGCCGCGCCACGACCGCTAACGGCAAACCCACCACGGCGGTGAAATCTCCCTCGATCCGTTCAACGAGGTTTCCTCCCGCACCTTGAATCGAATAGGCCCCGGCCTTGCCCAACGATTCCCCACTCACAAGATACCGCTCGATGGCGTCCTCAATATCCGCGTACATATATACCGTGGCCGTCACGATCTCAACCGAATCGACCGCTCGGATCCGACTGCACAGGGCCACCGCCGTGTGAACCTCATGCGGCCGGCCGGCGAGATCGGTCAGCATGCCACGCGCCTCGTCAAGGTCGCGCGGCTTGCCTAACAGACGGCCGTCCAACTCGATCACGGTGTCGCTGCCCAACACAAGATCTCCCGGCCTCCTGTCCGCAATGGATCGGGCTTTCTCAATGGCAAAGTATCCAACCTGTTCGCGAGGAGACAAACCTGCGAGCGGATGTTCTTTAAATGCCGGAGGGTCGACCTCGAAGGACACTCCCAAAAGCGCAAGCAGCTCGCGGCGGCGGGGCGACGTGGAGGCCAGCACTAACTGCATCGTGACGCCGGCATCGGTTCACTCTCACCCGTTTCATCGATCAGTTCTGGCTCGGCTGAATCCCGAATCCGCTGGGCTCGATACTCGTCGAGCGTGGCTTCGAGCTCTCTCACCGAAGACAATCGGAACATCCGTGCGCGCAACGCGGCGGCATGCGGAAATCCCTTGCAGTACCAGCCCAAGTGTTTGCGCATCCGATGGAATTGGCGCTGGCCGCAGAACACCTCAAATTGGCGGGCATGATCCAGCAGCACTGCGAACCGCTGGTCGAGCGAGATCCCGACCTCGGAACAGCCCTCGGCGCAGAATCGATTCGGCTCGCGGGCGAACAGCCGGGCTTGTTCTTTCGAGCGGAAAAACCACGGAGCGCCAAGAACGGCCCGCCCGACCAACACGCCATCCACACCGGTTTCGCGGACACGCGACATCACGTCGTCCAAGCTGTGGAGATCTCCGTTCCCACATAACAAGGTCCCGGTCCCCTTCGCCATGGCCGCAGCCCGTGCAATAGCGGACCAATCAGCCTCGCCTCGGTACATCTGCCGAAGCGTCCGACCATGAAGCGAGATCACCGCCGGCCGCTCTTCCAACAGATGCGCGATCCAGCTTTCCACCACGACCGACTCGTAACCGAGCCGCGTCTTGACGGAAAGGGGGATAGGACGGCGCACGGCGGGCTGGCTCCCTCCACGTTCTTCATTCATCCGCTCAAAGGCCCTCACCCTGGCCGGTTTGAACCCCACCTGTTCCAGTGTTTTTCCGCCGGCCCACTCTTCGATTCCACATCTGGCGGCCTGCATGATCGCACGAGCCACGGCGGGCGTTCTGATCAGGCCGGCACCCGATCCGGAGGCCGCGACGTTCTTGGACGGACACCCCATGTTAATATCCAACCCGTCAAACCCCAGCTCACAGACCACGTGGGCAGCCCGATAGAACAACTCCGGATCATTCCCGTAGAGTTGCGCCACCATCGGACGCTCGATCTCACTGTAGACCAGGGTCTCCAGCAACTTCTCCGGCCCATAGCAGATATCGTGCACGTGCGTAAACTCCGTGAACGTGACATCGGGCTTGCCTTGCCGCGCGATCACGGAACGAAAACTCGCGTCGGTGACACCGTCCATCGGAGACAGGCCGATGATCGGACGAGGGAGGATCGGCCAAAAATTCATGGGCATTCACTCGCAGTCTGGACCGGAGGCTCGTTGGCGACCTCGTACGCCCGTCTGAGTTCGTCGGCTTCTTGTTCGGCGATACCACCCACATCCGGCGCTTCGTCCTGCACGAACTCCATAAACCGCTCGATCTTGACAAGAAAGAAATCGTAGGACCGTGACCGCGGCCTCGGCCGGCTGAACCAAAAAGGAACAAACCGCGAGAGCGGCACCCCTCGCCCGACAAGCCGGCGGCACGATTCCGGGAACATCGATTCCACATCGCCCCCCCAGTGGAGAATCTCATAGGGAAGGTAGATGGACCGATACATGTCAATCTCATCGGCGCAGGCAGCGGGATTCGTCCATTCCGGTCCAATGGGTTCGGCTCGGCCCGCCGCCACGAGGGCGTATCGTTCATAGGCCTCCTCCAACCCGCGCACGACCGTGTCAGACAGCCGTTCCACTCCCGGCAGCCAAACTGAACGGTCGGTGGAAGACACGGGCAGGTCTTCTACCGGAAACGGAACGGACCGATAGCGTTCGGTAAATCTGGCAAACTCATCGACGATCAACTCGACTGGTTTGGTGTCGACTTCCAACGCCAGACCCCGCAGACTGGTCAGACCCGGATGGCTCAGAACCTGATCAAGTATCTCGAAGAGCGCCGCTGGAATAGGAGCCGCATGAGCATCGATCCACGCCGGCAGGAAACCGTCTCCGTCCTGCTTGACCGGCCCTGACGCTATGGTCGAACCCGATTCGTGAATGGAGAGTCCCGCCACATGAATCTCAACTACGCGATGCATGGGGAATTCGTCCAGAAACGTGCGGACAAATTGCACCAGCGAGGTCACTCGCCAGGCGCCTGAATACCGATAGACGGTCCACAGATGGCCAATGTCCAGCACAAGCCCACAGGGCGCGCTCTGGATAACCAACTGAAAAAATCGTGGAACGGCCACCGTCCCCGCCACAAAATAGGTGAGTGGAGGCATCTCCAGCAATACCAACGGCACCGCCCCGTGTGAGGGGCGGCAATGACGGTCGAGAAGTTCTTGTACGCGCCGGGTGTTCTCGGCCACCATGAAAGCGCTGGACTCTGTATAGAGCGGTGGGAGATAGGTCCCAAACGAATACCCCGCGATGGATTTGGTCGCACATTCGATATTCAACCAAGCACTGTCCAGCGTCTGGAGATGTCCGGCAACCTCGCGAACCTCTTCTCCGAACAGAGGATCATCGGCGATTCCCGGCTGCGTCAACCACAAACCTTCGCCATGATACGTCAGCAAGCCGTCATTGGCCTGGCTTTTAACCACCGCGAGCGCCGCGGGAGCCGCACGAAATACCTCCAGATAGGCCGGTCGTACTTGACGGCGGTGCAGTACTCCGAGCAAGCTAGTAAGATGAGGTGAATACACGTCGACGGAGAGGCCTAGGCCATGAACCTGGATCAGGTTAAGACGACGGAGGAACTCCCGCTCCACAGAGTTCAGCGTAGCCATGCAGATGCTCTCACCGAGGGCCAAATTTTCGCCCAATTCTATCCCTGGAAACCGTTGACTGACAAGGGTTTGGCAAAATCATTGGCTTCCTACACCTTCTGCTATACTTGGCGTACATCGCAGGGGCCGGACGCCCGGCTGTTTCGGAAGAAAGGACCGGGCTGATCGATGTCGAGCAACGAAGAGACCCGGTCAACCGCTGCGAATCACCAAAACCCCGTGGTTGCACACATGATGACACCAGGTGTAGTCCAGATTCCAGGCGATGTTTCCGTGACCGAAGCGGCTTCCCTTTTGGAACGAGAGCAGATGCCCTGCCTGCTCATCAAGGACACGGAGTCCTGCTTCGGACTCATGACCCCGACCGACATCGTCAAGAAAGTGGTCGCGCAAGGTCTGGAGCCGGACGATATCGAAGTGCGCACAATCATGACACGACCGGTCCAATTTATCGAATACGATCGAGCGGCGGACGACGCATCGAGGATGATGATGACGAGCGGCGTCCCGATCTTGATCGTCACCAAACAGGATCAGCCGGTGGGTGTCCTGACGGCACGAGACTTGATCCTCGCGCCGAAACGTTGTCTCGTCAATATCCCGGCAACCATTCGGGCAACGGACGGAAGCCTGTCCGGACCTGAGTATCAGGCCACGATCGTAGAACTCAGCCATGTCGGTGCACTCGTGGAGCCTTCGACCTCATTGCTCCCGGACACTTGGGTCATGTTACGCTTTTCCCTCCCCTCTTTGGCAAGCCCGCTGACGGTTCGAGGTCGGATCGTGTCCGATTACGGCCGTAGGCGCGGGGCCGGAACACCGTCTCGGACCTCAGCCGCCACGTTCGATATCCAATTTGTCGATCTCTCGTCCACGGACCAGTCAACGATCAAAGCATGGGTGCTCCAGCATTCGCCCACATCTTCCGATCTCTACTAGGCCGTGCCCATCTTTCAAGGTTCTTTGACCAATCTGTGATCCATTGATAGAATTCCCCGTCAGCGTACGCGAGAGGACACACATGAACGTACCCAGCAAACCACAGCAACTCCGACCACGGCCCAGCCTGTCGAAGGAAGAGATCCTGCACCAGATTGGCACCATGCTCGGTGGCCCGGAAGATGACTTACACGTCGCCCTGATGAAAGAGCTGTTAACGGGGGTTCTGAAACTCCACGACGCCCATCTCGACTTGCTCGACGTGAAAATCGTGAATCGGGCGGTAAAAGAATTGCGCCATGCGTTCGGGGTGTTTCGAGGGTATCGGGACCGGCAAAAGGTGAGTATCTTCGGATCCGCACGCACCCCCTCGGATGACCCTAATTACCACTTGGCGTACCGTTTCGCGCAGGCGATCGTCCAGCAGGGATTCATGGTCATTACCGGCGGAGCGGATGGCATCATGCGTGCCGCCCAAGAAGGTGCCGGACGTGAGAACAGTTTCGGCGTGAATATCATGTTGCCCTTCGAGCAAGGGCCGAACCAGACCATCGCCGACGATGCCAAGCTGATTACGTTCAAATATTTTTTCACCAGAAAATTAATGTTTCAGAAAGAAGCCAATGCCATCGCGCTTTTTCCGGGAGGCTTCGGCACGCATGATGAAGGATTTGAGATTCTGACACTGGCGCAAACTGGAAAGAGCGACCCCCAGCCGATTGTTTGTCTGCAGGCACCGGGGTGCGACTATTGGGACGACTGGTCAGCCTTCATCACACGCCAACTGTTACACCGAAGACTGATCAATGAAGAGGACCAGAGTCTCTTCACGATCATGGATTCGCCTGATGCGGCCGTGAACCATATCCTCACATTCTATCGCCGGTATCACTCCATTCGGTTCGTGGGGCGACAGCTGGCGATGCGGCTGCAATCGCCGATCTCCGGCGAACAGCTCGAGCAAACCCAGGAACGGTTCGGCGACCTCCTGGCCGATGGGCAATTCGAATTGCGGGGCCCGCTCGACGAAGAGCTGGATGAGCCGGCGTTACGGGACCTTCCCCGGCTGGTCTTCAATTTCAACCGACGGAGCGCCGGTCGGCTCCGTCAGTTGATCGACCATCTGAATCGGCTGTAGTCTCACCCGTTCACAGGCCAGTCCCCTGCGGCCGGTTTGGCCGTGAGAATCCCTCTTTAGTCGCCTCTCCAACCGTGGTATTCTCCACAAACGCTTATGAGCGATTCACCCTACGCACACCGGTTCCATCATCCTCCCGATATCGTCCTCTATCACGCCGACTGCTCGGACGGATTTGGAGCCGCATGGGCCATTTGGAAACAATTTCCCAATGCCCGCTTCGTGCCGGTGAAACACGGCTGCCCGCCCCCGCCTGACCTCACGGATCGCCGCATCGTCATCGTCGATTTCAGTTATGGGCGTCCCATGCTAGAGGCCATGGCAGCCGAGGCCAAGGAACTGCTCGTCCTTGACCATCACATTACGGCAGAGCAGGCCTTACAGGGGCTGCCCTATGCCTATTTCGATCAGACCAAGTCGGGGGCGGTGCTCGGTTGGGAATGGGCCCACGGGACAACCGCGCCCTGGCTGCTTCGGTATGTCCAGGACAAAGACCTCTGGACCTGGGCCTTGGTGGGCAGCCGAGAGATTAATGCGGCGTTGGCTTCGTACCCCTTCGACTTCAGACTCTGGGATCAGTTCTCCCAGGACAAACTCGAACAGGAGGGTCATGCGATTCTTCGCTACGAACATGAGCTGGTCGGCAAACTGGCGGCGCAAGCCGTCATGGTGGAGTTTCAGGGCGAAATCGTTCCTTCCGTGCAAAGCGCGGTCTTAACAAGCCAGATCGGCGAGCGCCTCTCGCCCCATTATCCATTCTGCATCATTTGGCATGATCGCGACGGACGGCGTTATTTCAGCATGCGCTCCCGCCAAGACAGTACGGATGTCGGGGCCATCGCCGCATCGTTCGGCGGAGGCGGACATACTCACGCGGCGGGGTTTTCGGTTCCCTTGGGGGCCGACGGAATCCTTCCCGCCACTCCGTTGTTGCCACGCGCGGTCACCGACCGCCGGCGCACCCCTTAGGTCCTTACCGTGATCCCTCTTCACGACGATAATCCCACCGAGCGATTCCCGTTCGTGACCATTCTGTTCATCGTCATGTGTATCGGTATCTTTCTCTACCAGAACAGTCTCTCCGAGCAGCTCGGTAACATCTTCGTTTTTCAGTATGGGGCAATTCCGGCCGTCGTATTCGGTTCCGGTTCGCTCCCGGAGGAAGCGGCTGCGGCAATCCCAGTTGGTCTGACGCTGGTGACAAGCATGTTCCTCCATGGGGGCTGGATGCATTTGCTCGGCAATATGCTGTACCTGTGGATCTTCGGCAACAACATCGAGGATGTCATGGGGCATGTCAAATATGCGGTCTTTTACGTCCTGTCGGGAGTGCTGGCCGCCCTTACCCATGCCTTGACCGATCCTGCGTCGCCAATCCCCATGGTCGGGGCCAGCGGCGCCATCTCCGCCGTGTTAGGTGCCTATCTTCTGCTGTTCCCCCGTGCCCACGTGCTGGTCTTGTTGCCGGGGGTCGGAATGACACGTATTGCGGCCGGCCTCGTGTTGGGTATGTGGTTTGTCACCCAGTTGATGAGTGGAGGGATGAGCGTGGGTGCCACGGGTGGCGGTGTGGCCTTCTTCGCGCATATTGGTGGTTTTGTCGCGGGAATGGCGCTGGTAGGACTCTTCAAACGGCCGGAGGTGCCATTTTTTGCGCCGGGCCATTTTCGCCGGTGATAGCGGTGACCGGACGTTACCCCAACCGTTTTATCAGCCAGCGAGCCCGCTCTTCTGCTATCTCACGTTCTTCAGCCAAAAACGTCACATGCCCCATTTTTCTCCCTGTCCGTATGGCCCGCTTGCCGTAGAGATGCAGCACAGCCCCAGACATCGCCATCAGCTCCCGGTATCCTTGTCCCGATGTCACTGTTCGGACTTCATCGCCTATGAGATTGACCATCGCCGCCGGGCACAACAGCTTGACCTCGCCGATTGGGGCGCCACAGAGCAGGCGAACCTGTTGTTCGAATTGCGAGACCATACAGGCGTCCAGAGTGTAGTGACCGGAATTATGAGGACGTGGCGCGATTTCATTGATCAACAGATTGCCATCGGATGTGTAAAAGAACTCGACACAGAAGACTCCTGGAGAATTCAATGCCGAGACGGCTTGAACGGCGAGGTGCGATGCATGCGTCGTGGCTCCAGCGGGAAGAGAGGATGGCGCAACCGTCAGACGTAAGATGCCATGCTCATGCCGATTGTCCACAGCGGGGTACGTCCGACATTGTCCTCCCGGTTCTTGGACTACAAGTACCGACAATTCCCGCTCGAAGGGCACAAATTGTTCGAGAATCCAGCGGTGGCCGGCCCTGACACCCGCATACAAGGATGCTAAGACCTGTTTGGCATCAGCGGGCTTCTGAATGAGCCATTGGCCCTTGCCGTCATACCCGGATCGTGCGGTCTTGCACAGCGCGGGAAGACCGATGGCATGGACGGCATTCGGCAATTGACCAGGCGATTCGATGATCGCGAAGGGCGCAACAGGTAGGTGGTGATTCTGTAGAAATTGTTTCTGTTGAATACGATCTTGAATGATCCGGAGGACGGACCCGAACGGGCGGACAGGATGATGACGTGCCAGCCATTCGCACAGATCGGCCGGGACATTTTCCCATTCAAGGGTGACGGCACCAACGGTGCCAGAGAATTGATCGCGTGTCTCTATGTCCAAGAAGGGCGCCGCAAAAGAATAGTCCGCCAGTTGGAGTGCAGGAGCATCGGGATCAGGGTCCCACACGGCGACACGATAGCCCATACGCCGAGCGGCGCTGGCGAACATGGCCCCCAATTGGCCCCCGCCCAGCACACCGATCACTGATCCAGGCTCAAGGATCTTGGCCGTCACGATTTCCGACTCGTCTCCTCGGCGCCGGGATTGCCCAAAGTCATGCCCTGGGCTTCTGCGGAATTGAGGACACTGTCTGTCTGGGCTGCCCGGTAATTCTTCACAGCCTTCGCGATGCGGGGATAGCGCCCGGCGAGAATCTGCGCCGCCAAGAGGCCTGCGTTTTCGGCTCCCCCGATGGCGACCGTCGCCACCGGTATCCCTTTGGGCATTTGAACGATCGACAGTAACGAATCCAGGCCACGGAGGTTTTCTGTGGGAATTGGGACTCCGATGACAGGCAGATGGGTTTTGGCCGCCAGCATGCCTGGGAGGTGTGCCGCGCCTCCAGCCCCCGCGATGATCACTTCGATGCCTCGTTCGGAGGCAGCCATGGCATATTCGAATAGTCGATCAGGGGTGCGGTGAGCGGATACGACGAGCAGCTCATAGGGAATTGCGAGTTCTCCTAAAATTTCCCCTGCCTTTTCTAAGACAGGGAAGTCCGATTTACTTCCGCCGAGCACCCCGACAATCGGTTTGCCTGCGGCCATTGGATGACGTGCTTTCCGTTGATGCGATCGCCGTTTTTGTGTAGCCATGTTGAGAACACCTGTTTAGACGTCTGTAGTTTGAATCTCGCCTGAGCAAAGGTTCATCACCTTAATGTGTCCGACTGCATGGGTCAAGGCCACCGGTGACGGTGAAGGGGAAGACGAGCCGGTGAGAACTGAGGGATTCAATGCATGTGTGTGATCGTTGTCGTGCCGATAGAGTGGGGCAGAAAATACAGAGGGGGTGGTTGCCCACCCCCTCCGATTCAGAGATATTAACAATAGGCTCCCTGCGTCCTAAAACGCCGGCGATGCTACTTCGCCCCTCCCAAACCCGCGCCTGTTGTCCTGGGCGAGAGCATTTCCAGGATGCTCGGGTCCCGCTCCAAATAATCCGGCGGGAAGAAATTAAACCGTCTCCACAATTCATACCAGAGTGGCACCCGGTTGAGAATGACCCAACCCAGCACCTTTGTTCCTTGCCGCACCCTCGACTGTTCTGGCCACGGCTGAGGATCCTCCGGGTCGGGAACGACCCAGAATCGGTAATTGCCCTTGCCATCGTCGATCTGGTCGACAACCTTGATAACGCCGCCACGCGTTCCGGCCATGAGGGAAGGCCAGGCCGGCAGCGGAATCGCCGGAACACCGAAGAAAAGGATCCTCACCTTGCGGCCAGGGACCAACAAGGGTGAATCCAGTCCTTCTGCTACCATTTCAATCGCAGTATCTGACGCAGTGGGTGAGAGGGTCACAATGGTTTCACCCTGCTTCACGGTCTCACCGACTCCAACCTTGGCCATCTTGACGACAGTCCCATCCATCGTTGCGACGATGCGGGCCCGATCGATACGCTGTTGGGCATTTTCCTGTCGGACGGAGACGTCCGCCAACTGGTCTAAGGCTTTGGACGCATCCGCGACTGCCTGGTCGCGTGCCGCTTCGGCATCAATCAGCTTTTGCCACACATCGGCGGTGATTTGGTCCCGACCGAAGAAGAAGGCTGATCGCGACTGTTCGGCCGCCTGCAGATTGGCCTGTGCCGCCTGCAAGGCCGCCTTCGTACCAATCTCGGTCTGAATCGTCAATTCGAGTTCGCGTTGCGAGACCAAGCCCTCCTTGACCAATTGCCTGTGGCGATCTACGTTAAGCAGGGCGGTCGTGACGTCGATCTTGGCGGCTTCGAGTTTCTGTTGCGCTTCCCGTACCCTGTTCTCAGCTTCAACGACGCGCGCATCGGCTCCTGGCACGGCGGCTCGGACGAGCGCTTTCATCTGCCCGATCCGCTTGTTAAGTTGATCGGCCCTGGCCAATGCTGCCTGGCGCTGCTGCTGCAAGGCCACTTTTCGCTGCTCCAGAAGTTCGAGCAGTTCAGGGGCCATGAAATTCGGGTCGTAATCTTGAAGCTCTGCAACGAGATCACCCTTTTTGACCTTGACCCCTTCATAGACATGCCACGCCTTGATCCGCCCCGTGATCTGGGCTTCTAGGTTCTGCGGTCGTTCGTACGGGGTATAGGCAGAGACCTTGCCGCTGGCACTGATGGTCTGCGTCCAGGGCACGAAGTCGATCATAATGATGATCAGGATCAACAACGTCAGGGTGACGCGCGATGCCGTGGTCAGCCGTCTGGGTATTTTGACGGCATCCCAACACGGCATTTTGGTTAATGCGCTGCCGGTGTCGAGTGCAATCGCGCCAAACCCCGTCGTCCGTGCAACCAGTGCACGCTCATTACTTCCGCGTTCACGATCTAGGCCAGCCATGTAAGCCTCCGTTGATGTTACTTACTGTGGTTGCGTCTGTTCGACCCGTTCATGCATGCGTATGGTGCAACATGATGCGCCGATCTGCATGCGCCGTTAGGTTTGGATCTGTTGAGACGAAAATGACCGACCAAGTTTCATCCTTGGAACAGAGTCTGCGCAAAATCGTTTCCCGCATAGCCGGATCCATGCTGTGGATCAGTCCGTCGAAGACGAGGACTTGCGGGTGGCCGAGGACGGCACGGGCCAACAAGATCTGGACGACCTTGCTCGACGGCAGTACCTCCCCCAGATCGCGGATGCTCGACTTGATTCCACGAGGAAGGGATTCGACCTCCTCTTCGAGCTCCGCAAACCGTAACGCCCACGCGATATCGTCATAGGAGACATAGGACCGGCCGACGACGATATTGTCCTCGATTGTTCCCTCGAGGAGGGTCAGCTGTGAATCGATGACCACGCTACGGCATTGGTTGATGGCATCCGGGTCCATGTAGCGAAGGTCGACGCCGTTGTATTGAACCACGCCGCTAGTCGGTGCTTCGAGACCGCCCAAGACTCGGGCGAGGGAAAGTTTCGCGACAGTGGTTTTTGCATAAATCCCAAGTTTCTCGCCCGGGGCCACTTCCAGATTGAAGTTGTCAAAGACTGAATAACCATCATGGACCAGCCCGACATTTTTGCAGGTGACACGGATACCCTGACCACGCGGGGTCGGCATAGTCACTGTTGTGGTGGTCGGCACTAGGTCTTGCGGATGCGAGAAGAAAGAATCCAGTTCCGTGAGAGACACGAAGAAATAGTACACATGGCCCATGTTCTTGATAAGCGAATCGAAGCTGATGACCAGCGCCCCGACGACGACTTCAACGGCCACCAATTGGCCAAGGGTCAGCTGGCCTTGCGACAAGAGGGCTCCGGCCAATGCCAGGGCGCCTGCTTGAGCCAAGGCTTGCCCGGATACCGACCCGACGTATTGGCGGATCAACACGGCGAAGCGCGCCTTTCGAGTATCGGTATACCGGTTGACCAGCTCGTTTGTTTTTTGCAAGAGATACGGCTGGCTGTCCGTGGCTTTCAACTGCAAGACATTGCGGGAAATTTCCTGAATCCAATGGAACATCTCGTATTTCGCTCGAGACATGTCGAGCGTCGTCCTTACGGCTCCTCGGGACAGCACAAAAAATGTGATGGCGAATCCGCCCATGAGCATCACGTCGTAAAGCAAGAAGTACGGATGGTAGACCACCAGCATCGCCATCCCGACCACCCCTCCGACGACGACATTCACCAGATCAATCAGAAGGGTGGACAAGGCACGTTGCATAAAAATGGTTTCTATGAAGCGATTCGCCATTTCGGTGCGGTACCCCTGAATTTGATAGCGCGGGAGTTGCTCCACCATCGCCACCGCGACACGCGCGAAGATGCGCCGCTGGATGACATCCACGGCGTAGAAATGGAAGGATTTGAACATGCCCACAAAGAGCAGGACCAAGAACATGTTGCCCGTCAGCGTCCAGATCATGACCGGCTGCACAGCATAGGAGAATGTGCTGACGAGTTCTTGAACCGTGAGTGGGATGATGAGCGAAAAGAACGCCACGGCCAACGCATAAGAAAAGATCAAACTCATGATCCTTTTCTCAGCCTTCATGGCCACGGAGAGCTGCTCTAGCAATGCCTGTAATAGGTTCGGATGATGTGTCCTCTGTGTTTCCGTCATCACAACCCTCCGTTCCAGAGTTAAAAGTAAAAAATGTGCCCCGTAATTGACTTAGTCCCGACCTTCAATTTGCTGACCTGAAGAACCAGCCGCATGAATCGGATCGCCGTACTTGGCCAGCACACTCGCGCCGACGGCCTTCGATAACGCCCCCTTAGCCAAGAGGTAGCCGCCGCGAGAAAGCACGTAATCATATTGGGCACGGTACAGGTCGTAGGCGGCTTCGACCACGTTACGCTCCCGCAGGTTCACAAACAAGATACTGGTCGCCCCCATGTCGAAGCGCTTGCGCTCGCCCTCCTCCAGCACCTTGGCCAGCCGGTACGCTTCCGTGGCGGCCCTCACGCGATCCCTGGCCCGGACGATGGCCGACACCCAATTGTCGACATCGATGCTGACCTGTTGCTCTTTGTTCCAGATTTCATACGTCAGGCGTTCTTGCTCAGCCTGCGCATGGGCCACTTTTCCTCGGGCCTCTCGATTGAATAAGGGGATACTGAAGAACGTTCCAACTCGGTAGCCGATTCCTCCAACCCAATAGATAGAGCCAACCGCCGGCCCCCCCTCTATGTAGAGCTTTGGCAGCAGACTATTCTTCGCGAGTTTGACATCGATTTCGTTCATCTGAAGTTGTATGGCGAGCGCTCGCACCTCCGGGCGGTCCTCCTTGGCCGCTACCTTGGCTGCGGCAATCTCCTCTTCGGTGGGCAGCGGGGTTTCCCCGGTGAAATCCGGCGCCCACTCCGGTCGTGGAGTCACCGGTTCGCCATTCTCCCAGAGAAAGAGGGACAGTTTGTACTGTTCATATTCCGCCTGCCGTTGCGCGGCGATGGCGGCCTCCCGGCGGCGCTGAACTTCCTGGCCCACCTCGACCACATCGAGTGGCGAAACCTTTCCGGCCTTGGCCTGCCCCTCGACCATGGTGAATCGGGCTTCGGCAATTGCCAGGTTTTGCTTCTGCACCTCGGCCTGTTTAACGGCAACCTGCCAATCCCAATATTGAATAGCGCCGGCCAGATAGAGGTCCTGGCGTTTCTGCGCGACCTTGATCTCCGCCTGGGGTTCCGAGAGTTCGGCCTGTTGGAACTCGGCGTACTCTTCGTTGATGATGAATCCCCGGAGGAGGTTAAACTTTCCGCCGACAATCATCATTTGCTGCGGATAGAACAGTTGCAAGTCTTGGGGAACCGCCACCGCGGGACTCTGTACATTGCGCACTGGGAGACTCGTGTTGTCGCCCAGGAGCGTCGCATGATCGCCGAAGACATTCCGGATGCCGAGGAAGAGATTCCATCCCCAGGGGTGTCCGAGCTTGAGCATGAGGTCGTCATATCCAGAGCTTAAGTGATTCGGCACACCACTGACATTTGTCAGATTGAACGTCTGATAGCGATCGAACTCGACCTCATTCCGAAGTCTTGGCTCCCATGCACCCAGCGCCTTCAAGATTCTCGCCCGAGCCTGCGCCCGCTCCAGTCCTGTTGCCCTGAGGAGGGGATGGGTCAACTCAATCCTGGCCAGCACCTCTTCAATGGTCAGGGGGGCGGTTCGCACGGCAGAGGCGGTTGCGGCGGAGGGCTCGATGGCCGAGGGCTCCGCGAGTGCCAATGTTGGCAACAATGTCAACATGCCTAACACCAATGTGATCAAAGAAGACTGCTCCTTGCGGTGCACTTAGTCACGTCCTTTGACTTTGTTGCCGTGCAATCCTGCTGCCTTTGAAGGATCGCCATACTTGGCCAGGACGTCAGTGGCGACTGGCTTCGACAAGCCCCCACGTGCCCAGAGGTATCCACCTCGTGCGAGCACATAATCGTACTGGGCACGATACAGTTCATACGCCGCCTCCACGGCGTTTTGCTCTCGCAAATTCACGAATAAGATGCTGGTGGCTCCTAGGTCGAATCGTTTACGCTCGCCCTCTTCCAGCGTCTTGGCCAACCGATAGGCTTCGGAGGCGGCCCTCACTCGATCCCTGGCCCTGACAATTGCCGAAACCCAATTATCTACATCGATGCTCACTTGCTGTTCGGTATACAGTTGTTTCAAGACCAATTGTTGCTGGTCCGCTTCGGCGAACATGACTTTCCCACGCCCTTCCCGCTGGAACAGCGGCATCGCAAACCACGATTCCATTCGATACCCGACTCCCACGTTCCAGTCCGCGGCCGCCTCCATTTGCCCCCCCTTAAAATCAAACTTCGGGAGCAGGAAGTTCTTGGCGAGCTTCAGATCGATATTGTTCATCTTGGCTTCGATGTAGAGGGACTGCACTTCCGGCCGGTCTTCTTTGGCAGATACCTTCGCCGCGGTAACGTCTCCCTCGGTCGGCAAGGGCGTTTCTCCCGTGAACTCCGGAGCCCACTCCGGCCTCGGGGCGACCGGCTCCCCGTTCTCCCAAAGAAAGAGGGACAGTTTATACTGCTCATACTCCACCTGCCGCTGGGCGGCGATGGCGGCCTCCCGGCGGTTCTGAACTTCCTGGCCCATTTCGGCCACATCAAGGGGCGAAATCTTTCCAGCCTTGGCCTGGCCCTCGACCTGGGTGAATCGAGCCTCTGCCACAGCCAGGTTTTGCCTCCGCACCTCGGCTTGCTTGACGGCGACTTGCCAATCCCAGTATTGGATGGCGCCGGCCAGATACAGGTCCTGCCGCTTCTGCGCGACATGGATCTCAGCCAGCGGTCCCATGAGTTGGGCTTTTTGATAGTCGGCGTACTCGTCGTTGATCAGGAGCCCCCGTAGCAGATGGCCCTCCCCACCGGCCAGAATCAGCTGGTTTTGCCAGAAGAGCAGTCCATCATTAGGGATGTACGCATGGGCGGCTTGGTTGGTGCGATCTCCATAGCCGCTGCGGATGCCGCCATGGACCCTGAAGCCCCAGGGATGCCCAACCTCGAGCAGCGTGTCGTTATATCCCCCCGTTGTCGTATTCACGAAGGCGAGGAAATTCCAAGACTGATAACGGTCGGTCTCTGTGCGGTTCTTGAACGTCGGCTCCCACGCCCCCAGCGCTTTCAGGATCTTCGCCCGAGCCTGCGTCCGCTCGACACCGGTGGCTCGAAGCAGGGGATGCGTCAACTCAATACGGGCGAGCACTTCGGTGATGGTCAGGGGCTCGGTGCGCCCCGGCTGAAGCTGCACGGTGCTCGAGTTGCTCAACGGCTCCGCCCCTGTCGTCACAGGAAGCAGGATCAGAATCATGAGCAGTAGCGCGGCCATCAAAAGGATGCTCCTTGTGCCGGTTTAATCGCGGCCCGGTTGTTGGTGGCCGTTCATGCCCGCCGCCGTCAGCGGGTTTCCGTACTTGGCCAACTCGCTCTCAGGCCAGGGCTTCGACAACACACCCCTCGCCCACAGCATCCCTCCGCGCGAGACGGCGTAGTCGGCCTGCGCCCGATATAGCTGGTAGGCTGCCTCGACAGCGTTACGCTCGCGCATATTGACGAAGAGGATACTGGTCTTCCCCAAGTCGAACCGTTTACGCTCGCCTTCTTCCAAGATCTTGGCCAACCGGTACGATTCCGTGGCAGCCCTCACCCGATCCCTAGCCCGCACGATCGCCGAGTACCAGTTATCCACGTCAAACCCGACTTGCTGCTCGGTATATTGCTGCTTCAACGCCAATTGTGACTGGCCCACTTCCGCAGCCATGACCTTCCCTCGCCCTTCCCGCTGGAACAGAGGGATCTCCGTGTGCAAGCCGACTCGATACCCAAGTCCCACAACCCAGTCCGCGGCGCCCTTGGTCGGTCCGCCTTCAAGATCCAAGGTCGGGAGCAGCTTGTTCTTGGCGAGCTTGAGATCGATGTTGTTGATCTTGGCCAGGATATAGAGATCCCGCACTTCCGGCCGCGCCTCCTTCGCCTCCACCTTAAAGCCTGAGACCTCCTCTTCAGTTGGAAGCGGCGTTTCACCCTGGAATTCCGGAGCCCATTCCGCTCGTGGGGCTACCGGCTCGCCGTTTTCCCAGAAAAAGAGGGACAGCTTGTACTGCTCATACTCCACCTTCCGTTGGGCGGCAATGGCGGCCGCCCGGCGGCGCTGCACTTCCTGATTGACTTCCGCGACATCAAGAGGCGAAATCTTTCCAGCCTTGGCCTGGCCCTCAATCTGGAGGGCGCGAGCTTCCGCAACACCCAGTATTTGCTTCACAACCTCGGCCTGTTTGACCGCCACCTGCCAATCCCAATACTGCACGGCGCCTGCGAGATAGAGGTCTTGTCGTTTCTGCGCCACCGCGATCTCCGCTTGCGGCTCCGCAAGTTCAGCCCTTTGATACTCAGCATTCTCGTCGTTGATGATTAAACCCCGCAAGAAATGGACCGACCCACCGTAGTAGAAATGTTGCGTACGATAGATGCCCAGCAGATCAGGGGGATAGGCAATGCGGTTGTTCGTGGCGGCATCCCCGAACCCGCTGCGGAGTCCGCCTTCGACCACGAAACCCCAGGGATGCCCGACCTGGAGGGTGCTGTCGGCGTATCCCGTCGTATGTTGACTCGGAATGTCGAACGACGTGGTGAGATTCCAGGTCGTATACCGTTCGACCTGTGTATAGTTCTTGACCTGCGGTTCCCAGGCCCCGAGCGCCTTCAGGATCTTCGCGCGAGCCTTCTGTCGCTCGGCGCCCATCGCCCGAAGCAGCGGATGCGTCAACTCGATGCGGGCAAGGACTTCGCTAATGGTGAGTGGTGCGGTGCGAGCCGACTGGGCCTGCACGGTCTTCGAGTCGCTCACTGGTTCCGCCAGTGCAGTCATTGGCAGGAGAGTCAGAATAGCCAATACCAGGGCGATCACGCAGGATGCTCCTTTTTTCGTTATGTACTACGAGGGCGAACGGCGCCCACAGTAGCAATCTCCTGCTCATTTTTAAAAATAGATAAAACGGATTGGAGTTATCGGCTAATCCGATGTATAGTGGTCCCCCTACCCGGATACTTAGGGCCGAATGGATTGGTTGAACTATCACCACCTGCTGTATTTCTGGTCCGTCGCCAAACATGGCACGGTGGCCAAGGCCTGCGCGGAACTCCATCTGGCCCAGCCGACGATCAGCGGACAGATCATGCTCCTGGAACAAGCCCTGGGAGAACAACTGTTCGTCCGAACAGGACGCCGCCTCGTCATGACGGAGATGGGACGGGTGGTGTTCAAGTACGCGGAAGACATCTTCGCAACCGGACAAGAGTTGCTGCGCACGGTGAAGGGGCGCGGGACGAATGGGCACCCTTCCCGATTGGTCGTCGGCATGGCGGATGTCGTGTCGAAACCGCTCGCCACTCAATTTCTGAAATCAGCCCTGAAGGTGGATCCGTCGACACTCTTGATATGCCGAGAGGACAAACTGCCATTTTTACTGGCTGATCTGGTCGTGCACGAGTTGGATCTGATCATCGCCGACGCCCCGGCCCCGCCAAACAGCAACGCTCGAATCTATAACCACCTCTTGGGCGAGTCCGGAGTGACCCTGTTCGCGACGGCGACGCTGGCGGCGCGGTATCGCCGCAGCTTTCCACAATCGTTACAGGGTGCCCCGATGCTTCTGCCGACTGCTGATGCGATGCTCCGACAGCTGCTGAACCCATGGCTGGCGCATCGCGAACTGACTCCCAACATCGTCGGCGAATTCGATGACAGCATGACGCTCAAGGCATTCGGGCAGGATGGATACGGAATTTTTCCCGGCGCCACCGCGATCGAGAAGGAAATCTGTCGACAGTACCAGGTGCAGGTGGTCGGACGCCTGGACTCGGTGAAGCACTATTTCTACGCGATTACCGCCGAGCGGCGGCTCACACATCCGGCGGTCCTCGCCATCGTCCAGGCAGCCCGGCGAGAATTGCACAGCTAGCTTCGGTCAACCGGCTCAACAGGTCCCGCTTCATTTCCGGCGCGGCCTACCGCGTCCAACAATTGATCCCGCTCCTGTTTGGTCAGCTCCTTCCACTCTCCAACCCCCAGCCCCTTCACCGTGATGTGCATGATCCGGACTCGGTGCAGACTCGTCACCCGGTAGCCCAACCCCTGGCACATCCGCCGGATTTGCCGGTTGCGACCCTCGGTCAAGACAATGCGGAACCGATTGCGCCCGGCCCGGCTGGTCCGGCATGGTTTGGTTTGGCTTCCGAGTACACTCACGCCCTGGGACATCCGCTCCAGAAATGACTCGTCGAACGGCCGGTCGACATCGACCACATATTCCCGCTCATGCCCGAATTCGGTGCGCAGAATCTCGTTCACGATGTTGCCGTCATTCGTCAAAAGAATCAGGCCGGATGAATCTTTATCCAGCCGCCCGATCGGAAAGATCCGCTCTGGATGGCCGATTTCCGCGATGATATTCCGCTTCACATGGCCTTCGCTGGTCATCGTCACGCCGACCGGCTTGTGATCCTGGAACTCCAGCGGGCCAAAAATCAGGTGGAAGCCTCCCGCATTTTCGAGCAGGATTCAAATTTTCGCCATGCCATGTTGCTTGGACAATTGGAGTCCATCGGCGCGGGCTGGCAGCGGGCAGATCAATTTCTGGAACGCATGCGGACCGTCACCGCCAAAGACATTCAACGCGTCGCCAGGCAATACTTAACCCAGGACAATCGAACGGTGGGGATTCTCATCCCCCTGCCTCCCAAGGAGCAGGAAGCATCTCTTCCGTCACTGCAACAGGGAAAGCCTTAGCGCACCAACCATGCTTCGCAGAATGACAGACATCACCCATCGGCATTCACGCCATCGCCCCTTGCGGTCCTTACGCGCCGGTGCGGCCTTGGTCGTATGGGGAGTTCTCACCGCAATGACCGGTTTTTCAGAGCCGGGATTTGCCGCCGATATCTCTCCGGTTAAAATCACGACACCCAATGGGATAACCGTGCTGGTGGTCGAGCAACACTTTCTGCCCATCGTCGAAATCCATGCGCTCATCAGGACCGGATCGGCGTACGATCCGCCGGAAAAGGCCGGCCTGGCAAATCTGACGGCCAGCCTCCTGGAAGAAGGCACGACGACCAGATCATCGAAACAATTGGCTGAACAGATCGACTTTGTCGGCGGCGCACTGGAAGTCACCGCGCACGAAGATTACACCACTGCAGCGGCGCGAGTGCTCAAGAAGGACGTCGACCTCGGCTTCACGCTGCTGGCGGACATCCTCATGCGCCCGGCATTCCCCCCGCAGGAATTCGATCGGGTGCGGTCGCAGATTCTTGGAGAAATCATCAGCGACAACGACGACCCCGGCCATGTGGCCATGAAAGCGTTCAACCAATTGGTCTTCCACAACCACCCCTATCGGTGGCCGGCGAATGGGACCGAAGAAGCCCTGAATAAACTCACATTGGCCGACGTCCAAGCCTTCTACGCGAAGGAGTACCTTCCGAACCAGGTCATTTTCGCCATCGTCGGCGATATTACGGTGGAGCACGCCACGGTCTTGGTCCAAACGCATTTTGGAGCCTGGAAAAAGGGCCCGGCGCCGGCCAGGACGGTCAAGAAACCCGCTGCCATCGGCAAGAAAGCTGTGCACTTCATCGAAAAAGACCTGACCCAATCCACCATCGTATTGGGTCATAGCGGCATCAGCCGGACGAACCCGGACTTTTACGCCGTGACTGTCATGAATCATATCCTCGGCGCCGGCGGATTTTCATCGCGCTTGATGGACTCCATCCGAGACAAACAGGGACTCGCCTACGGCATCATGAGCCATTACGAAGCACGCGCCATGCCGGGCTCGTTCTGGGTAAATCTCCAGACAAAGACGGAAACCACCAACCAAGCGATCAGCGGCGTGCTGGCTGAAATGAAGGCCATCCGCGAGGCTCCGGTCACCGACCAGGAGCTGGCCGAAGCCAAATCGTTCTTGATGGGCAGCTTTCCGTTACGGTTGGATTCGACCGCCAAACTGGCGAAGGTGTTGGCGCAAGTGGAGTTTTTCGGATTGGGATTCGACTACTTCGTCCAGTATCCAAAATGGATCGAACGAGTCACGAAAGAAGATGTGCTGCGGGTCGCCAAACAGTATCTTAACCCGCAACATTACGCTCTCGTCGTCGTCGGCAACATCGCAAAAGCAAAGATTCGTCACTAGTACGCTCATATACGAGACGCCTACTGCCATGCCAACCGCGCTGCTCCAACACAAACTCGATCACCTCCGCGCCATCCTCTCCGAGATGGGCTCCGTCTTAGTTGCCTATTCCGGAGGAATCGACAGTACCTTCGTCCTGAAGGTGGCACATGAGCAGCTCCGTGAGAACGCTGTCGGCGTCACGGCTGTGTCTCCGACGTTTCCGTCGATCGAACTGGAAATTGCCACACGCGTCGCCCAGGAAATCGGAGCGCGCCACGACATTGTACGGACGGATCAGCTTGAGATTCCCGAATTCGTCAGAAACGATGCGGCCCGCTGCTTTCACTGCAAGACCGATTTGTACCAACTCCTCGAAACCATACGGCGATCCAGCGGCGACACTCATGTGGTGGATGGAACGAATTTGGACGACCTCGGCGATGACAGGCCCGGCATCAAGGCAGCACGGGAATGGGGAGTGCGCAGCCCGTTGGTCGAATCCGAGCTGTCGAAAGCCGACATCCGTGTTCTCGCGAAGGAATACGGGCTCTCGAACTGGGACAAACCGGCAGCCGCCTGTCTCTCATCGAGAATTCCGCGTGGCACCCCGATCACCATCGAAAGCCTCCGCCGCGTGGAAGAGGCTGAAGATATCCTGCAGGCGGCAGGATTTCGTCATGTGCGTGTGCGGGAGCACGGAGACGTCGCGCGAATCGAGGTCGGACCGGATGAGTTCGCCCGGCTGAATGAACCGGACTTGCGCGCACATATCAGTGCGTGTCTCCGCAAATCCGGGTTTCGCTTCGTCTGTGTGGATTTGGAGGGATACAGGCCGGGCGGGATCAGTCTTCGTTGATCCCGCGCGACCCGATCATCACGTTACTGCTGGTAGGATTTAGACAACGCTTCGAGTGC